>NZ_JACCAS010000001.1:2528988-2845111 GCF_013409255.1 Paraburkholderia bryophila
AGCTGCTCGCCGACGCGGGCTATCCGAACGGCTTCGAAACGACGATCTGGGTGCGTCCGAACGGCAGTGTGCTGAATCCGAATCCGAAGGCCGGCGCCGAACTGCTGCAGGCGGACTTCGCGAAGATCGGCGTGAAGGCGGAGGTGAAGGTGATCGAATGGGGCGAGCTGATCAAGCAGGCTAAACAAGGCCAGCATGATTCGCTGTTCATGGGCTGGGCCGGCGACAACGGCGACCCGGACAACTATCTGTCGCCGCTGTTTAGCTGCAATGCGGTGAAGTCGGGGATCAACTTCGCGCGCTTCTGCGATCAGGATCTGGACAAGCTGATCGCCGACGGCAAGTCGACGCCGGATCAGGCCAAACGCGCGAAAGCGTATGAACAGGCGCAGCAGATCATTCACGATCAGGCACTGTGGATTCCGCTCGGGTATCCGACCGCGTCGGCGATTACGCGCACGAATGTGAGCGGCTATCACGTGAGTCCGTTTGGACGGCAGAACTTTGGGACGGTGGCGGTGCAGTAGGGCTGCTGGTTTTCAGAGGCGAATGAAAAAGCCCGGTTGCGAAAGCGCCGGGCTTTTTCTATTGGCGGTCGGGATCGGAACTTCGGAAGTTTCAGCTCTGGGCGCAGACGTCTCAGTCAACCTGAAATGGCGCGGGACCACATCATTACGCGAATACCAAGTCGCAGCGTTCGCCTGCGTATTCCAAGGAACCCTCGATGAAGACACAAAACGTGGACAAGTTAGAACTGGTCTGGTCGTCCGCCCCACTCGAATACGAGCACGTGACATTGGAGGTTTTGCTGGACAGCGATCCCGTGGTTGTCGTCAACCGGGAACAAGGGTTGGACAATCTTGAGGTCGAACTTTTCGGTCCGACGCCAGACGGCGCGATACTCTACAAGCTCCCTTTGGACCGGCTGATTGATGCCTTGATCGAGTGTCGTGACGAAATGAAACGGTCGAAATGGCGCGACCGGTCGGGCGGCGATCCGGAAGTTTGACGTCGCCCGAGCCCTGGAAGGCAGGGTAATCAATAAGGCGCGAACGACCGCGCCTTATTTTTCTCCCAGCCATCGACGCATGCCAGTCAATCACACCGGCGAAAACCGGATCACCCCATCCCCACCCTGTTCACGCTTCAACTCCCCCGCAAGCCACAGCAGATGCAAATGCGCGAGCGCCTCGCCCATCGCAAACGTCATCTGATGGATATCGAGCTGGCGCTTGAACATGAGCGGCACGATATCCGCGGCGCTCTGCGGTTTCTCCGCGCAAGCCTCGCGCACTTCGGCCAGGCGCGCATCGTGATGCTCGCGCAACTGCCGGATACGCGTGCGCACGCCGCGAAACGGTTTGCCATGCGACGGCAACACCAGCGTGTCTTCCGGCATCGTCTCGTAGCGGCCGAGCGATTCAAGATACAACGCGAGCGGCGTGCCCTCCGGCTCCATATCGAAAACCGACACGTTCGTCGAAATTCGCGGCAGCACCATGTCGCCTGAAATCAGCACACCGGTCTCTTCGCAATGCAGCGCGCAGTGCTCCGGCGAATGACCGAAACCCGTCACCACATGCCATGTCTTACCGCCGATCTTCACGCCATCGGCTTCACGCAAACGCCGGTACTGCCCAGGAATCGCCGGCACCAGACTCGCGTAATAGCTCTTGCGGTTGCGCAGTTTGTCGAGCGACTCTTGATCCGTCACGCCGTGCCGCGCGAAGTGTCGAGCCGCGCCGTCGCCGCCCGCGTTGGAGCCGTCGCCGGCCGCCATCACGCGTGCCTGCATGTATTCGCCGAGGGTCATCCACAGCCGCACGTCCCAGCGCTGTTTGTCGCCGCCCGTGCAAATCCAGTGCGCGAGACCGATGTGGTCCGGATGGCAATGCGTGACGATCACGCGCAACACCGGCAGTCCGTCCAGCACCGATTCGAACACGGTCTCCCAGTTCTCCTTGATCGTGTCCGACGTAATGCCGCAGTCCACCACCGTCCAGCCCTGCTGACCATCGATCTCGTCGCGCAGCAGCCAGAGGTTGATGTGGTCCAGCGCGAACGGCAGCGGCATGCGTAGCCAGAACACGCCGGGCGCGACTTCCAGCGCGCGGCCTGCGTCCGGCAACGTGTCGTTGAACGGGTAGTCGAGTTGATGTTCGAGTGCATTCATTGTGGGTGTCTTCCTCCGTCGGCCGTTCGGCATGGCGAGGTGTGCGATGCCGGACGGCGTGGTTGCGGCACGCTCGTGCCGTAGTGCGCCGTGTTTGCTGCCGGGTTACTGCCGGGTTTCTACCAGGTTCCTGCGGGTGTTGCGCTCAACTCAAGTTGACGATAACGTAAACGTCGATTCTATCGTCCAATCCGATTTTCTGCCCGGCCACGGAATGCCCCGATGAACACGCAATTCACGATCACCGAGCTCGCACGGGAATTCGACGTCACGCCGCGCGCGATCCGTTTCTACGAAGACCAGGGTTTACTCTCGCCGAGCCGTGAAGGATCGAGCGGTCTGCGGCGCGTCTACTCGGCCCGCGACCGCACGCGCCTGAAGCTCACGCTGCGCGGCAAACGGCTCGGCTTTACGTTGTCGGAGATTCGCGATCTGCTCGACGTGTACGAATCGCCGACCGACACCGTGCCGCAATTGCACGCGTTCCTCGCCACGGTGGCGCGGCATCGCGATGTGCTCGAACGTCAACTGGAAGATCTGAACGCAACGCTCGAAGACCTCGCGCAGTACGAAGCTCAGGCGCGCGTGCTGCTGGAGAACGGCACACGCGAAACCAGGCACGCATGAGCGGCGCGATGCGTTGCGGGCCCACCCGGACGATACAATCCTGGGTGTCTTCACGACATGAGGCGAATGCACGGTCGACATGAATCACTTCCCCAAACTGCTGTCGTCGCAAATCGGCTTTGACGTCGCGCAGACCATGCTCGAAGGATTCGACCGGCACTATCGGATCTTTCGCGACGCCGCGATCCACGCCAAGACGCTGTTCGAAAAGGCCGACTGGCATGGCCTGCAAAAGCTCGCACGCGAGCGCATTACCTCGTACGACGAGCGCGTCGAGGAATGCGTCGAACTGCTCGAAGACGAATACGACGCCGAGAATATCGACGACGAAGTCTGGCAGCAGATCAAGCTGCACTACATCGGCCTGCTGACCACGCACCGTCAGCCCGAGTGCGCGGAAACGTTCTTCAATTCCGTGTGCTGCAAGATCCTGCACCGCTCGTACTTCAATAACGACTTCATCTTCGTGCGACCGGCGATTTCGACCGAGTACATCGAGAACGACGAACCGGCCGCGAAGCCGACGTATCGCGCGTATTACCCCGGCAAAGACGGGCTGGCCGCCACGCTCGAGCGCGTCGTCACGAATTTCCAGCTTGAGCCGCCGTTCGAAGACCTGAAACGCGACGTGAGCTGCGTGATGCAGACCATCCACGACGCGTTCGGTGTGTTCGACGAAGCGCCCAACTTCCAGATTCACGTGCTGTCGTCGCTGTTCTACCGGAACAAGTCGGCGTATATCGTCGGACGGATCATCAACGGCGATCTGCTGCTGCCGTTCGCGGTGCCCTTGCGTCATGTGAAGCCCGGCGTGCTCGCACTCGACACCGTGCTCATCAAGCGCGACCAGTTGCTGATCATCTTCAGCTTTTCGCATTCGTACTTTCTGGTCGATATGGAAGTGCCATCTGCGTATGTGGAGTTTCTCGGCACCATCATGCCGGGCAAGCCGAAGGCGGAAATCTATACGTCGGTGGGTCTGCAAAAGCAGGGCAAGAATCTGTTCTATCGCGACCTGCTCCATCACCTGTCGCATTCGAGCGATCAGTTCATCATCGCGCCCGGCATCAAGGGGCTCGTCATGCTGGTGTTCACGCTGCCGTCGTTCCCGTATGTGTTCAAGCTGATCAAAGACCACTTCCCGCCGCCGAAGGAAACCACGCGCGCGCAGATCAAGGAGAAGTATCAGCTCGTCAAACGGCACGACCGTTTGGGCCGCATGGCCGACACGCTCGAATATTCGAGCGTCGCGCTACCGCGTTCGCGGCTCGATGAAGCGCTCGTGCGCGAACTCGAAAAGGAAGTGCCGTCGCTGATCGAATACGACGGCGACAACCTGGTGATTCGCCACATGTATATCGAGCGCCGCATGGTGCCGCTCAACCTCTTCCTGCAGAACGGCACCGACCAGGATGTCGAGCACGGCATCAAGGAATACGGCAATGCGATCAAGGAACTGATGCAGGCCAACATCTTCCCCGGCGACATGTTGTACAAAAACTTCGGCGTGACGCGTCACGGCCGGGTGGTGTTTTACGACTACGACGAAATCGAATATCTGACTGACTGCAACGTGCGCGCGGTGCCGGCGCCACGTAACGAAGAAGACGAAATGTCGGGCGAGCCGTGGTACTCGGTCGGCCCGCACGACATTTTCCCGGAGACGTACGGCACGTTCCTGCTCGGCGACCCACGCGTGCGCCGTTCCTTCATGCAGCATCACGCGGATTTCTTCGGTCCCGCGCTGTGGCAACGGCACAAGGATCATCTACTGAAAGGCGAACTGCCCGACTTTTTCCCGTACGAAGACAGCGTGCGCTTTAGCGTGCGCTATCCGGAACGCTTCGCCGATGCGGCTTCGTCCGTGCCGGCCGCACCGGATACTTCAGCCGACAAACCCAGCGTGCGCGCCGCGTGAAACGCACGCGCTGAGTGCCGCGCCGTATGCCGCGCTGAATGCCTCGTCCGAACCTCATGCAACGACACCGGCCGGTCCATCGGTCGAGCAAACGCCCAGACACACCATGAACACGAAAGCCAATCCGCCCACTCACCCGCTCGCGCATCTTTTCGACAACAACGACGCGTGGGTCACCCGCAAGCTGTCCGAAGACCCCGAGTATTTCTCGCGTCTCGCGCATCAGCAAACACCTGAATACCTGTGGATCGGCTGCTCCGATTCGCGCGTGCCGGCGAACCAGATCATCGGCCTGCCGCCGGGTGAAGTGTTCGTGCACAGAAACATCGCCAACGTGGTGGTGCATACCGATCTGAACTGTCTGTCGGTGATTCAGTTCGCCGTCGATCTGCTGAAGGTCAAGCACATCATGGTGGTCGGCCACTATGGCTGCTCGGGCGTCGGCGCGGCGCTGCACGGCCGGCGCGTGGGTCTCGCGGACAACTGGCTGCATCACGTGCAGGACGTGCGCAGCAAGCATGCGGCGCTGCTCGAAAACTGGCCGCTCGGCGAAGCGCGGCACCGTCGTCTGGTCGAACTGAACACAATCGAACAGGTGATGAACGTGTGCCGCACCACCATCGTCAACGACGCGTGGGCGCGCGGTCAGGAACTCACCGTGCACGGCTGGGTGTATGGCGTGCACGACGGCAAGGTGCGCAACCTCGGCATGGCGATCAGCGACGCGGCCACGCTCGACGCGACCTACAAGGATTGCATCGCGGCCGTCGCGGCCGGCGGTGCGTACAAGGAAGACAACGACGCGGCCCGGCTCGGCGACGTGCCGGCGATCGTCGAAGGTGTGATCAAGGAGCTTAAACATGAGTGAGGCAAGCATGAGTGAGACAAACATGAACCCGACGCAGAACGATCCGATCGTCATCGTGGGCGTAGCCCGCACGCCGATGGCGGCTTTCCAGGGCGACTTCGCGTCGCTGACCGCACCGCAACTCGGCTCGATCGCGATCGAAGCCGCGGTGCAACGCGCGGGCCTCAAGCCCGAGCAGATCGACGAAGTGGTGATGGGCTGCGTGCTGCCCGCCGGCCTCGGCCAGGCACCGGCACGGCAGGCCGCGTTGGGCGCCCACCTGCCGTTGAGCACTGGCAGCACGACCGTCAACAAGATGTGCGGCTCTGGCATGCGCGCGGCGATGTTCGCGCACGACATGCTGGCCGCGGGTTCCGTCGATGTGATCGTGGCGGGCGGCATGGAGAGCATGACGAACGCGCCGTATCTGTTGCCCAAGGCGCGCGGCGGCATGCGCATGGGTCACGGCCAGGTGATCGATCACATGTTCTACGACGGCCTCGAAGACGCCTACGAAAAAGGCCGTCTGATGGGCACCTTCGCCGAGGAATGCGCGGGCTCGTACGAGTTCACGCGCGAGGCGCAAGACGCGTTCGCGATCGAGTCGCTCAACCGCGCGAAGCGCGCGAACGAAGACGGTTCGTTCGACTGGGAAATCGCGCCGGTGAAACTGGAAAGCCGCAAAGGCGAAGTAACCGTCGATCACGACGAGCAGCCGTTCAAAGCGAACCTCGACAAGATCCCGACGCTCAAGCCCGCGTTCAGCAAAACCGGCACGGTGACGGCGGCGAATTCGTCGTCGATTTCCGACGGCGCCGCCGCGCTCGTGATGATGCGCGAGTCGACCGCGAAGCGCCTCGGCGTCGAACCGATCGCGCGCGTGGTCGGCCACTCGACCTTCGCGCAGGAGCCGGCGAAGTTCACCACCGCGCCGGTCGGCGCGATTCGCAAGCTGTTCGAGAAGAACGGCTGGCGCGCGGAAGAAGTCGATCTGTTCGAAGTCAACGAAGCGTTCGCCGTGGTGACGATGGCCGCGATGAAGGAACACCATCTGCCGCACGAGAAGGTCAACGTGAACGGCGGCGCGTGCGCGCTGGGGCATCCGATCGGCGCATCGGGCGCGCGGATTCTCGTCACGCTGATCGGCGCGTTGAAGAAGCGCGGCCTGAAGCGTGGTGTCGCGACGCTGTGTATCGGCGGCGGCGAAGCGACCGCGATGGGCGTTGAGCTGGTTTGACGCGTGGATTGCCGCATTCGCTGCGGCGTTCTTCGCGACGTTCATTGCCGTACTCGTTACGGCATTCGAAGAATCGAGGTGAGTCGATGAAGTCAGTGTTGATTGTCGGTGCGTCGCGCGGCATCGGCCAGGAGTTTGTCCGGCAGTACAAAAAGAGCGGCTGGCGCGTGCTCGCCACCGCGCGCGACGGCGCCGCGCTCGACGCATTGAACGCGCTCGGTGCCGAGACTTTTTCGCTCGACATCACCTCGGAAGAAGACATTGCCGAGCTTGGCTCACAACTCGATGGAGAACGACTCGATGCGGCGATCGTAGTGTCGGGCGTGTACGGCCCGAACACCGAAGGCATCGAAGCGTTCTCCGCCCAAGACTTCGACCATGTGATGCATACCAACGTGCGCGGTCCGATGCAATTGATGCCGCTCCTGCTGCCGCTCGTCGAAGAGGCCGGCGGCGTGTTCGCGGTGATCTCCAGCAAGATGGGCAGCATCGGCGACGCGAGCGGTACGGCCGGCTGGCTGTATCGCGCGAGCAAGGCGGCCTTGAACGACGCGCTGAAACTCGCGTCGCTCGAAGCGCGCCGCGCGACCTGCGTCTCGTTGCATCCGGGCTGGGTGCGCACCGACATGGGCGGCGCTCAGGCCGCGATCGACCCGGCGCGCAGCGTCACCGGCATGCGCGAAGTGCTCGCGCAGGCCGCGGCCCTGCACGAAGACTTCAACGGCCGTTTCTATCAATACGACGGCACGCCGCTCGACTGGTGAGGAGACAGATTCATGGTGCTTGATCAGGATCATTCAATGGTCCGCGACGCGCTGCGCACCTTCGTGCGCGAAGCCGTCACCCCGCACGCGGCCGCGTGGGACCGCGAGCGGACCTTTCCGCGCGACGTGCACCGGCAACTCGCCGAACTCGGCGCTTACGGCGTGCTCGTGCCCGAAGCGTACGGCGGCGCCGGCATGGATGCGCTGGCGCTCGCGCTGATCCTCGAAGAAATCGCGGCCGGCGACGGCGGTACGTCGACGGCGATCTCCGTCAACAACTGCCCCGTGTGCAGCATCCTGCTCACCTACGGCAACGACGCGCAGAAACGCGACTGGCTGACGCCGCTCGCGCGCGGCGAGATGCTCGGCGCGTTCTGCCTGACCGAACCGCAAGCGGGCTCCGACGCGTCGGCGCTACTCACCACCGCGACCCGCGACGGCGACGCGTACGTGCTGAACGGCGTCAAACAGTTCATCACGAGCGGCAAGAACGGCAACGTCGCGATCGTCATGGCCGTGACCGACAAGGCGGCGGGCAAGCGCGGCATCAGCGCGTTCATCGTACCGACCGACACCCCGGGCTACGTCGTCGCGCGCGTCGAAGACAAGCTGGGTCAGCATTCGTCGGACACCGCGCAGATCGTTTTCGAAGAGTGCCGCGTGCCGGTCGCGAACCGGATCGGCGCGGAAGGCGAAGGCTATCGAATCGCGCTGTCCGGGCTCGAAGGGGGACGCATCGGTATCGCGGCGCAAAGCGTCGGCATGGCGCGCGCCGCCTTCGAGGCCGCGCTGGGCTATGCCAAAGAACGCGAGAGCTTCGGCGTGCCGCTGTTCTCGCACCAGGCCGTGCAATTCCGTCTCGCCGACATGGCGACGCAACTCGAAGCCGCGCGCCAGTTGATCTGGCACGCAGCGTCGTTGAAGGACGCCGGTCAGCCGTGCCTCACCGAAGCCGCGATGGCCAAGCTGTTCGCCTCCGAAGCGGCGGAGCGCATCTGTTCGGCCGCGTTGCAGATTCACGGCGGCTACGGCTATCTGAGCGATTTCCCAGTGGAACGAATTTACCGCGACGTGCGCGTGTGCCAGATCTACGAAGGCACCAGCGATATCCAGAAGATCCTCATCGCGCGCGGGCTAGGTTGAAAGTCTGATGAATAAATCATTGTTGCCGACGCAACGACCGGTCGACTGCCCGTGCGGCGGCGCCGCTCCCGATCAACGCAGCGGGGCCAAGGCGCCTCGCTTTGCCCAATGCTGCGGCCGGTATATCGACGCTGGTGAAGCAGCGCCACGCGCGCTTGAACTGATGCGCTCGCGCTATAGCGCGTATGTTGTGGGCGCAACGGATTATCTGCGCGCCACCTGGGCGCCGCAGACCTGCCCCGCCGACCTCGACACGGACCCGGCCGCGCCCGATGCACCGCGCTGGCTCGGACTGCAGATCAAGGCTTTCGCCGAGACTGACGACGGTCATGCCACCGTTGAATTCATCGCACGATACAAGGTGGGCGGACGCGCACATCGGCTGCACGAACTGAGCCGCTTTAGCCGCGGCGAGGATGGCCGTTGGCGTTATGTCGACGGCGACGTCAGCGAATAGTCCGTAACCTTTCAGCGCCTTACGCGGCGCAGCGGCGTTTATTTCACCGTGTTCACATAGGGCCCCTGTATGAGGGCCTTTTTTTCGTGTTGGCTCAGCACGACAACACACGCGACGGCTCGTATTGCTTCGCACAGCCAGATACCCGCGAGGCCTGCGTTTCGCGGCCTTTGGCGGGCCGATTGGCGTGCGGCAATTTTTTCGTCGCGGGTTCTCCTTGATTGCACAAAACAAAATTGTCGTGCCAGGATGAGGTCGTAGCTTCATGACGTCACGTTGCGAGAGAGGGTCCATACCGCTCCGCAAAATGCGCAGGACGCTCTGCCGGGCACCAGACAGTGTGGGTTCGGCGGCAGTTTCCGGCAGCAACCGTGGCGCTCATCATCGGCGCGTGGGGTCGCGTCGGCCGTTTGGGTTCATCCCGTGCGATCTCGATTAGCGTGCATGCGCCTGGCGCATGACGTACGCGAGTGTGTTGTTGTGTGTCGAAACAAGCTGAAAGGCAACTGTCAGCGACGAATTCGACAGACAAACGCCACGGTGTTCAGGGCAGAATTTTGAGGCAGGTGCGTCAATGGTGTTCAGCAAGATTCTGACGAAGTGTGCGGTGATGTGTGCAACGGCCACGTGCGCGGTTGCACTCGCGCATGCCGACCCGCTCGCCGACACCCAGGCTGGGCCCTTGACCCGCGCGCACGTGCCGCGCATTGCCCTCGACGACGATGTCTATTTGCCCACCGCGGGCCTGAACGAACAGATCATTCGCGTACCGGTCGACGCTGCCGGCTCGGTCACGCTCGAAACGACGATTTACAAACCGGACGGCGCAGGCCCGTTCCCGATGATCGTTTTCAACCACGGCAAAATTCCCGGCGATCCGCGTACGCAGGAACGCAGCGACCCGCTGCCTTTCGCACGCGAATTCGTGCGCCGCGGCTACGTGGTGGTCGCGCCGAACCGTCAGGGCTTTGGCCATTCGGATGGCGTTTATCAGCAGGACGGTTGCGATGTCGAGCACAACGGCGTCGGCCAGGCTGGGGACGTAGCCGCGACGATCAATTTCATGTCGAAGCAGCCGTATGTGGACGCGTCGCATATCGTGGTGGCCGGCACGTCGCATGGCGGCTTGGCGACGATGGCGTACGGCCCTGAGGCTGCGCCGGGTGTGCGGGCGTTGATCAATTTCTCGGGTGGTTTGCGGCAGGATGCGTGCAAGGACTGGCAGGGCAATCTGACGCGCGCGTTCGGCACGTACGGTGAGAAGACCCGCGTGCCATCGCTGTGGATGTACGGCGATAACGATTCGGTGTGGAATGCGCCGCTGGTGGCGGGCATGTATGCCGCGTATGGCGCGCATGGCGCGAGCGCGAAGATGGTGGATTTCGGCAACTACAAGAACGACGCGCATCGGCTGGTTGGCGATCGTGACGGCGTGCATGTGTGGTGGCCGGCGGTCGAGGCGTTCCTTGCGCAGGTTGGGATGCCGACGGGCGTGCAGTATCGGGTCGAGGATCCTTCTGCGCCTAAGGCGAGTGGGTTTGCTGCGGTTGATGCGGTCGATTCCGTGCCTTATGTCGATGAAGCTGGACGGAATGGGTATCGGAATTTCTTGCATCAGTATCCGAGTCGGGCTTTTGCTGTTTCGGATTCTGGGGCGTGGTCGTGGGCTGAAGGTGGGGATGATCCTAATTCGGTTGCTGTGGCTAATTGTCAGAAGCAGAGCGTCGCGCCTTGTCGGTTGTATGCGGTGGATAACTCCGTTGTTTGGGGGGATCGGTCTTCGCAGACGGCTAGTGGTGGTGATGGTTCTGGGGCGGGTTCTGGCGCTGACGCGCGGCGGGCTATTGCTAGTCGGGAATGAGGGAGTGGCCTAAGCGGTGCTTCTGGTTGTCTGGGTTTTTTGGCCTTTCCTTGATGTCACGGTTGGCCTTTCCTTGATGTCACGGTGGTCTATTAGCGTTGCCCCTGTGCGGGGCGGCACTCACTTTTCTTTGCCTGCGGTGTGTGTCAAGGTAGTTGTCGCGTGAACCGTTACGCTGCGTGCTTATACATGTCGGCCGAAGCCTGGGTTCGCTCAGGGTTCAGATAGACCGAATCCGCGAGGTGCCAGTTGCGGATAGCGCCTGACCAGCGTGCGGGATTGCGCTGGCGCGAGGTTTGGTAGAGTGCACGCCGTCGGACCAGCAGCTCGTTCGCTTCGCCGCGATGCCGTTGCGCCGGACTGACATATTTCAGGCCACTGTGACGGTGCTCCTCGTTGTACCACTGCACAAAGCGCTGAACCCAGACACGGGCAGCGTCGAGCGTATCAAACGGCTGCTCGGGCCACATCGGACAATACTTCGCCGTGCGGAACAGCGACTCGGCAAACGCGTTGTCGTTGCTCACGCGCGGCCGGCTGAATGAAGGCTGCACGCCCAGATCAATCATGGCCGCGCGCATCGTGGCGCCCTTCATCGCACTGCCGTTATCCGAGTGCAGCACCAGCGGACGACCGGCAATGCCTTCGCGCAGACACCCCTTGGCCAGCAGCACGCCCGCGTGCTCGGCCGACTCCTGCTCCCACACCTCGTTCATCACCAGCTTGCGGCTGTAGATGTCCTTCATCATGTACCAGTAGAAGTAGCGCCCCCGCACCGTGCTGGGCATCCACGTGATATCCCAGCACCACACCTGGTTCGGGCCGGTGGCGCAATGCGTCGTGAGCGTGCGTCGTTGTGGGGCCTGCGCGCGACCGCGACGCTGCCCCTGACCGGCTGCTTTCAGGATCCGGTAGAACGTCGATTCGGACGCGATATACACGCCCTCATCAGCCAGTTTCGGCACGATCTGGTGGGGCGTCAGACTCGCATAACCCGGGCGGTTGGCCACCTCCAGCACGGCCTCACGCTCGGCCTCAGTCAGCCGGTTCGGCGGCGCCTCCCGGATGGCCAGCGTCCGGCCATCCTGCCGCGTTTCGCGCCAGCGCTGCACGCTGCGCACGCTGATCCCCAACTGCTCACACGCAAGGGCACGGCGCGCCCCCTGCTGCACCGCTTCGTCGATCAACTGCATGGCTTCATCGCGATCCGGGCGGCTGATCAGTCTTCCTCTTCCTTGCCCCAGATCGCGTCGGCTTTTTTTCGCAGGTTCAGCAACGCCGCCGCCTCCGCACGTGCCGCATCGGCGCGCTTGAGTTGACGCTCCAGTTCACGGATGCGTTTCTGCTGGGCCTTCACTTCCAGGCGCTGGGCCAGCGTGAGTTTTACCTCCGGCGGGTTGGCCTGCTCGCACGCCTCGCGCCACTGCCGGATCTGCTCCGGATAGATGCCCTTCCTGCGGCAGTACTCTGAAGTCTCCACCTCGCTCAGCGACGCCGTCTCCAGCACCACCCTGAACTTGTCGGCGCTCGACCATTGATCGCTTGTCTTGCCATTACCCGGCATGAATTCCCCAGCCTGTCTTGCGCTCTGCCGCCAGGCGCGTAGCGTCACCGTCGTGATGCCCGTCGCTCCCGCCAGCTCGATGACCGCACGATTGAACGGCGGCATCATCTGTTGGACTACCCATTCCCGCGTCTCTGCTGAATAGCGTTGCATCTTCCTTTCGCTGTCCGCCCTCCATCTTTACATCAATCGGTTCGGGCGACGCGACAACTAGGCTGACATGGAGGGCCTGCCGCAAAGCAAAGTAAGCAAAAGAAAGCGGCTCAAACCGCTAACCATTAAGCGGGTCCCCCGCACAGTCACCGTAGTGGCTCATCTGGAATCCGTGTCCTCGCACATTCCGCGTTAGTGACACAGCAGTCATTCTTCCGGCGGCGCTGCGCGCGCCGTCGCGGTTGTTCTTCAAACCACCTGCAATTTCCAGCGTTAACGATCTTCGATCGCCGCGCCTCTTCGCCTGTGCGGCGCGCAGCCCCTGGTTTCGAGCAGACCACCCGGCAGCCCGAGGGGCATACACACGTGCTGGCGGTGTGTGAACGACCGCTGGGGCGCGCGCAGCGCCGCCGGAAGAATGACTGCTGTGCCACGAGTGTGGAATGTGCGAGGGCACGGATTCCAGATGAGCCACTACGGTGACTGTGCGGGGGACCCGCTTAATGGTTAGCGGTTTGAGCCGCTTTCTTTTGCCTACTTTGCTTTGCGGCAGGCGGTGTGTGTCAAGGTAGTTGTCGCGTGAACCGTTACGCTGCGTGCTTATACATGTCGGCCGAAGCCTGGGTTCGCTCAGGGTTCAGATAGACCGAATCCGCGAGGTGCCAGTTGCGGATAGCGCCTGACCAGCGTGCGGGATTGCGCTGGCGCGAGGTTTGGTAGAGTGCACGCCGTCGGACCAGCAGCTCGTTCGCTTCGCCGCGATGCCGTTGCGCCGGACTGACATATTTCAGGCCACTGTGACGGTGCTCCTCGTTGTACCACTGCACAAAGCGCTGAACCCAGACACGGGCAGCGTCGAGCGTATCAAACGGCTGCTCGGGCCACATCGGACAATACTTCGCCGTGCGGAACAGCGACTCGGCAAACGCGTTGTCGTTGCTCACGCGCGGCCGGCTGAATGAAGGCTGCACGCCCAGATCAATCATGGCCGCGCGCATCGTGGCGCCCTTCATCGCACTGCCGTTATCCGAGTGCAGCACCAGCGGACGACCGGCAATGCCTTCGCGCAGACACCCCTTGGCCAGCAGCACGCCCGCGTGCTCGGCCGACTCCTGCTCCCACACCTCGTTCATCACCAGCTTGCGGCTGTAGATGTCCTTCATCATGTACCAGTAGAAGTAGCGCCCCCGCACCGTGCTGGGCATCCACGTGATATCCCAGCACCACACCTGGTTCGGGCCGGTGGCGCAATGCGTCGTGAGCGTGCGTCGTTGTGGGGCCTGCGCGCGACCGCGACGCTGCCCCTGACCGGCTGCTTTCAGGATCCGGTAGAACGTCGATTCGGACGCGATATACACGCCCTCATCAGCCAGTTTCGGCACGATCTGGTGGGGCGTCAGACTCGCATAACCCGGGCGGTTGGCCACCTCCAGCACGGCCTCACGCTCGGCCTCAGTCAGCCGGTTCGGCGGCGCCTCCCGGATGGCCAGCGTCCGGCCATCCTGCCGCGTTTCGCGCCAGCGCTGCACGCTGCGCACGCTGATCCCCAACTGCTCACACGCAAGGGCACGGCGCGCCCCCTGCTGCACCGCTTCGTCGATCAACTGCATGGCTTCATCGCGATCCGGGCGGCTGATCAGTCTTCCTCTTCCTTGCCCCAGATCGCGTCGGCTTTTTTTCGCAGGTTCAGCAACGCCGCCGCCTCCGCACGTGCCGCATCGGCGCGCTTGAGTTGACGCTCCAGTTCACGGATGCGTTTCTGCTGGGCCTTCACTTCCAGGCGCTGGGCCAGCGTGAGTTTTACCTCCGGCGGGTTGGCCTGCTCGCACGCCTCGCGCCACTGCCGGATCTGCTCCGGATAGATGCCCTTCCTGCGGCAGTACTCTGAAGTCTCCACCTCGCTCAGCGACGCCGTCTCCAGCACCACCCTGAACTTGTCGGCGCTCGACCATTGATCGCTTGTCTTGCCATTACCCGGCATGAATTCCCCAGCCTGTCTTGCGCTCTGCCGCCAGGCGCGTAGCGTCACCGTCGTGATGCCCGTCGCTCCCGCCAGCTCGATGACCGCACGATTGAACGGCGGCATCATCTGTTGGACTACCCATTCCCGCGTCTCTGCTGAATAGCGTTGCATCTTCCTTTCGCTGTCCGCCCTCCATCTTTACATCAATCGGTTCGGGCGACGCGACAACTAGGCTGACATGGAGGGCAGGCAAAGAAAAGTAGGTGCCGCCCCGCACAGGGGCAACGCTAATAGACCACCGTGAACTCAAGGAAAGGCCAAAGCAACCACCCCCAAACCCGCCACGCGGCCCCAAAAAAACCACCTAGCCATCAAATTCCCGCCCACAAGGTCCAACTACTTTGCCGTCGTCAACTCCGCCGATTAGCGACCTTTTGAAACCAAAGCACCCGACCTGCAGAAAACGTCGCCGAACCCCAGCGCCGCAGGCAAAAACACCCCCCACACCCCCTGGTGCGCAGCACGAAAGAAACCGCTAATCTCAACCCCGCGCGTCAACCCAAAACCCCACGCGCAGCGCAAAACCAGCAGCAAACCAGCACCCCGGAGCACCGCATTGAACAAGCCCGCAGAACCCACCACCACAAACCCTGACGACTGGGTCGCCCGCAGCCTGCGCGCCGTCTGGCACCCCTGCACCCAGATGAAGCACCACGAGCGCCTGCCGCTCGTCCCCGTCGCGCGTGGTCAAGGCGCGTGGCTCTACGACCGCGCCAACCATCGTTATCTGGATGCGATCAGCTCCTGGTGGGTCAACCTGTTCGGTCACGCCAACCCCCGCATCAACGCAGCCCTGAAAGACCAGCTCGACACCCTCGAACATGCCATGCTCGCCGGCTGCACGCACGAACCGGCCATCGAACTCGCGGAACGCCTCGGCGCGCTCACCGACAACACGCTCGGTCACGCGTTCTTCGCGTCGGACGGCGCATCCGCCGTCGAAATCGCGCTGAAAATGAGCTTCCACTCGTGGCGTAATCGAGGCTTCGCCGACAAGCAGGAATTCGTCTGCGTCGCCAATAGCTATCACGGCGAAACCATCGGCGCGCTCGGCGTCACCGACGTCGCACTCTTCAAGGACGCCTACGATCCGCTGATCCGTCACGCCCACGTCGTGGCATCGCCCGACGCGCGTCGCGCAGAACCCGGCGAAACCGCCGCCGACGTCGCACGTCGCGCGCTCGATCACGTACGCTCGCTGTTCGAAACGCGCGCCACGAAAATCGCCGCGCTGATCGTCGAGCCGCTCGTGCAATGCGCGGCCGGCATGGCCATGCACGACGCGTCGTATCTCGCGGGACTGCGCGCCCTGTGCGACCAGTACGGCGTGCATCTGATCGCCGATGAAATCGCCGTCGGTTGCGGACGCACCGGTACGTTCTTCGCGTGCGAACAAGCCGGCATATGGCCGGACTTTCTGTGTCTGTCGAAAGGCATCAGCGGCGGCTATCTGCCGCTCTCGATCGTGCTGTCGCGCGATGAAATCTACGCGGCCTTCTATCACGACGACACCGCGCGCGGCTTCCTGCACTCGCACTCGTACACCGGCAATCCGCTCGCGTGCCGCGCGGCGCTCGCCACGCTCGACCTGTTCATCAGCGACAACGTGCTCGCCGCCAACGCGCAAAAATCCGCGACGCTGAAGGCCGCGCTCGCACCGCTCGCCGATCACAAACAGGTGCGCAATCTGCGCCAGTGCGGCACGATCTTCGCGTTCGACGCCGTGATCGACGATCCGCAGCAAGCCCGCACCTTCTCACGCCGTTTCTTCGAGAATGCGTTGCAGCGCGAACTCCTGCTGCGCCCGATCTCGACCACGGTGTATCTGATGCCCCCCTACATCCTCGACGACGAAGAACTCGCGCTGCTCGCCTCGCGCACGCGCGAAACCTTCGAAGCCACGCTCACGGAGGCCCATTAATGCATCTGCTCGACACACTCACAGCAGGCCTGAAGGACATCGACGACCGCGGCCTGCGTCGCCGTCGCCGCATCGCGGACACGGCATGCGCGGCACACATGACCGTCGACGGCCGCGCGATCATCGGCTTCGCCAGTAACGACTATCTCGGCCTCGCCGCGCATCCGCAGTTGATCGCGGCCATCGCCGAAGGCGCGCAGCGCTACGGCGCGGGCAGCGGCGGTTCGCATCTGCTCGGCGGCCACTCGCGTGCGCATGCGCAACTCGAAGACGACCTCGCGGCATTCGTCGGCGGCTTCGTCGACAATGCGCGCGCGCTCTACTTCAGCACCGGCTACATGGCGAACCTCGCGACGCTCACCGCGCTCGCGGGCCGCGGCACGACGCTGTTCTCGGATGAGCTGAATCACGCTTCGCTGATCGACGGCGCGCGGCTGTCGCGCGCCGATGTGCAGATCTATCCGCACTGCGATATGGACACGTTGAGCGCGTTGCTCGAAGCATCGGACGCGGAGATCAAGGTGATCGTGTCGGACACCGTCTTCAGCATGGACGGCGACGTCGCGCCGCTGACGCGTCTGCTCGCGCTCGCGGAACAGCACGGCGCGTGGCTGATCGTCGACGACGCGCACGGCTTCGGCGTGCTCGGCCCGCAAGGCCGCGGCGCGGTCGCGCAAGCCGCGCTGCGCTCGCCGAATCTGATTTCGATCGGCACGCTCGGTAAAGCGGCGGGCGTCTCGGGCGCGTTCGTCGTCGCGCATGAGACCGTGATTGAGTGGCTCGTGCAACGCGCGCGTCCGTACATCTTCACCACGGCGTCGGTGCCGGCGGCCGCGCATGCGGTGTCGGCAAGCCTGCGGATTATCGGCGGCGAAGAAGGCGACACGCGACGCGCGCATCTCCAGCAACTGATCAAACGCACGCGCGCGATGCTGAAAGCAACGCCGTGGCTTCCCGTCGATTCGCACACCGCCGTGCAACCGCTGATCATCGGCGAGAACGACGCGACGCTCGATATCGCGGCCACGCTCGACCGCGCCGGTCTGTGGGTGCCGGCGATCCGTCCGCCAACCGTGCCCGTCGGTACGTCGCGCCTGCGCATTTCGCTGTCGGCCGCGCATTCGATGGCGGATCTGGACCGGCTCGATGCGGGCTTGCAACAGCTCGGAGCGAAAGCGGCATGAGTAGCCTGAATCACAACGCGCTGTCCGTGTTCGTCACCGGCACCGATACGGAAATCGGCAAGACCTTCGTTTCGTCGGCCCTGTTGCGCGGGTTCGTGCGCGCGGGTTTGCAAGCCGCCGCGATGAAGCCGATCGCCGCCGGCGCGTTCGAAGTGAACGGCGTGCTGCACAACGAAGACGCGGACCAACTCGACGCCGCGTCGAACGTGCTGCTGCCGCCCGACATGCGCACGCCGTATCTGCTGAAGGAACCGGCCGCGCCGCACATCGCGGCCGCGTTGGAAAACGTCACGTTCGATCTCGGCCATATCGTCGGCTGTCACGCGCAGGCATTGCAGCGCGCGGAGATCGTCGTCGTCGAAGGCGTCGGCGGTTTTCGCGTGCCGCTGACCGCCACCGAAGACACCGCCGATCTCGCCGTCGCACTGAAGCTGCCGGTCGTGCTGGTGGTCGGCATGCGCCTCGGCTGCATCAGCCATGCGCTGCTTACCGCCGAAGCCATCGCCGCGCGCGGACTCACGCTCGCGGGCTGGGTCGCGAATCGCGTCGATCCGGACATGACGTTCCCCGACGAAAACATCGCCTCGATCCGCGAGCAGCTTGCTCGCGCGTACGACGCCCCGTTGCTCGGCATCGTGCCGCATCTGAGCCCGGCTTCGCCCGACCTCGCGGCGGACCAACTCGACATCGACCGACTTTTGCAGACGCTGCGTCACACGCAGCGCTGATCCCCACACACATCTATCCACGAGGATTGACGATATGACGCAACTGAACATCGCTTCGACGCCAGCCGACACGGCCGCCGCCAACAACAACGCCGCCGAAGGCGCCAAACAACTGGCGCGCTGGCGCGTCGCCGACATCGTCGCGCTGTACGAACTGCCGTTCAACGACCTGATGTTCCGCGCGCAGCAAACGCATCGCGAGCACTTCGACGCGAACACCGTGCAACTGTCGACGCTGCTGTCGATCAAGACCGGCGGCTGCGAAGAAGATTGCGCGTACTGTCCGCAGTCGGTGCATCACGACACGGGCCTGCAGGCCGACAAGCTGATGCCGGTCGACGAAGTGCTCGCCGCCGCGAAGGTCGCCAAGGAAAACGGCGCGACACGTTTTTGCATGGGCGCTGCGTGGCGTAACCCGAAGGACCGTCACCTCGAACCGATCAAGGACATGATCCGCGGCGTGAAGGCGATGGGCCTCGAAACCTGCGTCACGCTCGGTATGCTCGAAACGCACCAGGCGCAAGGGCTGCGCGACGCGGGCCTCGACTACTACAACCACAACCTCGATACGTCGCCGGAGTTCTACGGGCAGATCATTTCGACGCGCACGTATCAGGACCGTCTCGACACGCTCGAACGCGTGCGCGATGCAGGCATCAACGTGTGTTGCGGCGGGATCGTCGGACTGGGTGAATCGCGTCGCGAACGCGCTGGGCTGATCACGCAACTGGCGAACATGGAGCCGTATCCGGAATCGGTGCCTATCAACAATCTGGTGCAGGTGGAAGGCACGCCGCTGACCGGCACCGAACCGATCGATCCGTTCGAATTCGTGCGCACGATTGCGGTGGCGCGTATCACGATGCCGAAGGCGATGGTGCGTTTGTCGGCCGGCCGTGAGCAGATGGATGAAGCGTTGCAGGCGCTGTGCTTCCTCGCTGGGGCGAACTCGATTTTCTACGGCGATCAATTGCTGACCACGAGCAATCCGCAAGCAGAAGCCGACCGCAAGCTGCTGGAACGTCTGGGCATTAGCGCCGAGGCCTCGCAGCAAATGCCGGTGGATCAAAGCGGCTGCGAGCATAGCTGCGACAAGCATGCCGCGCCGAACTGAGCATTGTTGAATGCGGTGAGTTGATGCAGCACGCGCGATAAACCGCGTGCAATAAAAAGGGCGCATCGATTTATATCGAGGCGCCCTTTGTGTTTCCAGAACCGCTAATTACTTCTTGTCGACGATGATCTGATCGAACGTCCCGCCATCGGAGAAGTGAGTTTGCTGCGCTTTCTGCCAGCTACCGAACATCTCTTCGACGGTGAAGGTTTTGATCGGTTTGAACTCGGCTGCGTGCTTCGCCAGCACGTCCTTGTCACGCGGACGCAGATGATGCTGCGCGATGATTTCCTGTGCAGCCGGCGACCACAGGTAGTCAAGATACGCCTGCGCTTCCTTGCGTGTGCCGCGCTTATCGACCACCTTGTCGACGATCGACACCGGCGGCGCCGCCAGCAAACTCACCGACGGATACACCGCTTCGAAATTGCCCGCGCCCACGCCGCTATCGATCAGCGACACTTCGTTTTCGAACGTCACCAGCACGTCGCCGATGCCGCGTTGCGTGAAGGTGGTCGTCGCGCCCCGGCCGCCCGTGTCGAGCACCGGCACATTCTTGAAGATCGCCTTTTCGAAGTCGAGCGCCTGCGCATCCGTACCGCCGTGCTGCTTGCGATAACCCCATGCGGCGAGATACGAATAGCGTCCGTTGCCCGAGGTCTTCGGGTTGGCGATCACCACTTGCACACCGGGCTTCGCGAGATCGTCCCAGTCCTTGATGTGCTTCGGGTTGCCCTTATGCACGAGGAACACCATCGTGGTGGTGTACGGCGCGCTGTCGTTCGGCAGACGCGCGCGCCAGTTGGCCGGTACCAGTTGGCCCTTCTCGGCGAGCAGGTCGATATCGTTCGGCTGGTTCATCGTCACCACGTCGGCCTGCAGGCCTTGCAGTACCGACAGCGCCTGCGCGCTCGACGCGCCATGCGACTGACGCACCGACACGGTCTCGCCGCTCTTCTGCTTGTACGCCGCGATAAAGCCGGCGTTGATGTCCTTATACAACTCGCGCGTCACGTCGTACGACACGTTGAGCAGCGACGTGTCGGCTTGCGCCGTCGAGATGCCGCCCATCGCAAGCGTGATTGCCGTCATGCCGGCTGCGAGCCAGCGCGATGTCCCCGTGTTGCCTGCCATCTTGTCCCCGCCTATCGATGATGAAAACCTGTGGCCGCACGAGCGCGCGGCGTGAAGCGGGATTCTAACGGATTGCTTACTGGTTCGTCCGGGCCGAAGTCGGACATAACGCGGCGACGCTAAGCGCCATCGCAATGCTCAAACGAACGCGTGCTGCGCAGCCTCGAACGTGTCCTCGCGAAAGCGCAGCGGCGCCGCGCAATGCACCAGCGTGTCTACAAAATACTTGGCGCGCGGCCACGGACCGAAGCCGGCCGCGGTGTTGATATGCCCGACGTCGCCGAGATTGACGAACGCGCTGCCGAAACGCTGCGCGAGTTCGCGCGAACCGGCGAGCGACATCCACGGATCGGTTTCGCTGCCGATCAGAATGGACGGCACGCCGAGACGGCGCGCATCGAACGGTCCCGCGAAGGCGAATTTCTCCGGACTGGCGGGCGCGACGAACAGCACGCCGACCACATCGTTCGCATACGACGCCTGCTGCAACGCGTGCGCGGTCGCAAGGCAACCGAAGCTGTGCGCGGCCAGCACGAACGGCCCGCGCTCGCGCGCCAGCAGATCGCGCAGCGACTGCGCCCAGCGTGCGACGTTCGGTGCTTCCCAGTCGGCCTGCTCGACGCGCAGCGAGCGCGCGAACTGCCGTTCGAGCCAGGTTTGCCAGTGCGCGCCTTCGCTACCGTGCAGGCCGGGAACGGTCACGAGCCGCGGCGGCCACGTCGATTTGATGCATGAAAGCATGTCTGTCCCTCGCAGCGGGAATCCGGGAAAGTATTGTCCCGCCCGACCCGGCGTGGGTGAACCAAGTTTTTGTGCTTTGGTTATGGCGCAAATGCGGGGGCGAACGCAGGCGCAGCGGCATGAACACTCGCGCCGCCGAATGTGGCCCCTCCGTGCGCCAGCGCGGCCGAAACCGCACGCCCGTACGCAAACGCGCGCGGTTCGCGTCGAAAAAGTAGAATGAAGCCTATCCATAAAAGGAGGAGACTCCCATGCCGCAAGCGTCGACCGATGCAACGCGCGTAGTGCTGCCGCGCGGCGGGGCCCTCCCCGTCAATCGATCCGACTACGCAGGGACCTGCCCGACCGTATGAAAGTCCTCTTCTACATGACGCATGCCGACGCCGCCGAGTGGCTGCACGACTTCGCCCGCGCGCTGCCCGAAGCGGATCTGCGCGAATGGCAGCCGGGCGATACCGCGCCGGCCGACTTCGCGGTCGTGTGGCGGCCGCCGCGCGAGATGCTGGCCGGCCGCGACGATCTGCGCGCGATTTTGAATCTCGGCGCGGGCGTCGACGCGATCCTCGGGCTCGAACACGCGCAACCCGGCACGCTGCCGCGCAATGCGCAATTGATCCGGCTCGAAGATTCCGGCATGGCGCTGCAAATGACCGAGTACGTGACGCACGCGGTGCTGCGCTACTTGCGTCGCTTCGACGACTATCAGACGCTGCAAGGCGAACGCCGCTGGCAAGTGCTGGAGCCGCATCCGCGTGAGACGTTCACGGTCGGCGTGCTCGGGCTCGGTGTGCTCGGCTCGCATGTCGCGCAAACGCTCGCGGGCTTCGGGTTACCGGTGCGTGGTTATAGTCGCAGTGCGCGGCAAATCGACGGCATCACGACTTTCGCCGGTGATGCGCAATTCGACGCGTTTCTCGATGGCGTCAAAGTGCTGGTGAACCTGCTGCCCCACACACCGGAAACCGGCGATGTGCTGAACGCGCGCACTTTCTCGAAGCTCGCGCGCGGCGCATATCTGATCAACGTCGCGCGCGGCGGGCATCTGGTCGAACAGGATCTGCTCGACGCATTAGGCAGCGGTCAACTTACCGCCGCGACGCTCGACGTGTTCCGCGAGGAGCCGCTGCCGGCCGATCATCTGTTCTGGCGCGAACCGCGGATCACGATCACGCCGCACGTGTCCGCGCTGACGCTGCGCTCGGAAAGCGTCGAGCAGGTCGCGCGCAAGATCAAAGCGCTGGCGCGTGGTGATACGGTCGGTGGCGTGGTGAATCTCGAACGCGGATATTGAACACGGACATCATCGAAGCCAATTTTAGGAGCGCCGCCTCGCGCGGCTCGCAACTTAATTGCATGGGACCCGAGTCAGCGCCAAGCCGCTAGCTCGGGTCGAAAGGAGACAATCATGGCCTTACCCCAGCAAGTCAAAATCGTCGAAGTCGGTCCGCGTGACGGACTGCAGAACGAAAAAGAATTCGTCGCCACCGCAACCAAGATCGAACTGATCAACCGGTTGTCGGCGGCAGGCTTCCGCAATGTCGAAGCGGCCTCGTTCGTGTCGCCGAAATGGGTCCCGCAAATGGCCGACGGCGCCGATGTGATGGCCGGCATCGCGCGCCATCCGGGCACGATCTACTCGGTGCTCACGCCGAACCTGCGCGGCTTCGAAGGCGCGCTCGCGGCACGAGCCGACGAAATCGTGATCTTCGGCGCCGCCAGCGAAGCGTTCTCGCAGAAGAACATCAATTGCAGCATCGCGGAAAGCATCGACCGCTTCGCGCCAGTCGCGCAGGCGGCCAAGGAGCACGGCCTGCGGATTCGCGGCAGCGTGTCGTGCGCGCTCGGCTGCCCGTATCAGGGCGAGGTGCCGGTGGCGTCCGTGGTCGATGTGGTCGAACGCTTCGCGGCGCTCGGCTGCGACGAGATCGATATCGCCGACACGATCGGCGTCGGCACGCCCAAACGCACGCGCGAAGTGTTCGAAGCCGTGACCCGCGTGTTTCCGCGCGAACGTCTGTCCGGCCACTTCCACGACACCTACGGCCAGGCACTCGCGAATATCTACGCCGCGCTGCAGGAAGGCATCGAGATCTATCACGCGTCGGTTGCGGGGCTCGGCGGTTGTCCGTACGCGAAGGGCGCGACCGGCAACGTCGCGACCGAAGACGTGCTGTACCTGATGAACGGCCTCGGCATCGAGACCGGTATCGACCTCGCGCAAGTCGTGGCGATCGGCGATTTCATCTCGACGTCGATCGGCAAGCCGAACGTGTCGCGCGCCGGTAAAGCGCTGCTCGCCAAGGCGCGCAGCGAAGCGGGCAATTGCGTCTGAGTTTCGGCGCGCGTTTTTCGGCGCTTAATGTTGCCCGCGCCATTACCCCTTACTGTTGCCCATTTCTCAGGACCCGAAACGATGACGGATCACGCTTCCTTCGACTCCGACGATCTCGCCGCGCTGCCGGAATCGGCACGCCGTGTTGCCCTGCTGTTGCGCGAACGCGGCCACGCGGGCCGAATCGTGATGCTGCCGGAAACCGGCAAGACTTCCGCTGAAGCCGCTGCGGGACTCGGCTGCTCGGTCGCGCAGATCGCCAAGTCGATCCTGTTTCGCCGCCGTAAAGACGACGCGCCGGTGCTGGTGGTTGCAAGCGGCGCGAATCGCGTCGACGAACAGAAAGTCGCCGCGCAAGTCGGCGAGATCGGCCGCGCGGACGCGAAGTTCGTCCGTGAACAAACCGGCTATGCGATCGGCGGCGTCTGCCCGATCGGACACGCTGTCAAACCGGTCACGCTGATCGACGCCGATCTGCTTGAACTCGACAGCCTGTGGGCCGCGGCGGGGCATCCGCATGCGGTGTTCAATCTGACGGCGCAGGAGTTGGTCGCGCTGACGGGCGCGCCGGTGGTCGACGTGGCGCTGCGCGAGACCGCGTGACGCGATGACGGCCGGCAACGATATCGAAGACGAGGACGGTAGCGTGATGTCGCCGTGCATCAGCGTGTGCAGAATGGACAAGTCGACCGGCTGGTGCGAGGGCTGCCTGCGCACCATCGACGAAATCGCCGGCTGGTCGCTGTTCGACGACGACGCGAAACGCGCGGTCTGGAGTGCGATCGAAGTACGCCACGTGGAGTTCATGGCGAAGCACGCGAAGGAGCGGCGATGAAGCCCGCGCCGCGTATCGTCACGATCGGCGAGACGTTCAGCGCGACGCTCGAACTGTCGGCGCAATCGGTGAAATCGTTCGCCGCGCTCGTCAACGATTTCAACCCGCTGCATCACGACGAAGCGTATGCCGCGCAGAGCCGCTTCGGCGGCTTGATCGCATCCGGCACGCAACCGACCGCGCATTTCATGGCCTTACTGGCGACGCATTTTTCGACCTACGCACAACCTCTCGGGCTCGAGTTCGATATCAAACTCAAGAAAGCCGTCCACGCGACTGATGCGCTCACGATCAACTGGCGCGTGCGCGATGCCTACTGGAAAGCGAGCCTGAATGGCGATCTGACGCATCTCGACGGAACGGTCGTGAATCAGCGCGGCGACGTCATGTTGATCGGCACGTCGACCATTCTCGTGATGCCGAAGCCCGAAGCGGACGTACCAACCCATGCGGGCACATCATGATCGCGCTACCGGAATCGATGCGGGTTTTCGAACGCGGCTGGTTGTCGTCGAATAACGTGCTGCTGGTTGATGACACGTGCGCCGCGCTCGTCGATACCGGCTATGCAAGCCACGCGGCGCAGACGGTCGCGCTGGTGCGGCAAGCGCTCGGCACGCGGCCGCTTGATCTGATCGTCAACACGCATCTGCATTCGGACCACTGCGGCGGCAATGCGCAGTTGCAGGCGGCGTGGCCGTGCCGCACGGTCATTCCGGCTTCCGAGGCCGATGTCGTGCGCGACTGGGACGAAACCCGTCTGACGTTTCGCGCCACCGGCCAGACCTGCGAGCGTTTCGATTTCACTGGCACGATGACGGCCGGTACGCGACTGCGACTCGGCGCGCTCGACTGGCAGGTGCTCGGCGCGCCCGGACACGATCCGCATTCGCTGATGCTCTACTGCGCGGACGAACGCATCCTGATCAGCGCGGACGCGCTGTGGGAGAACGGCTTCGGCGTGATCTTTCCGGAACTGGAAGGCGAAAGCGGATTCGCCGAAGAACAGGCGGTGCTCGAAGCGATTGCGAAACTCGACGTGCGTGTCGTGATTCCGGGCCACGGTGCGCCGTTCACGAATGTCGAACAGGCGCTTGAACGCGCGTTCTCGCGTGTTGCCTGGTTGCGCGCCGATCCCACGCGCAATGCGAAGAATGCGCTGAAGGTGTTGATCGTGTTCAAGCTGCTTGAAGTCCGCGTGATGACCTTTGATGCACTAGTGCGGATGGTGGATAGCGCTGAGGTGATGCGTGCGGCGGCGGCGATGCTCGCGCCGGGTGGCGCATGGCCCGCGTTGCTGAAAGGAATCGTCGAGGAACTCGCGGCGAAGAATGGGCCGCTGGAGGTGGAGGGCGAGCGGATCTTTGCGCGGGATTCAAAACCGTTGGCACAAAAAGAAAACCGCTCGACCTGAACAACAAGGCGAGCGGCGGAAATTCTGTCGGACGTGATCAGCGTCTGGGTGAATGATACGCGTGGCGCATTTTTGTCCGCATTGGTGATTTCCCTACAGAAGGTTGACGGGGCGTTTTAAAGTGGCATACGCGCGGCGTTACGGCGCTACGTAGTCAACGGCTTTAGCACGTATTAGCCTTTCGATATGAATAATCAGGCCATACGCTTAATCTGGAATCCGTAGCATTGCCGGTGATTGTCGCGCCACGACATCGATCAGGTTGACGACAAACGTTTCTGCGGCACGATCCGCCAGCCCAGATTGACGCCTGCGGCGGCCAGCAGAATCAGCACCGCGCCGAGCACCTGAATCCACGCGAGCGTCTGCCCGAACGCAACCCGATCGACGATGATCGCGACCACCGGATAGATGAAGGACAGCGCACCGGTCATCGAAGTCGGCAGCTTCTGGATCGCGCCGTACAGCAGCACGTACATGAGGCCGGTATTCACAATGCCGAGCACGATCAATTCGAGCCACTGCACGCCGCGGGTCGGCAGCGCGTCGAAATGCACGAATGGGGCGAGCATCAGCACGCCGAGCGACACCTGAATCAGCGCGATCAGATGCGGCGGCGTGCCCTTCAACCGCTTCGTGATGATCGACGACACCGCGTACATGGCCGCCGCGCCGACCGCGTACGCGACGCCGGTCAGGTATTGCCCCGGTACCGCCAGCACGGCCGGCTCGACCTTCACGACGAACACGAGGCCGATGAACGCGATCACCAGCCACGCGACGGTCGACGCGCTGACACGTTCGCGGAACACCAGCGCGCCGAGCGCGACCAGCATGAACGGCTGGGTGTTATAGACGGCGGTCGCCATCGAGATCGACGCGCGCGAATACGCCGCGAACAGCAACACCCAGTTGATGACGATCGCGGCGCCGCCGAGCAGGGCGAGCGCGAGCATCTTCCACGAAAAGAGTTTGCGCCTGAAGAGACCTAGTACCGCGCACACGAGGGCGAGCGTCGCGCCGCCGAAGATGCAGCGGAAGAACACCACGTTGAACGGATTCTGCTGCGACGACACCACCAGCCAGCCGATGGTGCCGGACATCAGCATTGCCATCGTCATCTCCGCGGCCCCGCGGCGGGTTTCGTTTGACGCCATGATTCGATCCTCGAATTTCTATGGGATACCTGCATGCCAAGCAGTGTAATTAATCTGATTGGCTGAATACATGGCTAAACTAAAGACTTCTCACGACGAAACCTAATAATCGAAGGTCATCATGTCAAAACGCCTTTCGTCATCCGCGCCGACTCCGCTCGATGATACGGATCGCGCGCTGCTCGCCGCGCTTGCCGAAGACGCTCGCCAGCCGGTTAGTGAACTGGCTCGTCTGATTGGGCTGTCAGCGCCGAGCACGGCGGAACGCGTGCGCAGGCTCGAGGCGCAGGGGGTGATTGAACGCTTCACCGTGCAGATCGATCCGCGGGCTCTTGGTTACACGTTGCAGGCGATTGTGCGGGTGAAGCCGTTGCCTGGTCAGTTGCATCTGGTGGAGGAGGTGATTCGACGGATTCCGGAGTTCGTCGAATGCGACAAGGTGACGGGGGATGATTGTTTTATTTGTCGCTTGTATCTGCATTCGATCGAGCAGCTCGATGGGATCCTGGCGAAGGTTACCGAGCGGGCGGAGACTAGCACCGCGATTGTTAAGGCTACGACGGTGGCGAGGAGGCTGCCGCCGCTTGGGTGAAGGGTCGTGGCACCGCCCAAAGCAAGTTACTGTTCGACCGCTTCGAAGAAGGCCAGCATCTCGGCAACGAGCTCTTCCGAGGCCTCCTCGGGAATATAGTGCCCACAAGAAAGCGCCCTGCCACTGACATCCCGCGCCACGTGCCGCCACTCCCCCAGCGCATCGAAGCATTTCTCAATGACGCCCTTATCCCCCCAAAGCACGCGCAGCGGACACCCAATCTTATGCCCGCGCTCAACATCGGCGCGATCATGCTCGAGATCGATACTCGCCGACGCCCGATAATCCTCGCACATAGCATGGACAGCACCTGGCTGCGCGAGCGCCAAACGATAAGCCTCGAGCGAGGCAGGATCGAACGCCGCGAGCCCTGCATGACGGCTCCCCATCACCGCATCGACATAAGCGGCCGGATCGGCACCGATCAGCGTCTCAGGCAACGGCTCCGGCTGAATCAGAAAAAACCAGTGGAAATAAAGCGTCGCGAACGTGCGATCAGTCGCCTCGTACATCGCAAGCGTCGGCGCAATATCGAGCAGCATCAAACGCTCGACCGCATCGGCATGATCCAGCGCCATCCGATGCGCGACCCGCGCGCCACGATCATGCGCACACACCAGAAAACGTTCGAAGCCGAAATGCCGCATCACGGCAACCTGATCGGCCGCCATCGTGCGTTTGGAATACGGCGTGTGAACGGCGTCGCTCGGCGGCTTACCCGATGCGCCGTAGCCACGCAGATCGGTGGCGATCACGGTGAAGTGCTCAGCCAGTTGCTCAGCGCAACGCGCCCAGATCAGATGCGACTGCGGATGGCCGTGCAGCAACAGAAGAGGCGGCCCCGCTCCGCCCTTCACTCCGAAAATATCGACATCGCCCACGGCGACGCGAAAGGGCGTGAAATTCTCGAAGGCCATGGCGTCTCTCTTGTCATTACGAGTCAACGCATTGTAGGAGCCCAATGTGTCCACGCGAGGTGGGTTAGCCCACGCAAGCGTAGAACCTGAACTCTCCTTCCAACTGTTCTAAACAGACCTGCAGTACTCGAGCGACAGGCATCGCCTATAATCGAACGATCGTTCTTTAATTGTCGGGCGGCACGTGTCGTATCGCGCATGCGCGGTGAGACGGCGGCAAGACGGTGGCAAAATCGCGCCGCCCCGTCTCGGCGCAATGCGTGCCATGTGCCGCTAAACTCGTACACGCCGGACGCGCGAACGCCGTACCGGTCCGATCAAAACTGGAGACTCGCATCATGGCATTGCCCGCCGTTCTGCAAAAACTCGCGCTGCCCGTCGTTGCCTCGCCGATGTTTATCGTCAGCTATCCCGAACTGGTATTGGCTCAATGTAAGGCCGGTATCGTCGGTTCGTTTCCCGCGTTGAACGCGCGCCCGGCCGAATTGCTCGACGAATGGCTCACGCAGATTCAGACGCAACTCGCCGAGCACAAGGCCGCCCATCCGGATGCGATCATCGGGCCGATCGCCGTCAACCAGATCGTTCATCAATCGAATACGCGGCTCGAACACGACGTGCGCGTGTGCGTCGACCACAAGATCCCCATCTTCATCACGAGCCTGCGTGCGCCGTCGCGTGAAATCGTCGATGCGGTGCATAGCTACGGCGGCATCGTGCTGCATGACGTGATCAATCTGCGGCACGCGCAGAAGGCGCTCGAAGCGGGCGTCGACGGTCTGATCCTGGTGGCCTCCGGCGCCGGCGGCCATGCGGGCACGACCTCGCCGTTCGCGCTGGTCGGCGAAGTGCGGCGCATGTTCGACGGCCCGATCATCCTGTCGGGTTCGATCGCCAACGGCGGCTCGATCCTCGCCGCTCAGGCCATGGGCGCGGACCTCGCATACATGGGCACGCGCTTCATCGCGACCAAAGAGGCGCACGCGGTCGAGAGCTACAAGCAGGCTATCGTCAACTCCACCGCGTCGGACATCATCTACACGAACCTGTTCACCGGCGTGCACGGCAACTACATCCGCGAAAGTATCGTCAACGCGGGGCTCGACCCGGACGCGCTGCCGGAATCGGACAAGACCGCGATGAACTTCGCCAGCGACAAGGCGAAGGCGTGGAAAGACATCTGGGGCGCAGGCCAGGGCGTCGGCTTGATGGACGACGTGCCGAGCGTCGGCGAACTGGTGCAGCGCCTGTCGAAGGAATACGACGACGCGAAGGCGCGGCTGGGGATCGCGCGCTAATCGTTTCATCTGCCGCCGGGCGGGGCGCCGCTGCGAATCAACGTACGGCCATCGCCTTGATCTGCTCCAGCGATGGCCACAACGACTCGTTCGCGAACCGCTCGGCCAGAAAGTCGACGAACGATCGCACCTTGGCCGACAGATGCCGCCGGCTCGCGTAGACCACGTGGATCGGCAGTTCGCGCGGCGGCACTTCGTCCACCAGCAGCGGCACCAGACGCCCAGTGGCCAGATCGTCGCCGATCACCTCGGTGCCGAGCATCGCGATGCCCGCCCCTTGCAGCACGATCACGCGCTGCGCCTCCAGATGGTTGACGATCAGATTGCCCGACAAGCGCACGCGCGGCGACGCATCGCCGGATGCAGTCGCGAGTTCGAGCGTCGAGACGCCCGCGTATTGCAGATAGTTGTGGCGCGCCAGCTCGGCGACCGTCTTCGGCGTGCCATGCCGCTTCAGATAGGCCGGCGAAGCGCATAGCACAAGGTGCGCGGTCGCAATCTGCCGCGCGATCAGCGACGACGACTTCAGCCCGCTCGGCGAGGCCCGGATCGCGACGTCGAAGCCTTCGTCGATCAGCTCGACCACGCGGTCGGACAAGGTGATGTCGACGGTGACCTGCGGATAGTGCGCGGCGTAGTCGGCCACGGCGGCCATCACGTGGCTCAAGCCAAACGCCGATAGCGACGACACCCGCAAGCGCCCTTGCGGCACGACACTCGCCGCGCCGACCACCTGCTCGGCTTCCTCCAGTTCGGTGAGCACCTGGCTCAGGCGCTCGTAGTATTCGCGGCCCGCCTCGGTGGGCGCGACGCGCCGCGTGGTGCGGTTCAGCAGACGCGCGCCGAGCTGCTGCTCGAGGTGCATCACATGCTTGCTGGCCATCGCCGCCGACATCTCCATCCGTTCCGCCGCGCCGACAAAGCTGCCGACCTCCACCACATGGCGGAACACTTTCATGCTGACGAGGGTATCCATCTCAATCGCTCGCTTGAGGAATCAATCGACGCCATTCTGCCGGGTTTATAAAAAACTGGTGAGCAAAGACGTCGTCGACACCACGCGCGCCTCGCCAGAAAGGAAAAAAGCCCGCTTTCCGAAGAAAGCGGGCTTTGCCCATGCCACCGGTCTGGAACGTCGCGCAGCGGTCTGCGTTGCGTAGGCGCGCCGCGCGGGTCGTACGGGCCTTGCGGTAAAGCGCTTAGAACTTCGCGCGCAGACCGACGCCGTACGTGTTGCCGCTCGACTGGTTGGTGATGTGGTCGTACATGTAGGCGGCGTACACGTCCGTACGCTTGGACAGCGGGTAGTCGTAGCCGAGCGCAGCCGTCTGACGGGTCTGGTCGAGACCGCCGCCGTCGCGCGAATAAGCGTACGACGCCATCACCGTGCCCGGACCGACCGGCACCGACGCGCCGCCCTGCGCCGTGTTCACGTGCCAGCTCGTGATTTGCTGGTCGTTGTACGTGTACATGTACTGGCCGAAGAATTTCACGAACTTGAGGTCGTACGAGGCGCCGACTTGCGCGACGCTCTGGCTCTTCAGGCCGGGAACGCCCGACGCCGCAAAGCTGCCGAGGTCGCTCGGCACGTTGTTGAAGTTCACGTACTGGTACACCGCCGTCGCCGCGAACGGGCCGTGGAAATACAGCACCTGGCCGCTCCACTTCTTCGCGCCGTTCTCGGTCGTGTTACCGAGCGAGTACATGGCCGTCGCGCTCAGGCCGTTGAAGTTCGGCGACGAGTACGACACCGCGTTGCTCCAGCCGGAATCGCCCGTCACGCCCTGGTCGGTGTTGTAGGTCGGGAACGTGCCGAGGCCGAGGTACGTGTGCCACACCATCGGCGAGAATTCGTACGAGTCGACGAACGGGTTGAACAGAATCGTCGAGATGAACAGCGGCGTCGTCAGACGGCCGGCCGTGATCGTGCCGTACGGCGATTCGATACCCACATACGCGTTACGCGAAAACATCGTGTCGCCGGTGAAGCGGCCGTACTGGCCGTTCTGCGCGAGGAAGAAGCCTTCGATCGTGAAGATCGCCTTGTAGCCATTGCCCAGATCTTCCGCCCCCTTCAAGCCCCAGTACGACGTCGACATACCGCCGCCGGACACTTCCGCAGCGCTCTTGCCGTTCGGGAATTTCTGCGAGCCGACCCATTCGTCGACCTGACCGTAAAGCTGCACGCTCGATTGCGCAAAGGCAGCCGATGCGCTGGCCAACAGAGCGGCGCACGCAGTGGCCTTGAGGGTGGTCTTCAGCGCACTGCTGATGCTTGTATTCATGGGTTCTCCTGTCTTTGTCAAAAGGGTGTGGCTGTGCGAAAGGGGGAGCTCGCGCGAACCATTTGTTGTTGTCCGTTCGATCGTCGAGCCAATCTGGGCGGGACCATCTTTGCGGACCATTTTTATGGACAAAAATATCGCTGGTTATTGCCGGTATATCGGTCTGGTTAGTTTTGTCGAATATCGGTCTGATAAAGCTGCGCCGATTAACGCTTCGGTCCTGCCCCGGCCATTTTTGCTGCGACGCGCAAAACACCGCCAACGCTACGTCCGGAGCAGCGATAACGCATCAAATGACATGCGAATGACGCAGCGCCGCAGAAACGATGAAATTTGACGACAACAGGAGAATTACCGCCGGGTGTTTTCAAAAAAGTGTGGCGTCGAAACGTCACATTGACGGCGGCTGAATGGATGGGGGTGGTACGCAGAGATAAAGCAGGCGACTTGAAAGCCGGGAGAAACGATCAGGCCAAATGCGATGGCGTATTAGCCGACGCGTACTGAAGGGCGTTGAGGGCGTTGAACGGCAGTGGCGCGCCGTGCGTAGTCGAACCCGACGACGCGGCTAACGCCCACTAGTTGCGATAGGGCGAGCCTTCCGGTTGACGCGGATCCTCGCCTTGGCGCGGCATGCCGCGTCCCGAACCGCGCTCTTCGTTATAGCGGGCGACGTCGGCACGAATCGAACCCGCGCGAACCGGCGCATTGGCCGGTGGCCGCGGCACGCCACGCGATTCGGCGCTGACCGGCGTAATGGCGCCGGCGTACTGCATGCCGCCGCGGCCTTCGCCGGGATAACCCGCCGGACCAGCAACGCGGCGCATGCCCGGGTTATAGACGCCAAAACCGTTGTTGCCGCCATTACGGCCTGCGAAGTTCGCGCCGCCGCGTGGCAAGCCCGCGTTGCGATCAACCGCAAGGTTACGGGCGGAAGTCGGCCTTTCGGCCGGCATACCGTCGTAGCGGCCGCCGCCCCGCGTCTCACCCCGCATGGCGTGGTTCGCGGCGACATGCGAATAACCACCGCCGCCAAAGTGCGGCGCGCCCGGCGCTTTCGCATAGGCGAACGAGCACAGCGCGGCGATAACCGCGCCCAACGCCCAGTGCTTCGTTCTCGACAACCCGTCCACCTGATGACTCACATGCCCGAAGACTTGCCTGGAGTCCACCGTTCGAGCTGCGATGGACTGGTTTTGGGACTGGCGCGAGCGCTGCGTTTCTATCGCAGCACGACGTATCCCGACGGCCTTTGAACCGTAATTTATGGGTGGCGGCAGAGGGTGTCGAGCCAAAAAGTGTTAGGCCTCCGCCGCGGATGTAACACCTTGTTACTGCGACGTTTTTCTACGACACAACCCTTGCGCCGCGGCCTTGAAACCGCTTGCTCACAAGGCTTTGCCGAAGGCCCGCAACGGCCTTGCGTATGACGAATCCGAGCCGTTTTTTTCGGCCCGATTGTCAAAAACGGCATGGACCAAAGCGGGTACGTCGCCAATACTGAAAACGTGATGACCAACGCCGGCCCAACACTCACCGCTCCGTCGTGTTGATGCGCCTTTCTCATTAATCGATTCGGCAAATGAATTTGCATTTTTAATCGATATAAAATAACAATAGCCTTTTGCCACAGCTAGGGGCGGGCCTTCGCGCGCGCCTCCCGCGCATTGTCCGCATCCGCGTCACCGAATTGAGATTCCGCCATGGCTCGCCCGAAACTGCTTCCCGACAATTTCACCTTATGCCTCGTCGGCACGGTGATCCTTGCCAGCTTGCTGCCGGTTCACGGGCAGGCCGCCGTCGGCTTCAACTGGTTGACGAACGTGGCGGTCGGCCTGCTGTTCTTCCTGCACGGCGCGAAGCTGTCACGCGAAGCGATTGTTGCGGGTGCGACGCATTGGCGGCTTCACCTGGTCGTGCTGCTCAGTACCTTCGCGCTGTTTCCGCTGCTCGGCCTCGCGATGAAGCCGCTGCTTTCGCCACTTGTCACGCCGGCGCTCTATGCGGGGGTCCTCTTCCTCTGCACGCTGCCTTCTACAGTTCAGTCGTCGATCGCGTTTACCTCCATTGCAAAGGGCAATGTGCCGGCCGCTGTGTGTAGCGCGTCGGCCTCGAGTCTCCTCGGCATCTTCATCACGCCCGCGCTCGTCAGTGTCGTCGTCACCAATCAGGCGGCGGGCGGCAGTTCGCCTTGGCACACGGTGGGCAACATCGTGCTGCAACTGCTGGTGCCGTTCGTGGCCGGGCAGTTGCTGCGCCCGCTGATCGGCAAGTGGATCGAGCGTCATCGCGGCGTGCTGAAGTTCGTGGACCAGGGCTCCATCCTGCTGGTGGTGTACGGCGCGTTCAGCGAAGCGGTGAACGAAGGCCTGTGGCATCAGATTCCGCTGTCCGCGCTCGGCGGCCTGCTGCTGATCAACGTGGTGCTGCTCGCGCTGGCGCTGGCCGTGACGATCTTCGTCAGCAAGCGGCTCGGCTTTAACCGCGCCGACCAGATCACCATCATCTTCTGCGGGTCGAAGAAAAGCCTCGCCGCCGGCGTGCCGATGGCCAAGGTGATCTTCTCCTCGCATGCGGTGGGCGCCGTGGTGTTGCCGCTGATGCTGTTCCACCAGATCCAGCTGATGGTGTGCGCCGCGCTCGCGCAGCGCTGGGGCGCTCGCGACACCAGCGGCGAAACCCGCGCCGCCGCGCGCGAAGGATCCGCCGCCGCCATGGCCCGGCGGTAAATACGCGCGCAATGCAAACAGGACATTCATAAGCGCCCTCCCTGAGCGTGATTCGAAGAAAGCCGCCTCGTGCGGCTTTTTTGTTATTTCACGCGCAAACGCCGTCGCTGTCGCCTCAGCCAGATGGCATAAGACGAGTCCTGGCCGGGCCTAAAACCCGACTCGTCCTGGCATCCAGGACGCGCACCACGCCAGTGCGTCGCGTCACTAAAAATTCACTTAACTCTGCGCCGGCCGCGCCGATAAGCCGTGCGTCTCTTGCTACGCCTACTGCCATGCAACTTCGCTCGCCCTCCCGATCCGCCACGCCGCGCATCGAGGAGTTGATCGCCCGGCGTGATCTGTTCGCTGTATTCCAGCCGATCATCGATTTCGACGACGGCGCGATCCTCGGCTACGAAGGTTTGATTCGCGGTCCGGCGGGCACGCCACTCGAAACGCCGTTCGCCCTGTTCTCGCAAGCGCTCGCAGAAGGCTGCGCGATCGCGCTGGAACAGGCCGCCGCGCGCGCCTGCATCGAAGCCTTCGCGAAGCTCGATTACGACGGCAAGCTGTTCCTCAATTTCAGCGCGGGCGCGATGCGTCAACTCGCCGAAGCGCGCGACGACACACTCGCTTTGCTACGGCACCGCGGCGTCGATCCACAGCGGCTCGTGATCGAGTTGACTGAACAGAGCTCGATTCCCGACGTCGGCAGCTTCCTGCCGGTGATATCGACGCTGCGCGCGGCTGGCGCGCAATTCGCGCTCGACGATTACGGCACCGCCAACGCCAGCATGAATCTGTGGGTGCGGCTGCAACCGGACATCGTGAAGATCGACCGCTTCTTCATCCACGACATTGCGAGCGATCCGCTCAAGTTCGAGGCCGTGCGCGCCATGCAGCATTTCGCCAACGCGAGCGGCGCGCAACTGGTGGCCGAGGGCATCGAGAACGAGGCGGATCTGATCGTCGTGCGCGACATGGGGATCAACTGCGGGCAAGGCTATTTTTTCGGCCGCCCGCATGCACACCCGGCGCGCAAGCTGAGCGACGACGCCCGCGACGCCTTGCGCGCCAATCACATCGCCGTGTTCCCCGAAACCACGCGCGCGGTGAGCAGCGCGTCGCCGTCGGGCGGCATGGCGTCGGCGAAAATGCTGGTGCATGCGCCGGCGTTGCCGCGTCACGCCACCAACAACGACGTGCTCGAACTGTTCAACCGCCTGCCCGATCTGCACGCGGTGGCAGTGGTCGAGAACAACCAGCCGGTCGCGCTGATCAATCGCCGCAGCTTCATGGACCGCTACGCGTTGCCGTATCACCGCGAGCTGTTCGGCAAGCGCCCTTGCCTGCAGTTCGCGAACGCTTCGCCGGTGATTATCGAGAAATCGATGACCGTCGAGCAGATGGCCAAGCTCCTCGCGAGCGACGACCAGCGCTATCTCGCCGACGGCTTCGTCATCACCGAAAACGGTCAGTACGCGGGCCTCGGCACCGGCGAGAAGCTGGTGCGCGCGGTGACCGAGGTACGCATCGAAGCGGCGCGCTACGCGAACCCGCTGACTTTCCTGCCGGGCAACATACCGATCAGCTCGCACATTGCCCGCCTGCTGGGCAACGACGCGGCCTTTCACGCGTGCTACGTCGATCTGAACCACTTCAAGCCGTTCAACGACCAGTATGGTTATTGGCAAGGCGACGAAGTGCTGAAATTCGCTGCGGCGGTGCTCGCCGAGGTATGCGACCCGACCCGCGATTTTCTCGGGCACGTGGGCGGCGACGATTTCATGATCCTGTTCCAGAGCGACGACTGGCAGGAGCGCGTGCTGCGCGCGATCCACGCATTCAACGAAGGCGCGCAACGTTTTTACGCACCGGCCGACCGGCTCGCGGGCGGCATTCACGGCGAAGACCGGCGCGGCAATCCGAGCTTCTTCGCGTTCGTGACGATGGCGATCGGCTGCGTGCGCGTCGAACCGTCCAGCGGACCGTCGCTGTACAACAGCGAGGAAATCGCGTCGGTCGCGGCGGTGGCCAAGCGTCGCGCGAAACGCGAAGCGAACGGCTTCGTGCTGATCGACGCCGACGAAAGCCTGGCCTTGCTGCGCGGCCAGGCCGAAGCCGCTCACGCGCACATCGACTGAAGGACCCAGACGGCGGCAGAGGCACCAAACGGGGCAGAAGCGCCCTTTCACGCCATTGTTTAGCTAGTTTTACTAAACAGCATATTTCGGGCCAACGTCAACACCCAGGGGTATCTCCGGGTGTCGCGCGAGTGTTTTCCGGGCGGTTTAAGGCACGTTTTACTATACAATCGCCGGACTCAAACACCGTGCGGTCGCCGTCTCGCGGCCGCTTCATTCGATGGCCACAACCATCCGCGACGTCGCCCGTGCGGCCAGCGTGTCGATCGGCACCGTCTCACGCGCCTTGAAGAACCAGCCGGGGTTGTCCGAGGCGACCCGCGAACGCGTCGTCGAAGCAGCGCGGCAGCTCGGTTATGACGCCGCGCAATTGCGGCCGCGCATCCGCCGGCTCACTTTTTTGTTGCACCGTCAGCACAACAACTTCGCCGTCAGCCCGTTCTTTTCGCACGTGCTGCACGGAGTCGAAGACGCCTGTCGCGAACGCGGCATCGTGCCGTCGGTGCTGACCGCCGGCCCTACCGAAGACGTGATCCAGCAACTCCGCCTGCACGCGCCCGACGCGGTCGCGATTGCCGGCTTCGTCGAGCCCGAGACGCTCACCACACTGGTCGCGATGCAGCGCCCGCTCGTGCTGATCGATCTGTGGGCGCCGGGCTTGCGCTCGGTGAATCTCGACAACGCCGCCGGCGCCACCCTCGCCATGCGGCATCTGTTCGACCAGCAGCGCAAGCGTGTCGCGTTTATCGGCGGCTCGCTCGCGCACTTCAGCATCGCGCAGCGCGCGCTCGGTTACCGGCGCGCGTTTTTCGAAGCGGGCCTGCTGTTCGATCCGTCGCTGGAAGTCACGATCGACGCCGGCCTCGACCCCGACAGCGGCGCCGCGCGCGCCATGCATCAGTTGCTCGACGCGCCGGGCCCGCACCCCGACGCGGTGTTTGCCTACAACGACGCCGCCGCGCTCGCCGCGCTGCGCGCGTGCCTCGCGCGCGGTCTGCGCGTACCCGAGGACATCGCTATCGTCGGCTTCGACGACATTCCCGCCGCCGCGCATGCCACGCCACCGCTGTCGACCATCTCGGTCGACAAGGAAGCGCTCGGCCGGCGCGGTGTCGAGTTGCTGCTCGAAGACGCCCCTGCCGAACTCGAAGTCCGTTTGCCCGTCCATCTCATTGCCCGTGCCAGTACTTTGGTGAAAACGCCATGACGCAATCCGATTCGCTTCATCCCGCCAACGGCGTTGCCGCGCCGTCCGTCGACGATTTCCGCAGCCGCGAGTTTCTGCTCGCGCACGTAGAGGACACGCTGCGTTTTTACGCGCCGAACGTGTTCGATCCGAGCGGCGGCTTCTTCCATTTTTTCCGCGACGACGGGTCGATCTACGACAAGACCACGCGGCATCTGGTGAGCAGTTGCCGCTACGTGTTCAACTACGCGATGGCGTATCGCCAGTTCGGCGACCCGCAGCATCTCGAGTACGCGCGCCACGGTCTGCGCTTTCTGCGTGACGCGCATTGGGACGCCCAGCACCAAGGCTACGACTGGGAACTCGAATGGCGCGACGGCCGCAAGCGCACGCTCGACGCCACGCGCCACTGCTATGGCCTCGCATTCGTGCTGCTCGCGTATTCGCATGCGGCGATGGCCGGCATCGAAGAAGCGAAGCCGATGATCGGCGCGACCTTCGAATTGATGGAGCACCGCTTCTGGGACGCCGCAGCCGGCCTCTACGCCGATGAAGCTTCGCCCGAATGGCGCGTCAGTTCGTACCGCGGCCAGAACGCGAACATGCACACCACCGAGGCACTGCTCGCCGCTCATGAAGCGACCGGCCATCTGGTCTATCTGGATCGCGCCGAACGGGTCGCGTCGAATATCACGCTGCGTCAGGCGAAGCTTTCGCAAGGCCTGGTGTGGGAGCATTTTCATTCGGACTGGTCGGTCGACTGGCACTACAACGAGGAAGACAGTTCGAACATCTTCCGTCCGTGGGGCTTCCAGCCGGGGCATCAAACCGAGTGGGCCAAGCTGCTGCTGATTCTCGAGCGCTTCCGTCCGCTGCCGTGGTTGTTGCCGCGCGCCGTCGAACTGTTCGACGCCGCCATGACGCACGCCTGGGACGAAGATCACGGCGGCCTCTACTACGGCTTCGGCCCGGACGGCACCGTGTGCGACCACGACAAGTATTTCTGGGTCCAGGCCGAAACCTTCGCAACCGCCGCGCTGCTCGGCAAGCGCACCGGCAACGAGCGTTTCTGGGACTGGTACGACGAGATCTGGCGCTATAGCTGGGCGCATTTCGTCGATCACAAGTACGGCGCGTGGTATCGCATCCTCACCTGCGACAACCGTAAATACAGCGACGAAAAGAGTCCGGCCGGCAAGACCGACTACCACACGATGGGCGCGTGCTACGAAGTGCTGGTGCACGCCCTGTCCGACGGCGCGGCCGCCGCTGCATCCGAATCCGCGGAGCACACGAAATGAGCCAACCCAACACAAGCAACGCAAGCCACGAATTCCCGCTGTTCGTCTCGGCCGGCGACATCCTCACCGATCTCGTGCGCACCGGCACCTCGCAGTGGCTGTCGCGGCCGGGCGGTGCCGGCTGGAACGTGGCGCGCTGCGTCGCGCGGCTCGGTTTGCCGACCGCCTGCGCCGGCTCGCTCGGCGTCGACAATTTCTCCGACGAGTTGTGGAACGCGAGCGTCGCCGCCGGGCTCGACATGCGCTTCATGCAGCGCGTGACGCGGCCGCCGTTGCTGGCGATCGTGCATCAGACGCATCCGCCCGCGTACTTTTTCATGGGCGAAAACGGCGCCGATCTGGCCTTCGATCCGGCGCACTTGCCGGCCGGCTGGAGCGAGCAGGTGAAGTGGGCGCACTTCGGCTGCATCAGCCTCGTGCGTCAGCCGCTCGGCGATACGCTGGCGGCGCTCGCGGCGCAGTTGCGTTCGCAAGGCGTGAAGATCAGCTTCGATCCGAACTACCGCAATCTGATGGAACACGGCTACGAGCCGACCTTGCGCAAGATGGCCGCGCTCGCCGATCTGATCAAGGTCTCCGACGAAGATTTGCGCCTGCTGTTCAAGACCGACGACGAAGCCGCCGCGCTCGCACAACTCCAAGCCATGAATCCGGCCGCCACCGTGCTGGTGACGCGCGGACCGGAGACGGCCCTGTTGATTGACGGCGCGATGGTGGTCGAAGCGCGACCGCCGCGCGTCGAAGTGGTCGACACGGTCGGCGCGGGCGACGCGTCGATCGGCGGCCTGCTGTTCAGCCTGATGACGGCGCCGCAACGTGCGTGGCCCGAGCATCTGGCGTTCGCGCTAGCGGCCGGCGCGGCGGCCTGCCGCCATGCCGGCGCGCACGCACCCACGCTCGATGAAGTCGTCGCGCTGCTGTAATTCTGCTGCCTTGTACGGCGCGCATTGTCACTGACAAGGCGCGCCGCCAGCGCAAAAGCCGGCGCTCCGTCATCGTGCTACGATGAAAAATCCACAACCTTTGGAACAAGGAGCGTCGTCATGGAAGACATCACCTACACCAAAGGGCTTTACACCGCCACGGCGTCGATAAAAGAAGTAGAAAGCGACACCTGGCAGGGCGTGGTCACGCTCTCCCGCGACGAAGGCGACGTCACCGCCGATCAGGAAACCACGGTCTACGAAGTGGACGCCACCTCGTCGACACCGGAAGAAGCGCTCGAAGAAGCCAAGGCGCTCGCTCACCGCATTCTCGGCAGCATCGAACTCTAGGCAGTCCGGCGCCGCGCGCGCCGAAGCGCGCCGCGCCACCTTGATCCAACCGGCTGGAGGCGATCATGGCGGAACAGCTCTTCCTCTACGGCGTGTACTCGATACACGTCCGCCCTCTCGAACTCAACGGCGCGCGCTGGGACGCGGAATACGAAATCCGCCATCGCGACAAAGCGGTGAAATCGTGGACGACCGTGGGCGGCGATAACGGCTACGGCGACGCGACCGAAGCGATCGCCGCGGCGCATCGGCAAGCCGTCGACGATATCGAACACGGCGCGGGCATTCCGAAGCCGCGGGCGTTTCCGTAAGTTCCGTAAGCGGCCGGCAAACACGTTCCCAACCGCCCTGAACGGTGCGCGGAACGTGGATCAAGGGTTGCGGCATCGCGGCATTGCACTCGCGAAACGGCGTGCTACGCTTTGCGCGTTTTCATATCCCACGAGCAAGTGATGGCTACCGAACCGTCAGACCGAATGGCCGGCCTTGGCGACGCCAAGGAGAGCGCCCCGAAGCGCCGCGCGCGCGGCAGCCGCGAATTACGTCTCGACGATCGCGTGATCATCGCGCACGGCATGCCGACGCCGCTCTGGCAGGATCTCTACCACCGCGCGGTGGTGGCGCGCTGGCCGATGTTCTTCGCCTCGCTCGCGGTGCTGTTCCTGCTGCTCAACACGGCGTTCGCCGGCCTGTACATGCTCGGCAAAGCGCCGATCGCCAATCAGTATCCGTCGGGTTTCGGCGGCGCGTTCTTTTTCAGCGTCGAGACGCTGGCGACCGTCGGCTATGGCGACATGCATCCGCAAACCGTCTACGCACACTGGATCGCGACGCTCGAAATCTTCTTCGGCATGTCTAGCGTCGCGTTGGCGACCGGGCTGATCTTCGCGCGCTTTTCACGGCCGCACGCCAAGATCATGTTCGCCCGTTACGCGATCATCCGGCCGCTCGACGGCCGCATGACGCTGATGGTGCGCTCAGCCAACGCGCGTCAAAACGTGATCGCCGAGGCACACGCCAGGCTGCGCATTCTGCGCAAGGAAACCACCGCCGAAGGTCTTGTGCTGCGCAGGCTCTACGACCTCACGCTGGTGCGCGATCAGCATCCGGTCTTCAAACTCGGCTGGAGCCTGATGCACATCATCGACGAAAGCAGCCCGCTATTCGGCGAGACCGCCGAGTCGCTCAAGGGCAGCGATACGTCGCTGGTGCTGACGCTCGAAGGCGTCGACGAATCGACCTCGCAAACCATGCAGGCGCGCCACATGTGGAGCTGCGATCAGATTCGCTGGCACTACCGTTTCGTCGACATCATGACCGAGCAGGACGGCGTGAGCCACATCGATTACGCGCACTTCAACGAGATCGTGCCGCTCGACGCCGCACCGCTCGCGGCCAACGTGACCAGCGTGGCCAAAACCAAAGGCTAATAAACCGCGCAGCGCGCTCGGATTACGCCGATTACGTTGCGCCGATCACAGACCACGCGTTATGCGGCCCCGCCCTCAGAACTTCTGGCGAATCCCCACCACACCCACCACCTGCGTGCGCGAACTCGACGGATTGCTGATCCCCTCGATCGCCGCCACCGCATTCGCGGACGACCGCTGATAGATCGCGTTCACATACAGATCGGTCCGCTTGGACAGGTAGTACTGCACGCCCGCGCTGGTCTGCAGATAATGCAAGCTCGGCGTGGCGCCTTGCGTCGTATGAACCTGCGTGTAGGTCTCGCCGAGCGCGAACAGCACCGACGGCGTGAAGCGATAGCGGAAGCTGCCTTCGTAGTTATTGAAGCGCTGCGACGCGCCCGTCTGCAGATTGAACAGCGAGCTCGTGTACAACAGGCCGAAGGTCGCGTTGCCGAAATCGTAGGTGCTGGCGGCGCCCCAGATCTGCTGCTTCGTGATGCCCTTCAGGAAGGTGAAGTAGTTGTCCGACGGAATCGCGCCGGTCGTGTCGAGCGCCGGATTGTCGAGCACCACATACGCCACGCCCGCGCGCAACGGCCCCTGTGCATACGTGCCGCCCACGCTCCAGCTACGGTTCGCCGCAAAGTTCGTCGAGTTGGAAAAGCCGTACATGGCGTTGCCCTGGAAACCGGCCAGCGTCGGCGTTACGTATTTCACCGAGTTGTCGGTGCGAAACGAGTTGTTCAGGTCGTCGGTATCGAACGGATGCAGCGCGTACTGCGTCAGCGACGTGCTCGCGCCGATCTGCAACGGCGCCAGCGAATCCTGCGCGGCGTTGTACTGGCGACCCATCGTGAACGTCCCCCAGCGCGGGTTCGACAAACCGACCCACGCCTGCCGGCCGAACATGCGGCCGTTCGCGCTGGCCGTGCCCGTTTCGATGTTGAAGCCGTTCTCGAGTTTGAAGATCGCCGTGTTGCCGCCGCCCAGGTCTTCCGTGCCCACCATGCCCCAGCGCGTGCCCTGCTCGTTGCCGCCGGTCGCCTGATACGTCGCGCTGCCTTTCTGGTTGCTCGTGTAGGTGAACCCCGCGTCGACGATGCCGTACAACGTCACGCTCGACTGCGCCATCGCGTTACCGCATAGCACCGCACCGATCCCCGCGCCCGCGAGCGCCATCGCCAAACCTTTGCTGTTCATCTGCGTTCCTTTGTTGTGAGTGTGTGAGCTCGCACGCCAAAGCCGTTATTCATCGGATAAATCATCCCGGCCTCTATGTTTTATTGAATAAAACAACGTATCGTTTATTATTCGAAATGCAAAATTGGCTGGTCAAGGTTCGGGAAAAATACTGGTTTGCCCGCATTGACGCTAATGGCTGGCGCTGGGGGTTTTAGCAGTTAATACGGCGTAAAGTCTTACCCAGAAGGGTACCGAGATTGAACGATCCGGATAGCAAGGCTTTTGACGACGCACTTGACCAACAATAAGGTTCGTCGTTAAATATTGATATGCTGTTTTATTTAATAAAACACGACTCACCCTTATCCCGGTCAAGACGGCCTTTTACGGCGCCCCGGCCACCCGAAAGGAATTTGCTTTGACGTCCGCCAGCAACACTTTTGCCGCGCCTGCTTCCGTGCCTCCTTCCGCGCCGTTCTTCGTCGCCGAACCTGCCGGCGCCCGGCTGCCGATCCTGTTCGATTCGCCGCATAGCGGCATCGCGCTGCCGGCCGACTTCGGCGCCTGCGCGCCGCTGTCCGCGATCCACAGTTCGTGGGACGCCTTCGTCGACGAGTTGTGGGGCGCCGTGCCCGAGCAAGGCGGCGTGCTGATCGGCGCGCATTTCCCGCGCGCGTATATCGACCCGAACCGCGCGATCGGCGACATCGACGCGCAGTTGCTCAGCGAGCCGTGGCCCGAACCGCTCGCGCCGGAGAAGTACACGCTGCGCGGCATGGGTCTGATCCGCCGCGACGCGTTGCCGAACCTGCCGATGTACGACCGCAAGCTCTCCGTGGCCGAAGTGCGGCATCGAATCGACGCGTACTACCTCCCGTATCGCGCGGCGCTCGCCGCCGCCGCTGAACGCGCGGTCGCGGAGCACGGCGCGTTGTGGCACGTCGACTGTCACTCGATGAAATCGCGCGGCAACGAAATGAACGTCGACGCGGGCGCCGCGCGCCCCGACTTCGTGATCAGCGACCGCCTCGGCAGCACCGCCGACCCGGCCTTCACGCAGTGGGTCGCCGACTACTTCAGCCACGCCGGATATCGCGTGCAGGTGAACGAGCCGTATCAGGGCGGCGACCTGCTCACCGCCGTCAGCGATCCGGCACGACGCCGCCACAGCATCCAGATCGAACTGAATCGCGGGCTGTATATGGACGAAGCCGCGTTCGTCAAACACGCCGGCTTCGACACGCTCAAACGCGCGCTCGACGCCTTCGTCGCCGCGCTCGCCGATTACGTGCGCACGCAACTAGCCGCGCCGCGCGCGGCGCAATGAAGGAATCACCGTGAACTACATCGTCGATTCCGTCGACAGCGCGCTGAAGCTGCTCAGCCATGTCGCCGAACATCCGGGTCTGGGCGTCACCGAACTCGCCAATCAACTCGGCATCAACAAATCGCGTGCGTACCGGATGCTGTGTACGCTCGAATTGCATCGCTTCGTCGTGCAGGACACGCGCGCGTCGACCTACTCGCTCGGGCCGCAGGCTTTCGTGATCGGCGTCGCCGCCGCGCAGCAGAACACGCTGGTGCGCTCGGCGCAGAAGCACATGCTCGTGCTCAACCAGGCGATCAACGAAAACGTCGTGCTGCGGGTGCGCGAGGGGTTGGAGACGGTGTGCGTCGCGCGTTGCGAAAGCACGCATGAGATGCGCACCATCGGCGCGGTCGGCAATCGCCGCTCGCTCAATAGCGGCGCGTCGGGCCGGATTCTGCTGGCGTTCGCGCCGGACGCGGTGAAGACCGAATACCTCGCGCGTCTGAAGAAACTGCCGCAGCCGCCCGATCTGATGAAGCTCGTCGACGAACTGGATGCGATCGCGCGTAAAGGCTACGCAGTGAGCGTGGGCGAAGTGACGGCGGGCGCCGTCGCGATTTCGGTGCCGGTGCGCGATATGAGCGGCGAGGCCGTGGCCGCGATCAGCGTGTCGGGGCCGGAAATGCGCATCAGCCGGATCGAGATTCCCGATTACCTCGAACGTCTGCAGGCCTGCAGCCGCACGATTTCCGCCGAACTCGGCTACACCGCGCCGCAAGCGACTGCACAACCGGCGTAAGCGCACAGGATCCCCATATGACCACGCTCGCCCCCGCCGTGCCCGTCACCGCCGACGACGATCATCCGCACGACCGGCATTCCGGAAACGGCGCCGGTGAAGAAGAAAAGAAACCGCACGGCAAGATGCTGCACCCGGTCGTGATGATGATCTGGGTGCTGCTCGCCGCCGTGGCCATGACCTACCTGATAGACGCCGGCCAATTCGAGCGCCACGACAAACTGGTCGTGCCGGGCACCTATCACGTCGTGCCGAAGAGCCACAGCCTCGCCACGCTGGTCGCGCCGGGCGTCAGCAAAAGCACGGCGGATCAGGCCGCGCCGGCCAGTCTGGTGTCCGCCTTCGTCGCGGTGCCGAACGGCTTGATCAAGAACGCGCCGCTGATTTTCATGGTGATGTTCGTCGGCGGTATGTTCGGCGTGATGCGCAAAACCGGCGTGGTGGACGCGGGCATCGACCGGCTGTTGCAGCTCACCGCCGGCAACGTCTACGTGCTCGCGCCGCTGTTAATGCTGCTGATCGGGCTCGGCAGCACGCTGCTCGGCTTCATCTCCGAATACCTCGTGATCATTCCGATGGTGATGGTCCTCACGCGCCGCCTCGGGCTGTCGAATCTGTTCGCGGTCGCGCTCGTGGCGATCGCGGCGAAGATCGGCTATATCGCCTCGGTGACCAATCCGCTCTCGCTCGCGGTCGCGCAGCCGATCGTCGGCGTGCCGCTGTTTAGCGGCATCGGCATGCGGATCGGCGTGTTCGTCGTGTTCATGACGCTCGGCATTCTGTACCTGCTCGCGCATGTGCGGTTGAGCGGCTACCGGCTGGACGCTGCGCGCGCGAGTCTCGAAGCACATCCGCAAGCGCGGCTCTCGCGCCGCCACAAAGCGACGCTGCTGGTGCTGAGCGTCGCCGCCGCGATGCTGGTGATCGGCACGCGCAACCTGCATTGGGGCAACGTGGAGTTGTCCGCGTTCTACGTGTTCATCAGCATCGTCACGGCGGTGGTGGGCCGGCTCGATTCGCGCAGCGCGGCCGACGCGTTCGTCGACGGGATGAAGAGCATGATTCTCGCCGGACTGCTGATCGGACTCGCGGCATCGGTCGAACTGATTCTGCAGAACAGCCTCGTGCTCGACACGCTGATCGATCACTTCACGCGCCTCGCGCGCGGCCAATCCGCCGTGTGGGTCGCCAACGGCTTGATGGCCGTGCAGATGGTGCTCGACGTCTTCATTCCTTCGGTATCGGGCAAGGCCGCCGTCAGCATGCCGATCATCGGGCCGATCGCGCAGTTGTCCGGCGTGAGCGGCCAGACCTCCGTGCTCGCGTTCGTGCTCGGCGGCGGTTTGACCAACATGGTGACGCCCACCTCGGGCATGCTGCTCGCCTATCTCGCCACCGCGCGCGTGGGCTTCGGCCAGTGGCTGCGCTTCATCCTGCCGTTGTTCGTCGTGCTGTTGCTGCTGTCGGGCGGTGCACTGGCGTTGGCCGTCTGGACGGGGTATTGAGCACCGCTCAAACGCACCAGGGCATACCCGAATCCGCTAGCCGCGTGGAAGATCCACCTCAAAACTTCATTAAAACGCGCGGCTCGTCTCGCCCATTCGTCGCATGCTCATCAAACTAGAAAAAATTCACTCTAATCGGCGCTAAAAAATAGAGTCTCTTTCGCTGCGTCACCTCCGTGGTCCCCACCACCGCGCGCGGATGCAAATATTGGAGACTCACCCATGACCGCTCGCCTGCCCATCGACGGCACGCCCGCTCTCGCCGACTACAAGCTGTCCGACAACCTCACCGCGACGCGTGGCCGGATCTTCCTGACCGGCACGCAGGCCCTGGTGCGGCTGGTGTTGATGCAGCGCGCCGCCGACAAGGCGCGCGACATGAACACCGCCGGCTTTATCAGCGGCTATCGAGGCTCGCCGCTCGGCATGGTCGACCAGCAGTTGTGGAAAGCGAAAAAACTACTCGCGGCGAGTGATATTCGCTTTTTGCCCGCAATCAACGAAGAACTCGGCGGCACCGCCGTGCTCGGCACGCAGCGGGTGGAATCGGATCCGGAGCGCACCGTCGACGGCGTGTTCGCGATGTGGTACGGCAAGGGCCCGGGCGTGGACCGCGCGGGCGACGCGCTCAAGCACGGCAACGCGTACGGTTCGTCGCCGCATGGCGGCGTGCTGGTAGTGGCGGGCGACGACCACGGCTGCGTGTCGTCGTCGATGCCGCATCAGAGCGACTTCGCGCTGATGGCATGGCATATGCCGGTGGTGAATCCGTCGAATATCGCCGACATGCTCGAATTCGGCCTGTACGGCTGGGCAATGTCGCGCTTCTCGGGCGCGTGGGTCGGCTACAAGGCGATCTCTGAAACGGTCGAATCGGGCTCGACGGTCGATCTCGACGCGCTGCAAACCGAGTGGGCCGTTCCGCAAGATTTCGCCACGCCCGCCGGCGGCCTGCATAACCGCTGGCCGGACCTGCCGAGCCTGACCATCGAATCGCGGATGCACGCGAAGCTCGACGCGGTGCGCCACTTCGCGCGCGTGAACAGCATCGACAAATGGATCGCACCGAGCCCGCACGCGAACGTGGGGATCGTGACCTGCGGCAAGGCGCATCTGGACCTGATGGAAACGCTGCGCCGCCTCGATCTGACGGTCGCGGATCTGGAAGCGGCCGGCGTGCGGATCTACAAGGTCGGCCTGTCGTTTCCGCTGGAGATGACGCGGATCGACGCGTTCGTCTCCGGTTTGTCCGAAGTGCTGGTGATCGAGGAAAAAGGCCCGGTCATCGAACAGCAGATCAAAGACTATCTGTACAACCGCACGCAAGGCACGCGGCCGATCGTGGTCGGCAAAAACGCGGAAGACGGCACGCTGCTGCTGTCGTCGCTCGGTGAATTGCGGCCCTCGCGCATTCTGCCGGTGTTCGCGGACTGGCTCGCGAAGCACAAGCCGGCGCTGGACCGCCGCGACCGCGTGGTCGATCTGGTCGCGCCGCATATTCTCTCGAACGCCGCGGACAGCGTGAAGCGCACGCCGTACTTCTGCTCGGGCTGCCCGCACAACACGTCGACGAAAGTGCCGGAAGGTTCGATCGCGCATGCAGGTATCGGCTGCCACTTCATGGCGTCGTGGATGGAGCGCGACACCACCGGCCTGATTCAGATGGGCGGCGAAGGCGTGGACTGGGCCTCGCATTCGATGTTCACGAAAACGCGCCACGTGTTCCAGAATCTCGGCGACGGCACCTACTTCCATTCCGGCATTCTCGCGATTCGCCAGGCCGTGGCCGCGAAAACCACGATCACGTACAAGATTCTCTATAACGACGCGGTCGCGATGACCGGCGGCCAGCCCGTGGACGGCAGTATCTCGGTGCCGCAGATCGCGCGTCAGGTGGAAGCCGAAGGCGTGTCGCGCTTCGTCGTGGTGAGCGACGAGCCGGAGAAATACGACGGCCATCACGATCTGTTTCCGAAGGGCACGACGTTCCACCATCGCAGCGAAATGGACACCGTGCAGCGCGACTTGCGCGACACCGACGGCGTGACCGTGCTGATCTACGACCAGACCTGTGCCGCGGAAAAACGCCGTCGCCGGAAAAAAGGCGAGTTTCCCGACCCGGACAAACGCCTCTTCATCAACGAGGAAGTTTGCGAAGGCTGCGGCGATTGCGGCGTGCAGTCGAATTGCCTGTCAGTCGAGCCGGTTGAAACGGCGTTGGGACGTAAACGCCGGATCGATCAATCGTCGTGCAACAAAGACTTTTCTTGCGTGAACGGTTTTTGCCCGAGCTTCGTCACCGTGGAAGGCGGCAAGCTGAAGAAGGCCGCGGGCGCCGCGTTCGATCCGCAAGCGCTGGCCGCGCGCGTCGACGCATTGCCGATTCCCGCGACGCATCTCGATGCCGCGCCGTACGACATTCTCGTGACCGGTGTGGGTGGCACGGGCGTCGTGACGGTCGGCGCGTTGATCAGCATGGCCGCGCATCTGGAAGGCAAGAGCGCGTCGGTGCTCGACTTCATGGGCTTCGCGCAGAAGGGCGGCTCGGTGCTGTCGTTCGTGCGCTTCGCCGCGCGTGACGAGTGGCTGAACCAGGTGCGTATCGACACGCAACAGGCCGACGTGCTGCTCGCCTGCGACATGGTGGTCGGTGCGAGCGCCGATGCGCTGCAAACGGTGCGTCATGGCCGCACGCGCATCGTGGTGAACACGCATGCGATTCCGAACGCGACCTTCGTGACGAATCCGGACGCGACGTTGCACGCCGACGCGCTGATCGACAAGATGCGTCACGCGGCCGGCGCGGAACGCATGTCGACCTGTGACGCTCAGGCGCTCGCCACGCGCTTTCTCGGCGACACGATCGGCGCAAACATTCTGATGCTCGGCTACGCATGGCAACTCGGTCTGGTGCCGGTGTCGTTCGCCGCGATGATGCGCGCGATCGAATTGAACAACGTCGCGGTGCAGATGAATCAACTGGCGTTTTCGATCGGCCGTCTGGCGGCGGAAGATCCGGCCGCGCTCAATGCGTTGTGGCAAGCGCGGCATCTGGCGAAACAGGCCGTGAAGGTCGATACGCTCGATGAACTGATCGCGCATCGCGAAGGCCGTTTGCAGATTTACGGCGGCTCAAGCTACGTGAAGCGTTATCGCACGCTGGTCGATGCGGCGCGTCGCGCCGAAACCGCCGTCGATGCGCAGAGCGAGCGCGTGACGCGTGCGGTCGCGACGACGTTCTATCGCCTGCTCGCGGTGAAGGACGAATACGAAGTCGCGCGTCTGCATACGGACACGGCGTTCCGTGAAGCGCTCGAAGCGCAGTTTGAAGGCGTGGCCGGCAAGGACTTCGGCATCAAGTTCAACCTCGCGCCGCCGACCATCGCGCGTCCGCAGCACGGCAAGAATCCGACCAAGAAAGTTTTCGGTCAATGGATGTGGCCGGTGCTCGGCATGATGGCGAAATGGCGCGGCCTGCGCGGCACGATGCTCGATCCGTTCGGCCGCACGCTGGAACGCAAGATGGAACGCGACCTCGCCGGCGATTACGAAACCACGCTGCAACGTGCGTTCGCGAAGCTCGACACGACTACGCTGGAAGACGTCGCGAAGCTGGCCGATCTGCATGCGCGTGTGCGCGGTTACGGTCATGTGAAGCTGGCGAATCTGGCGGGCGTGAAGCGCGGCGAGCGTGATCTGGCGGCTCGCTTGCAGATCGATCCGGCGACCAGCGCGGCGGTGCGTCAGTCGCTTGATGAAGTGAAGGGCGCTGGGCAATTGCGCGGGATTCCGGTGGTCGTCGCGAAGTAGGTTTCGCGTGCAGCGATTGGAAAGTGGTTAAAACAATGCCGCTTCGAGTTTTGGACTCGAAGCGGCATTTTTGTTTGGGTTGGGGTTCCAGTGGTCGAACGTTACGCGTTCATGCTCATGCGTTCATGTTTAGCGCCGCTCGGACCTTCGCGACGCTAGCCGCGTCGACCGGCGCGAGGCCGTTGCCGCCCACGCGAACGCCCGAACCGAAGTGCACCGCGTCGACTTGCGTTCGGCTCGCAAAACCGGCGATCGCATCGACGGTTAAACCCGCGCCCGCCAGCACCGTGCAATGCGATCCCGACGCTTGCTGTATCAGCTCACGGATCGTGGCTTCCGCATTCAATACCGACGCCTGTCCGCCCGAAGTCAAAACGTTCGTCACCTCAGGGAAACCAAGCAGCACGTCCAACGCTTTGCGTAAATCGCGCGTTTCATCGAACGCGCGGTGGAAGGTGATAGCCAGGCCATCGGCCGCATCGATCGCTCGGGTGAGTGCTTCGCGGTCAATCTCCCCCGCTGCGTTCAGCATGCCGATCACCACGCCGTTCGCACCCGCCGCTTTGACCGCGCGCACGTCGCGCCACATCACCGCGTAATCGTCCGCGTCATAGACGAACGAGCGGCTATGCGGCCGCACGATCACGTTCACGGGAATCTCAACGGCCGCCACCACCGCTTCGATCAAACCGACGCTCGGCGTCAAACCGCCCTCGCCCATCGCGGTGATGAGTTCGAGACGGTCAGCGCCCGCTTGCGCGGCGAGGCGCGCATCGGCAACGGTCGTGGCAATCACTTCGAGTAGAACGGACATAGGCGCGTCTGAGGGTCGTCGTTGAAAACGACATCATCGCAGACTGGCGTATCTGGCTTATTCCTCGACCCAATCGATGTCGCCGCATAGCACGCAGGTCTGCTCACCCACGCGCGTCGCTACGGAAAGCGTCACGCACGGCAACGCCTCGTTGATCGACAGATACGGACGCGTCACATGCACGCGTTCCGGCGAATTGATCGCGTCGCGGAAATACGGACGACGCAACCAGTTCGCCCCTTGCGCGTCCGCCAGCGGTAGAAAGCGCGTTTCGTGCGCCGCGCGATCCGCACGCAACACGACGTTGCGGCCGGCCTGCTTGCCTTTGGCGTCGAGCAGGAAACAACGCGCCGCGTGATCGAGCGCGAGAAAATTCCAGCACACTTCTTCCAGCGGTTCACCGGCCGCCAGACGCTCGGCAGCGCGCTCGAACGCCCGCAGATACGGCACGAGACGGCTCGCACTGCGCCGCTCGCGCGCTTCGGTCTGATCGCGATACCGCTCGGTGAGTTCGCTGATGCACTCGGCGGCATGCGCCGCGTCAGCCGCGGCCGGATTCGGCCGGCCGAAGAAAAAGCCCTGCACGAAGTCCGCGTTGCAGGCGAGCGCCATCTGCGCTTCGTGTTCGGTTTCCACACCTTCGATCAGCACGAGCTTGCCCGCTTCGTGCAGCAACGCGACGAGCCCCGGCAGAATCGTCGCCATGTCCGCGCGATGCGCGGCATGCGACAGCATGATGCGGTCGAGCTTCACGATATCGGGATTCAACTGCCAGATCCGTTCGACGTTCGAGTGCCCCGCGCCGAAATCGTCGAGCGCGATCAGGAAGCCGCGCTCGCGGAATTGACGCACGGCGTCGGCGAGACGTTCCAGGTCTTCCGCGCGATGTTCGAGCACTTCGAGCACGATGCGCCGCGGCGGCAGGTCGAGGCGCTTGAGCGTGGCCAGCAACGCCGCCGACAGATACGGATCGGTGAGCGCGCCGGGATGCACGTTCAGGAACAGCCATTCGCGCTCGGCGCCCAGTACCTTGAAGTTCTCCAGATGCAGGGTCTGCGCCAGCCGGTCCACTTGCAGCACGTCGCCCAGACGGGCGGCCTCGCCGAATACGTCGAGCGGCGACACGGGACGGTCGAGCGCGTCGTGCGCGCGCAGCAGTCCCTCGTAGCCGACCGCCCGCATATGCGACAAGCTGAAAATCGGTTGAAACACGCTGGTCAGCGTCAGCTCGCCATGCTGAACCGAATAACGTTCGAGCCCCGACGTCACCTCGACGTCGAAGCCATGCGGCACGCTGGCCGTTCTTTCCTGTTGCGCAATCGTCATGCAATCCTCTCACGCGAGAGCCGGGCCGGTCCGAACGCGGAAGCGAACAACGGCGGCGCCAATTCTCAAAATGTGCGTCATCGATATCTCTTAAGCAAGCTCCATGCGCACGCTGGCGCACATTCGAATGAAGTTTGCATCAGAGATTGCACGGCGCAAGGGCCAATGCGCCGCACGTGGGCGCAACGCGCACCGATACGGTGCGCGGGGCGATGGCCATGCATTGGACCGGGCTGTGAGCAAACGCCCAGCTACGTTGCCGGGCTCGCAAGAGGGCGAGCGTTCATCGGGCTAAACTTCGCAGGCTACACTTCGACGTCGCGTCGTCGCAAAGCCCATGCGGCGGCAGCGTCAAGCATCTCTAAAGTCACTCCCGTCATATCCCCAGAAACAGACCGATGGACATTGTTTTTACCGTATTGATTCTTCTGCTGGCCGTCTCCGCGTCGGGTATCGTCATCCGTATGCTGCCGTTCACGTTGCCGCTGCCGCTCGTGCAGATTGCGATCGGCGCGATGCTCGCGTGGCCGAAGCTCGGACTGCACGTCACCTTCGATCCCGACATCTTCATGATGCTGTTCATCCCGCCGCTGCTGTTCGCGGATGGCTGGCGCATTCCGAAACGCGAGCTGTTCATGGCGCGCCGCTCGATCCTGATGCTCGCGCTCGGCCTCGTCTTCATGACGGTGCTGGTGGTCGGCTATTTCGTGCATGCGCTGGTGCCGGCGATTTCGCTGCCGGTCGCGTTCGCGCTCGCCGCCGTGTTGTCGCCGACCGACGCGGTGGCGCTGTCCGGCATTGTCGGCAAGGGCAAGATTCCTGGCCGGCTGATGCATATCCTCGAAGGCGAAGCGTTGATGAACGACGCGTCCGGCCTCGTCGCGCTGAAGTTCGCGATCGCCGCCGCGCTGACCGGTGTGTTCTCGCTGCGCGACGCGTCGATCAGCTTCGTGATCATCGCCGCGGGCGGACTCGCGACGGGCGCGGCGGTGAGCTGGCTGTTCAGTTTCGTGTCGGCGCATTTTCTGAGTCTCAACGAAGAAGGCGATCCGGCGCCCGGCGTCGTGATGACCTTGCTGATTCCGTTCGCCGCGTACCTGATCGCCGAGCGCTTCGAGTTGTCCGGCATTCTGTCCGCGGTCGCCGCCGGCATGATGATGAACTACGCGAGCATTGCGAACGCGGGGCCGGTGTCGTCGCGCGTGCGCTCGAACAGCACCTGGACCATGATCGAGTTCGTCTTCAACGGCATGGTGTTCATTCTGCTGGGGCTGCAGTTTCCGCACATTCTCGGCCGCGCGCTGCTGGACGCGCACGAAACCAGCGACGCCCAGGTCGGGCTGCTGATCGGTTACATCGCTGCGGTGGCGCTGGCGCTCTACGCGATGCGCTTCGTGTGGGTGTGGCTGCTGCGCTGGTTCGCAAGCCGAGGCGCGACGAAACGTGGCGTGGCGAACGCGGTGCCGGGTTTGCGCACGGTCACGGTGACGACCGTCGCCGGCGTGCGCGGCGCGGTGACGCTGGCGGGTGTGTTGTCGTTGCCGGAAATGTTGCCGGGTGGCGCACCGCTGCCGGGCCGCGATCTGGCGATTTTCATCGCGTCGGGCGTGATTCTGGTGTCGCTGCTGGTGGCGGTGGTGGCGTTGCCGTTGCTGCTGCGCGGCTGGCGCAAGGGCCGCGATCCGCATGCGGCTGAAGAAGCGCTCGCCCGCACGATGGCGGCGCAAGCCGCGATTCGCGCCATCGACGTGATGCACGATAAAGAGTGCGCCGGCCTGGAAGAATCGGCCTCGGCCTACGCGGCAGATGTCACCGCACGCGTGATGGATCTGTACCGGCGCCGCCTCGCCACGCTCGACGACGAACAGGAACCGCGCGAGCTGGCGCGCCTCGCCGATGCGTTGGAGTTCAGAATGAAGCTGGCTGCGATGCGCGCCGAACGCAAGACCTTGCTGACGCTACGCAACAGTCAGCAGATCAACGACGAGACGTTGAACAAGCTGATGCGCGAGGTGGATCTGTCGGAGACGGCGCTGACCGCGCGCAAGAAATAAGGCGTGGTTTGCATGGGCGGCGGCGTTGGTCTGGAGACTGCCTTTAAACCCCAACACCGCCGGCAAGACCGCGCGTAGCGCCGGTCTAAACCGCGATCACGCGACCGGCCCTTGCGCCGGTTTCCTACGCAGCAGCGCGTACAGAATGATCGCGCCGAACGTCGCGGTACCGATCCCGCCGAGCCCGAATCCGCCGAGCTTCAACGAGAAATCGCCCGCGCCCAGCACGAGCGTCACCGCGGCCACGATCAGGTTGCGGTTGTCGGAGAAGTCCACCTTGTTGACGACCCAGATGCGCGCGCCGGTCACGGCGATCAGCCCGAACACGACGATCGACACGCCGCCCAGCACCGGACCCGGAATGGTCTGAATCACCGCGCCGAACTTCGGCGAGAAACCCAGCACCAGCGCGATCAACGCCGCGATCACGAACACCAGCGTCGAATAGATCTTGGTGACGGCCATCACGCCGATGTTCTCGGCGTACGTTGTCACACCGGTGCCGCCGGCAAAGCCCGACACGATGGTCGCGAGCCCGTCGCCGAGAAACGCGCGGCCGACATAGCCGTCGAGATTCTGTCCGGTCATCGCGCTGACGGCCTTGATGTGGCCGAGATTTTCCGCGACGAGAATCACCGCGATCGGTGCAAGCAAGGCCATGGCCTGCATATTGAAGACGGGCGCCGTGAAATGCGGCATGCCGAACCACGCGGCGTTCGCGACGATCGAGAAGTCGATCGGCTTGCCCATGCCGAGACCGTTCGTGACGATCGCGTAGATCACATAGGCCATCAGCAGGCCGACGAGAATCAGCAGACGCTGCAGCATGCCGCGCGCGAACACCGCCACCGCGCCGACGCACAGCACGGTGACCAGCGCCATCCACGATTCGAAGTTGCTGCCGCTCACACCGTGTACCGCGATCGGCGCGAGATTCAAACCGATCACGCAGACGATCGCCCCTGTCACGACCGGCGGCATCAGCGTTTCGATCCAGCGCGTGCCGACCGCCGACACGATCAGCCCGATGATCGCGTACACCACACCACACGCGATGATCCCGCCCAGCGCCACCGCAATGTTCAGATTCGGACCGTGACCGCCGTAGCCTGTCACCGCGATCACGAGACCGATGAACGCGAAGCTCGAACCGAGATAGCTCGGCACGCGGCCGCCCACCAGCACGAAGAACAGCAAGGTGCCGATCCCCGACATGAAGATGCAGAGGTTCGGATCGAAGCCCATCAGCAGCGGCGCGAGCACGGTCGAACCGAACATGGCAACGACGTGCTGCACGCCCATCGCGACCATTTGCGGCCACGCGAGCCGTTCGTCTGTACTGACGATACGGCCTTCGGCACCGGCAGACTGGCGGCGCCAGCGGGGGAAATAGGAATCGGCCATGGCGGGGGTTCTCCTCTGTTCGGCGTGTTTTATCGTGGACGACGCCGGAACGAGGCGCCGCCGCTCAAGAATTAGGCGCGAGTGTACGGAGTGCCAATGGGCCTGGCAAGGGTGGTTAAACGCGTGGCTTTCACTGATGTACGAGCACGCCGCGAGCCGTGATTCACACAGCTCAAGCGACTCAGGCGGCTCGCACGAACGCCCCTCAAGCGGCGCGCGCTTCGAGCGAGAACACCGTCACGGCCGCTTGCAGTTGCCGCGCCTGATCCGCCATCGACGCCGCCGCGGCCGCCGCCTGCTCGACCAGCGCGGCGTTCTGCTGGGTCACGTCGTCCATCTGCGCGACCGCGCGGTTGACTTCCTCGATGCCGGTGCTCTGTTCCTGCGACGCCGACGAAATCTCGCCCATGATGTCGGTCACGCGCTTCACCGCGTGCGTGACTTCGGCCATGGTCTGGCCGGCGCGCTCGGCGAGTTCCGCGCCACTGCCCACGCGCGCCGTCGAGCTTTCGATCAGTTCCTTGATCTCCTTGGCCGACACCGCGCTGCGTTGCGCGAGCGAGCGCACTTCGCCCGCCACGACCGCGAAGCCGCGCCCCTGCTCGCCGGCACGCGCCGCCTCGACGGCCGCGTTCAGCGCGAGAATGTTGGTCTGGAACGCGATCCCTTCGATCACCGCGATGATGTCGGTCATGCGCTTCGACCCGGCCGCCAGCTCGCGCATGGTCTCGACCACGTCGCCCACCAGGCTGCTGCCGCGCGCCGCGACTTCCGACGCGCCATGCGCCACGCCGCCCGCCTGCTGCGCGTTCTCGGCGTTCATCTTCACGGTCGACGTGAGTTCCTGCATGCTCGACGCGGTTTCCTGCAACGCGGCGGCCTGTTCTTCGGTGCGTTGCGACAGATCGGTGTTGCCCTGCGCTATCTCGCCCGACGCCATCAGGATCGACTCGCTCGATTCGCTGATGCCCGACACGATGCCCGCCAGCCGCTCGCGCATGTTGCGCAGCGCGAACAGCATGCTGTCGGTGTCGCCGGCGCGAGTGTCGACGCGCACGCTCAGGTCGCCGTCGGCGATCCGGTTGGCGATCTGCATCGCGTAGTCCGGCTCGCCGCCGAGCTGACGTGCCAGACGGCGCGCGATCAGCGTGGCGAGCAACATACCCACGACGATCGCGCCCAGCACCAGCACGCTCATCACGATCCGCATGTGCTGGTAGTTGGCGCTCGCGTCCTGCTGCGCGTCGTTGGCTTGCTCGCGGCGATAGTCGATCAGCGCCGTAATGCGGTCGCGCAGCGCTTCGCTGGCGGCAATCGCGCGACGTACGAGTTCGTTGTTGTCGACGCCGGCCGGAATCGGCTCGAGCCCGATCTGCTGATGCACGATGCCTTCCCACACCGCCGATTCACGCAGCACGCCGTCGAACATCTCCTGGCCCTTGCCGGTGCCGACGGTCTTGCGATACTCGTCGTAGGCGCTGTGCATGGTCTTCAGCGACCCGACGATGCCGTCCTTCAACTTTTGACGGCCGGCGTCGTCGGTGGCATAGCCGAGATTCGCGGCGGCCAGATCGGAATCGATCTTGTGGCGATTGGCCTCTTCCATCCAGTAGAGGCCATTCATGTGTTTGTCGCCGATCACGGTCGTAATGTCATGCATCGACGACAGCGTGCTCAACGCCGTCGCGCCGATCACGACGCAAAAGCCGATCACGACGGCGAACGCCAGCAACAGTTTGCGGAATACGGTCATGCGGTCGAACCACTTCATCTCTTCTTCCCTTCACAAGGTCTCGACAGGCTGTTTCGCCATCGCGCCACAGCGACCCCGTTCGAGATCAGTTGGGTACGTAGCGACGCTCCTTCTCTTTTACGGCTCTCAGGACGGAGTCTTGATCAGACAAATGGCAGGAATAACCGGGAAAGGATGATGTAAGCGAGCGGATGTCGAGCGGGGCCGGATCGCGACGCCACGTCTGTGCTGCCGCAAGCCGCAAGGGCGTTTGGGATTTGTCCGATGTATTGGGGTAAACCGGTCTCTTAGACTGCGTTTGCTGCGTTCAGCCCATGAACTGCATGCGATGTTGTAACTCTCCGACTTGCCGCTCACGCTTCCCCGGCGTGAGCGGTTTTTTTTCGTCCGTGGGTTATGCGATCGCGGCGAAAGCGCTTTCGGCAAGCCGTAACGCGTGCGCGCTTACATCGTCCGGCCATGCCGCGACGATCGCCGCAAACCGCGACCGGTCGTTCGCATAGAGCGCGCGCGTGGCGTCTTCGTAGTCCGGCAGATTACCGGCCAGCGCGGTCATGAAGCGATAGACGGCTTCCTGCGCCGCGCGTCGACGGTCCTTGTCCTCACCCGCGACGCGCGCCGCCTCGACCAGCTTGCGCAACGCCACCGACGCGCCGCCCGATTGTCCGTTCAGCCAATCCCAATGACGCGGCAGCAACGTGACCTCGCGGGCTACGACGCCGAGCTTGGGCCGGCCCCGGCCGCGCGGTGTGTCGTCCTCCGTCGCGGCGGTCTGTTCGGCGGCCGCTTCACTGCCCCGCTCCTGGCTGGCGAGCCGCGCCACGATCTCCTCCGACGTGCCGCGCAGATCGAACTCGACCGGCTGGCTCGTGATGTCGTCGAAGATCAGCACCGGTGCCTGTTCACCGCGCGCGAGCACCGCTTTGACCGCTAACGCGACCTCCGGCAGTGAACCCGAGGCGATGCGGCGATGCCCTTCAAAGGCGGTGCAAGTAGCGATAGGCGAGGTCACGACAAACTCCTGAAAGAAGATTTGCCGAATTATACCCGGGTGAAATTTGGGCGCAACATATTATCCGGGTGAAATTTACGCGCGACCGCACGGTCTGCAATGACGGCGCGCGCTTCAGGTCGCTTCAGGTCGCTTCAAGTCGCTGAAGGTCGCTGAAGGTCGCGTTAGTGCCCCGGCGTCACCGCCGCCTTGCGAGCGTGCGTATGAACCGTCGCGCGATAACCCATCACGCGATTACGGCCTGCGTCTTTGGCTTCGTAGAGCGCCTCGTCGGCGGCGTTGATCAGCGCGCGGCTCGTTGCGAAGGCGTGGCCGTTGGTCGTGGCGACGCCCACGCTCACCGTCAGCACATGATGCGAACTCGCCACATGGCGCAACTCGCGGGCATGAATTGCCGCGCGAATCTTCTCGGCGATGTGCGCCGCGCCGGCCGCGTCGGTATCCGGCAGCAGCACCGCGAACTCCTCGCCGCCGTAGCGCGCCGCCGTGTCGCCCGGACGCCGCACGTTCTGCGAGATGCTGCGGGCGACGGTGACGAGCGCATCGTCGCCCGCCGAATGACCGTACAGATCGTTGAAACCCTTGAAATTGTCGACGTCGATCAGCAGCATCGACAGCGCCCAGCCGTTGCGTTGCGCGCGGCGCCATTCCGCGTCGACCTCCTCTTCGAAGGTGCGGCGATTGTTCAGGCCGGTCAGCCCGTCGGTGCGCGCCAGCATGCGCAACTCTTCCTCGGCGGCGCGGCGATGCCGCAACTGCTGCGAAAACAGCAAGGCCAGCGCGATGATCGTCAGGTCGAGCGCGGCGATCAGCGAACCGATGATCCACGCGCGGTGCCGCCATTCCACGTAGATGTCACGCGTGGACAGCGCGACGTCGAGGATCAGCGGATACATGTCGATATGGCGGAACGCGTACCAGCGCTCGACGCCGTCGATCGCCGCCGTGCCGAAGAAGTCGCCGCTAGGCTGGGTGAGAAAGCGCGAATAGTTGGCGGTGCCGGCGAGGCCGATGCCGATGATCTTCGGATCGTAAGGACGCCGCATCAGCATGGTGCCGTCGGTCAGCATCAGCGCCATCGAACCGCCGCTGCCGAGGTTCATGCCGGCGAACAGGCTGCGGAAGTAAGTCAGCCGCATCGTGCCGACCACCACGCCGCCGAAGCTGCCGTCCGGCTTGGAAATCCGCCGACTCAACGCGATGCTGACGTCTTTGCCGGTCACCTTCGGGATGAACGGGTGACTGAGATACAGGCCGACGTTGGGCGAATCGCGCTGAACCTTGAAGTAGTCGCGATCGGCGACATTGATCTTGCGCGGCGGATTGGCTTGCGAATCGAAGCGGATGTTGCCCGCTTCGTCGACGACGAGTAGCGAACCGAGGTCTTTGGCGCTGGCCGAGCCGTCGAACAGCACCATCTGACGCAAAGCCGGATCCAGGTCCAGCACGCCGGGCTGCTTCAGACCGTCGATCACCGCGCGCAGCGACAGATCGTAGATCTCCAGATTGCGCGACACGTCGCGCTCGATCAGCAGGGAAACGTTGAAGACGGAGTCCTGGGCGCGCCGCAGCGCGTCGTCGCGCATTTGGGCCAGCACCCACACGGCGATCGCGAGTATCGCGCTGGCCAGCACGATACTGATCGCAATCACGATGTTCGGTCGGCGCGTCACCATGGCAGGTTCGTTCATGCATGCGCTGAACCACGCGCGTGAAGAAGGAGGCCGCGTCCGCAATAGCGCGTCCCGTTTGCCCGTAGCGTACCAGACACGGCAATGCGTCAAACGATTGAATAGGCCGCTTTTTCGGGCTTGAACGAAAACCGGGGCGCTTAGCCGGCGTGCAGATCGAGCGCGGGGGCGGACGCCGGGCGGCTGAGCGCGCGAATGTCGACGGTTTCGAGCACGGCCTTGGCGGCGCCGTGGCGCGCGACCGTCAGCATGGCCAGGCCGATGTCTTCGGTGCTCAGCACGTAGTTCGGCAGCAGCGCGCGCAGCATCGGCAGAATGGGTTTGGCTAGCGTGTAGAACAGCCGGTATGAACGCGTTTTCGAGCGGACGCCGTGCAGCGGTTCGATCACGCCCGGGCGGAACAGGTAGACGGCTTTGAACGGCAGTTGCCGTAGCGCGTTCTCGGTGCGGCCTTTGACGCGCGCCCACATGCTGCGGCCGCGCTCGGTGCTGTCGGTACTCGCGCCGGACACGTAGACGAAGGTCATGCCCGGGTTGAGACGCGCGAGCGTGCGCGCCGCCGCCAGCGTCAGGTCATAGGTGAGGCGCGTATAGTCCGCCTCCTTCATGCCCGCCGACGAAACGCCGAGGCAGAAGAAACATGCGTCGAAACCGGTGAGCTGGCTTTCCAGCGCGCTGTAGTTCATCAGGTCCGGCTGGATCACTTCGATGAGACGTGGGTCGAGCTGGCCGCTGCGCGTACGGCCGATCGTCTGGATCACCTCGACATCCGGCGCACGCAAGCATTCGCGCAAGACGCCCTGTCCGACCATGCCGGTCGCGCCAAAAATCAGAACCTTCATGATGCGTGCTCCAGGGTCGCGCGAGGCCAGCGCGCGTTGGTGAGTGCTTCGGAAACTGTCCACAAACGCGCGGCGATCGCTTTGTCTTGCGCGAGGCGGGAAATCTGCGCGTCGCCCGGCGGCCCTTTCAGTTCGAACAGGCGGGTCGGTCCGTAATAACCGGCGGGGCGAGCTTCGGGAGAAGTCGCGGCGAACAGCGTCGGCAATGCGCCGTCTGCGGCCGATTGGCTCGCGAGCGGCTCGAATGTCATGCGGTTGATCGCCTGCAGCAGCGTGTCGGCGCCCGGGCCGTTGGCGATCAGATCGGTGCGCGCGTAGCCGGGATGCGCCGCGTTACTCAGCAGCCCCCAGCCGTTCGCGTCGCTGCGGCGCTGCAGTTCGAGCGCAAACATCAGCATCGCCAGCTTCGACTGCGCGTACGCGGGCCACGGCTTGTAGCCGTGCTGCCATTGCAGATCGTCGAAATGAATCGCGGCGCCGATCTTGTGCGCGCCGCTGCTCAGATTGACCACGCGCGGCTCGCGTCCTGCACGCAGCAGCGGCAGCAAGCGTTCGGTCAGCGCGAAGTGACCGAGGTAGTTGGTGCCGAATTGCAGTTCGAAACCGTCCGAGGTGGTTTGCCGCGTGGGCGGCGTCATCACGCCGGCGTTGTTGATCAACAGATCGAGCGCCGCGTGCCCGGACGCGAATTGATCGGCGAACTGGCGCACGGACGCGAGGCTCGCCAGATCGAGATGCGTATAACGGATCGACGCGGCGGGATGTTGCGCGCGAATCTTTTCGAGCGCGGCTTGCCCTTTTTGCGCGTTACGTCCGGTCAGCACAACATCGGCACCGGCGCCAGCCAGCGCCAGCGCCGTTTCGAAACCGAGCCCGCCGGTCGCGCCGGTGATCACCGCGAGGCGGCCGGTCTGACGGGGAATGTCAGCAGTGGTCCAGTTGGGCATGGTGTGTGTCCTCAGTTGTGCGGCGCCGATTCGACGCCGCCGTGCCGATTGCCGCGTTTTTCACAATAAACGCTCAGGCTTTCGCCGGTGCGGCGGGAAACGCGGGCAGTTGCGCCGGCGCGGAGAAATCCGTCGACAGGCTGACGGCGTGCCACGCTTCGGCGTTCGCCGCGCGCGCCTTCTCGCCTTCACCGCAATAGTGCAATGCATCGCTGCCCAGCAACAGATGCGCCGGCAGCGCGTCGTGATAGGCGAGCTTCAGCACGACTTGCGCCACCTTCGCCGGATCGCTGGCTTCGCGACCGATGTACTGCTTCAGCATCCCGACGATCGCGCCCACCGACGACTCATAGTCCGGCAGCAACGCAGGCGTCGCGCCGGACGCCTCGTTGCCCCACTCCGTTTTCATCCCACCCGGCTCGAGCGCGGTGACGTGGACGCCGAACGGCGCGAGCTCCTGGCTCAGGACTTCGGTGAAACCGCCGACCGCCCACTTCGCCGCCTGATACGCCCCCAGCCCCGCGATCCCGACGCGTCCGCCGACCGACGAAATCTGGATGATGTGCCCAGCGCGCTGCTGCCTCAGCACCGGCAACGCAGCGCGCGTCACGTTCACCACGCCGTAGAAGTTCGTGTCGATCTGCGCGCGGAAATCGTCCTCGCTGGTTTGTTCGAACGGCACCAGATGGCCGAAGCCCGCGTTGTTGACCACCACGTCGAGGCGGCCGAATGCGTCGACGGCGCTCTGCACCGCGTCGCGCGCCGCCGCCGGATCGGTGACGTCTAGCGCGACCGCGCGAACCTGCTCGCCGTAGCGCGCCACCAGATCCTGCAGGCGGCCCGGATCGCGCGCCGTGGCGACGACCCGCTCGCCCGCTTGCAACGCGGCTTCGACGATCTCGCGCCCAAGGCCGCGAGCACTTCCTGTTACCAGCCAGACTTTCGACATGATGCGCTCCTTCGATTTAAATGAGCAAGCAATCACTCATTAATAAGACAAAAAAACTTAGTGTTTGGCGATCGCGTTCCAGAACGCGTCAAAACCGGCCGCACGATAGCGCGCGGCCTGGTCCGGTTCGCGTGCGATGAAATCCATGGTGGTTTCCGCGAGCGCGCTCATGATCGCCGACTGAAACGCCGGCGGATGATCGTGCAACGCGCCGCTCGCCACGCTCGCCTTGATCATTCCGTTGATGTCGGCAAACGACTGCATGCCGGTGGCCCGCGTATGCTCGGTGAGCCTTTCGGACACGGTCAGTTGCGCCATGGCGCGGCGCTTTTGCGGTTGCGCGACGCCCCAGTCGACGAACTGGTTCCACACGTGCTGAACACGCTCCTTCACGCTCGCGTGCTGCGGATACGTGGTCATCATCACTTCGCGCAGTTCGGCCTTGATGTCCAGGTACAACGCGTTCAGCAAGTCGTCTTTACTGTCGAAGTACGTGAACAGCGTGCCTTCCGCCACAGCCGCCAGCTTTGCAATCCGCGCAGTCGGCGCACCCAGCCCCTGCTCGGCGATCACCGAGGCCGCGGCGGCAAGGATGGCGTTACGTTTGTCTTCGCTTTTGGGACGGGCCATGCTGATTCGATCCGGCTAACGGCAATAAATGAGTGATTGCTCAATCATAACGACGAACCAGCACTTGTTCAAGCCGTTTTTCGGACTTCGCTTTTCTCGAACAGACCGTTGCGCGCCGACGCCCGCTTCCGCCGACAAGAAAGTTCGTCCCGATACTGTCACCGAGTGCGCAAATTCACTCATCTTCTGAGGAAATTACGCTTTCTTCGCTCATCGCGTGCAAGCTAATAGAGACATACCCGATACCCCTTAAGTCCTCGAGCGTCCAGTCCGATATCCGGTAAATGGGATACCCATTTTGGGGAAATCAACCGCGCAGGGCCGCTTTGCAGTTGAAGCGGTCACATAGACGCTCCCATGCCCGGACCTGAGAGTCCATTGCGAACGCTTTCTAACGTTTCGTTTTTGGAGAAGAAAATCGTGACACTTCAGCACCTGTCTATCAAAGCCAAACTGATTGTCGGTTTCGGCATGCTATCCGTCATCGTCGTCGCGGTTTCCGGCCTGTCTCTCAAGGCACTGAGCGATTCGACCGATGGTTTTTCCGACTTTGTCCACGGCATCAACGCGCGCGCGGACATGGCCGTGCAGGTGCGCACCGCGGTCGACCGGCGCGCGATCGCCGCGCGCAATCTGGTGCTCGTCACCAAACCTCAGGACCTCGAAATAGAAAAGGCCGACGTGATGCGCGCGCATGAAGACGTGCAGAGCGACCTGAAGAAACTCAACGACATGATCGCGACCACGTCCGATACCTCGGACAAAGCGCGCAGCCTCGTCGCCGAAATCAACCGCGTGGAGGCCTTGTACGGCCCCGTCGCCACGGACATCGTCAACCTCGCACTGACCAACAAGCGCGACGACGCCATCGTCAAGATGGACGACCAATGCCGGCCGCTGCTCGCCGCGCTGATCCGCTCGACCGACGCGTACGCCGAGTACACACGTAGCCGCCAGGAACAGATGATCAACGACTACGCGGCGCATTACGTGAGCCAGCGCAATCTGTTGATCGCGATCTGCCTGATCGCTGTGGCGCTCGCGATCGGCGCCTGCGTGATGATCACGCGCGCGGTGACCGGCCCCTTGCGTTTTGCGATCGACGTGGCGCGCACGGTATCGCAAGGCGATCTGCGCACGCGTATTGCCGTCGAAGGCAGCGACGAAACCAGCAAGCTGCTCGGCGCGCTGCGCGAAATGAACGAACGCTTGACGGCGATCGTCGGGCGCGTGCGCGACAGCAGCGCCAGCATCGCCGGCGCAGCACGGCAAATCGCGGCGGGCAATATGGACCTGAGCCAGCGCACCGAGCAGCAGGCCGCGTCGCTTCAGGAAACCGCGTCCAGCATGGAAGAGCTCACCTCGACGGTGAAGCAGAATGCCGACAACGCGCAGCAAGGCAGCACGTTGGCTGCGAATGCTTCGTCGGTGGCGCACAAGGGCAGCACGGTGGTCGGCCAGGTGGTGAGCACGATGCACGACATCAGCGATAGTTCGACCAAGATCGCGGAGATCACCGGGATCATCGAAGGGATTGCGTTTCAGACCAATATTCTGGCGTTGAACGCGGCGGTTGAAGCGGCGCGTGCAGGGGAACAGGGGCGTGGTTTTGCGGTAGTGGCTAGTGAGGTGAGAAGTCTCGCGCAACGGTCGTCGAGCGCGGCGAAGGAGATCAAGGATCTGATCGCCAACTCGGTGGAGAAGATTCGCGATGGGTCCGCGCTGGCGGGTGAAGCGGGTAAAACGATGACGGAAGTCACGCAGGCCGTCGCGCAGGTGACGGACATCATGGCGGAAATCGCGGCGGCTTCGACGGAACAAAGCCGCGGGATTGAGCAGGTCAATCTGGCGATTACGCAGATGGACAATGTTACGCAGCAGAATGCGGCGCTGGTGGAGGAGGCGGCGGCGGCTTCAAGGTCGATGGAAGATCAGGGGCAGCAGTTGAACGAGGTGGTGGCGTTTTTTCAGATTGTGAATGGGGAGGGGGGCGCGGTGTCGGTTTCGCCTTCGCGCAGAGACACGCGGCCGCGCGCGGTCGTAGCGCCTCCGGCGCGTCGGGTCGCGCATGCAAGCGCTGCACCGGTGGTCGCGCTGGCCGGTGCCGGCGCAAGTGGCGAGGATGGCTGGGATAAGTTCTGATCGCGCGCGAACGAATCACCCGGAAATCGCCGGCAATCCGCACAACGCCGGCCGGTTGACGTCGCGGGTAACAACGTGGCATGATAAATTTGAACGACGTTCAATTTTAAACGTCGTTTATTTTATACAATATCATGCCCGATCCCGATCCTTCCGGCCGACGCGCGCGCAAGCAGATTCAGACACAAGCGCTGCTGGCTGAAACCGCCATACGCCTATTCGAAACGCACGGCTTCGACACTGTGACGATGGAACAGATCGCAGCCGGCGCGGATGTCGCGAAGGGCACGCTCTACAACCATTTCGCGACCAAAGAAGCGGTTCTGGCGCATTGGATTCATGCACAACTGCAGGCGGACCTCGTCCGCTTGCAACAACGCATAGCCCGTCAGACCACTTTCGTGGCGGCGTTGTCCCTGCTGCTGGACGCGTCGGCAGCCTGGTGCGAAAAGCACGGTTCGTTGCTGTTGCCGTATATCCGGTTTCGCTTTCTCAGCCTTGCGCCGTCGGCGGGGCGCGATGATGCGGCCTCTAAGGCCGATATGACCGACGGTTTCGCGCTGCTGATCGCCAAAGGTCAGGCTGCGGGCGAGTTGCGTGACGACCTCCCTGCCGCGCACCTGGCCGCGCTCTTTCATCACCTGTATCTCGGTGCGCTGATGCGCTGGCTGACGCTGCCGGGACTCAAACTGAAACGGGAGTTCGCGGCGGTCGTCGACCTGTTCGTCAATGGTGCGAGCACGTCGACCACGTTGACGGACAGGAGGGCCGGGAAGTCATGAAATTCGTCGTCGTCACGTACGGCACCGAGGGCGATACGCGACCGCTAGCCGCGCTGTGTGCGGCGCTCGTCGACGCGGGGCATGAAGCGCGCTTGCTTGGCGACCGTGCAACACTCGAGTCGGGACGGGCATTGGGCATTCCGGTGACCGCGTTGGCCGGCGACATCAAGGCCAGTTTGCAACCAGCGCTGAGCGGCGCTGGTGCCGTGGCGGGAAGAAGCCGATTCAACAACACAGCGAACGCGCTGGCAGGCATCGCGAACGACCATGCGGAGGCCTGGCTTCGCGAAACGGTGACGGCGGGGGATGGATGCGACGCCGTGATCGTCTCCGGTCTCGCGGCGTTCGTGGGATTGTCGGCTGCCGAATACCTCGGCGTAAAAGCGATCGGCGCCGGCCTGATTCCCATCAGCCCGACGCGCGCGTTTGCCTCGCCGTTCTTTCCGCCCACGCGGGTTCCATCGTTTCTGAACCGCGCCAGCCACGCGTTCGTCAATGGCGTTCTGTGGCGCGCGTTTCGTAAGAAGCTCAATGCGGCTCGCGCGACGGTATGCAAGCTTCCTCCGCGGCAGGGGCTGTGGACCGAGCATCCGATGCTTTATGGCGTCTCGCCCCGTTTGGTGAATCCGCCTGCCGACTGGCCCGCCAACGCGCACTTGTGTGGGCAATGGATAACACCGTTGACCGACTGGACACCGCCGCAGGATTTGGCGGAGTTTCTGGCGCAAGGCGACGCGCCGATCTACGTCGGGTTTGGGAGCATGACGTCGTTCAATGCGCAAACGGCGCTGGAGGAAGTGATCGCCGCGGCAGGAGGCAGGCGGACGTTGCTTCATCGCGGCTGGAGCGATATGGACGTTTCAAGCTTGCCCGCGAACTTTCATGTGGTCGGGGATATTCCTCACGAGTGGCTCTTTCCGAGAATGTCCGTCGTGGTCCATCACGGCGGTTCGGGGACGAGTCACTCCGCCGCACGAGCTGGCATTCCTTCGGTCGTGGTTCCGTTTGCGGGGGACCAGTTCTTTTGGGCCAATCGGCTTCAGCGCGCGGGCATTGCGGGTGAACCGGTGGACGGGAAGAATCTGCGGGCGGCTGGGCTTTCTCGCGCTATTGATTATGCCGAACGGGCGGAGGTGCGGGTTCGCGCTCAAACGATTGGCGGTCTGATGCGGGAGGAGAATGGGGTGGGGTGCGCGGTGTCGTTGATCAAGGCAATGATGGGGAGTCGTGTAGCGTCACAGGGCGGTGAAAACGACAAAGCCGGCTCAAGGCCTAATGCCGTTCAGTTAAGGTCTCTTTTGAGAACTCGAACTGTGTAACGAAACGGTCTGGATTTGACGGCCCGAACGCATCTGCGTCCGGGCCGTTTCTCGTTGGGAAGTTGCTTGAGCCGTTCACGCAGGCGCTTGAGCAGCGTGGGCAGTTTGCCGTACGAGCGCGTCACGGCGGCCCACGTCATTTCGTACTGAATGGTGTGGAACGCGCGGATGAAGCTGATTTCTTCGGGTGAGTGCCCGGCGTCGATCGCCGCTTTGGCCATCTCCAGGCGGATCAGGTTATAGGCGATCAACGCCCCCCAGAACTCCTGGTAGACACCTTCCACGGTCTGACTACGCAGAGTCAGGTCCATGCCCAGCATCGACTGTTTCAGTTCATGGTAACTGGTCTCGATCTGCCAGCTACGCTCGTAGCACGACACAATATCGGCGCCCCGGAAACGCCTTCGATCGGTCAGGGACGTCAGCAGTGTTCGTTGCCGCCCCTTTGCATCGACGGCAAGCACGGCGCGCGCTTGCCAGAATTCGGGCAGATCCGGGCATTTCGCACGGGCCTGCGGCGACACGCGCATGCGCACGATCTGGTCCCCGTCGCACCCGCTCACGACCTCCCAGCGCAAATTGGATTTGGCCGGGATGATGTAATGCCGGTTCTGGCCACCTGAAACAAGATTGCACAGCAGCTGGGCCGACAGGAAGCCTTTATCGAATACGGTGATGGAATCAGCCGGCACACGATCGATGAGTTCGCGCGCCCAGATCATCTCGTTGATATCGTAAGGGCCGAACACTGCATCACGTACCAGATGCGTGGCCAGTGCGGTGAGGGTTACTGCACGCAGTTGGGGATAGCTGCCAATCCGGCCATGAGCGGCGGCCGAGGCGCCGAAATGTCTGCGGTTGGCGGCACTGTCGGCGGTGCGCAGCGTGGTGCCATCCATCGCGAACAGTGAGAATCCCTTGAAGAGGTACCGCGCCTGATCCTGCGCGACCCAGTTTCTGGCCGATTCGTGAAACAGCCAGGCCAGTGGTGCGGCCCCGATGCGCTGTCGCGCCTGGGCGACGGCGCTCTTGCTGACAAATGACGCATCCGGGGCAGGCAGCGCAAGGTCCAGTTCATCGACGACTTCGCTGATCGACTGGTGCCGGTACAGCGCTAGCGCAATCACCAGCCAGACGACCTGCTGCGCGGGTAACCGACGCCGGCGCACGCTGGCGCTGCCGGTGGCCTGCACGGCATACTCGATCCATTCATACGGCAGATGCTGGCCCAGCCGTCCCCATTCGAGCGGCGGCTGTGACTCAACAAGGAAGCGCAGATCATCGGCCAGCATGGCGTGAAAGCTAACATCGACACGCCCTGTTTACAACCCATCTGCGCACCCAATAAAAATGCCGTTCAGTTGCTTAACTGAACGGCATTACGGCCGAGGCCGGCTTTGTCGGGACGCTTATCTCTCAGTGACTGCAAAGATGGGCTGTTTCAAACACTCGGATAAAGTTGGTGGGAGGAGGAGGATCGAACTCCCGACCTTCGCATTGCGAATACGAACAAGTCGATGTTCCTTGAGATAGATTTGTATTGATAAATCTCCATAAGTCATTGTATTTTAATATTTTATACGCAACCCAATTTCCATCGACGTTGATTTGCATACCTTTGTTGCCGCATAATCCGGTTACACGGCGGTTACATGGGATTGCCGGCTTTCGAACGAGGAGGTTAGGTGGCGAAGGTAAACTTCACTGCGGCTCGGGTAGAGGCGCATCGCTGCGAACAGGGTAAGTCGCAGTCGTTTCTTTGGGACAGCAAGACGCCTGGGCTCGGCCTGCGAGCCACGGCGGGCGAAGCCAAGGCCTACATTTTCCAAGGAAAGATCCATGGCTCGACCGTGCGGATTACGATCGGCAATCCGAGGAGCTGGACGATCGACCAGGCTCAGGAGCGAGCTCGTCGTCTCCAGACGCTTATTGACGGTGGTGTTGATCCACGCGAACAAGAGGCGGAGCAGAGGGCCGCGCACGTAGCCCGACAGGCAGCAAAGCGCCGCCAGGACGTAACGGTCGACGAAGCGTGGGGCCATTACTTGGAGCATCTGAGAACAAGGATCTCGCCCAAAACGAAAAAACCTCGTTCTGAGAGATACATCCTCGACCACGTCAACCTCTCGTCGCCAGGCGGAGGGATTGCAAAACGCGGGGGCAAAGAAAAAGTTCGTGGGCCATTGGCTCCGCTCATGCCGCTCAAATTGACCGAGATAACGGCAACATCTATGTCCCAGTGGCTCGAGGGAGAAATACCTCGTGGGTCAACAAATGCCGGGCATGCATTCGGTCTCTTCAAAGCGTTCATTCGGTGGTGCGACACTCACGAGACGTATGCAGGCATCATCCCGCACGATGCCTATGCTTCGCCAAAGGTCAAAGGCATTCTCCCTCGTAGTGCCGCGAAGGATGATTGCCTGCAACGCGAGCAGTTGTCGGTTTGGTTCGGTGCGGTACGCGGCATCGCGAATCCAGTTATTAGCGCGTACCTGCAAGGCCTTCTAATCACAGGGGCCCGTCGAGAGGAGCTGGCTGCACTCCGCTGGGAAGACTTGGACTTCAGGTGGCGTAGCCTAACGATGAACGACAAAGTGGAAGGCACCGGCGGTCGCACTATTCCGCTCACTCCATACTTGGCAAGCCTATTGTTGAACCTTCAACGACTAAACGAGATCCCTCCCAACAATCGCCAAATCGCGCGCCGGGCACAGAGGGGCGAGCAGTGGGAGCCGTCCAAGTGGGTGTTTGCCAGCAAGACCTCGTCGGACGGGAAAATTGCTGAACCACGTCATGCACATAATCGCGCGTTGGAGCCGACAGGTTTGCCGCACATTTCGCTGCATGGCCTGCGCCGATCATTCGGCACACTGTCGGAGTGGGTCGAGGTTCCCGTCGGCGTTGTCGCCCAAATCCAAGGGCATAAGCCGTCCGCAATTGCTGAGAAACACTACCGGCGTCGCCCTCTTGATCTGCTACGCATGTGGCATGACAAGATTGAAGTGTGGATGCTCGAGCAGGCGAAGATTAAGTTTGAACCCTGAAGCATGCACGGTTCCCCCTTCGGCTGCTGTTGCCGAGGAAAATGAAGGATCGAACTCCTGACCGAAAAATTGCTCACCGAACCCGGACGGTGGGGGCGGAGATGCCCCCAAAAGTGCCCCCAACTTTGATTCGCTGCGCCAACCTAACTATCGCGCCCAGGACATACACAACGATTCACACACTGTCTGCATCGTCGCTGGGCCTCCACAGCGAAATTTGTCCGGTTCTTAATAGTAAGTCGAGTGTTCGAGTCAAATCCTCACAACCTGAGGATGTCGGCATTCTCACAGTTAATGCAGCACCCTCGATCCATCTCCTGCCGTAGCGAACAGGTGCGAAAACACTGCCTGCGACTTGTTTACGATATCGGCCGCGGTATAGCCCAAGCCGGTCATCTCGCTGTCCCACAGGTGGTTTTCAATCTCCATTTTCAACTTGGCCTGCTTCGTCGCCAGATCGCGCAGGTGGTCCATCAATAGGTGGCCCTTCTCCAACTTAGCCAGCAGCTCGGTCGCCACTTTTTTGATGGCCTCGCGCTCCTTTGGAGTCAAAGTGTCCTTCTGCAACAGATCGAATACGGCCAACTGCTGCTCGTTGTCCAAGCCTTCGCGCTGGAACCGCACGGCTTCTTCATCGAGGTTATCGTACATGGCAAACAGGTCGTCCATCACCTTCTGAATTTCGGTGGCATCCTTGTCCTTGTTGTATCCGGCAATAATCTCCTGATAGCGCTCGTACAACTTGATCCGCGTCGGATTCTGCACGACCATATCCTTCAGCCGCGCCTCGATCTTCTCCATCAAGTTCATGGCGACGATATTCTTCTGCTTGATCTGCCGGAACTCGGCGCGCAGGCGATTGAAGTCAATCTTGGAAAGCTCGTACTCCTTCGTCGTCCTAGTCGGTGATGGCTCGGTCGTCACGGCCGTATCCACCACATCGTACAAATCCTGCAACAGCGCCGTCACGTCTGGCGCGGTACGTGCCGCTTGCAGCTTGTTGTATATGGCGTTGAGCGCAGCTTCCTGATCGTCGTAATAGTACAGGCCGGCACTCGGGAACAGGCTGCGATACTTGGCCTGAATATCCTGCACATGGACACCGAACGTCTTTCGGCGCTCGTCCGTCGATGCCAGTAAATCGACGGCCTCCAGGATCTTCGCGCCCTTATCCATGCCCTTGGCCTGAATCACCTCATCTAGGTCAAAGCCCAGATCGGCCAGGAACTCGGATACCTGACGCAAGCTCAATGCGTACTCGGCTAGGGCCTCGGCTTCATTCTGCAAATACGCCTGCTCACCTTCACTGCTGCCGCCCCCTTCTCCACGGTCACCTTGAGCAAACGTTGCCAGCGCCTTGCGCAGGCTTTTGATCATGCCGTTGTAGTCGATGATCAGTCCGTTGGCCTTCCCGCCGCCGACACGGTTCACACGGGCAATGGCCTGCATCAGCGTATGCCCCTGCATAGGTTTATCCAGATACAACGTGGCGAGGGATTTCACATCGAAGCCGGTCAGCCACATGGCGCAGACAATCGCCACGCGAAACGGGTTTTCAGCCTTCTTGAACTCACGCTCCAGATCGCGATTGACGATCTTGGCACGGTGCGGCGCAATATCCAGCGGCTCGCCACGATGGTTGCGCCACTTCCTGAACTCCTCAATCTCGCCTTGCTCCGACGACACCACCACGCAGAATTCGCACTCACGCATCCACGTCAGGCGCTCACGCTTTTGAACTAGCAGCGCTGGAAACGACTTACCTTTCTGGAAAAACAAGGTTTCGTCGGCCACGATGTCTACTTCCAGCTTGTCGGCCTTAGCACGCCACTTGTCCGCGATCAGGTCGTACATCTTCACGCAGGTGATCTTGTCGATGCAGACCAGCAATGCCTTACTGTTGCCGTCTTTCACAGCATTGCGGCGCTCGGAATAGTGCTCGACGAAGTCCTGCGCGACCTGATCCAGCCGGGTGGGCGCAGTGAAGATGACGTATTCACCCGCGAGCTTCTGATAGAGCTTGTCTTCCTTCTCATCAGTCCACGGGTCTTCCGCCGTGGCGTTCTGCCTAGCTTCGTCGATATAGTCGGCGATGCGCTCGCTCACCTTCGAGTCAACGATCCGCAGCTTCTCGCCCCGATTGATGTATTTCAGTGGCAAGGTCGCACCATCAGCCACGGCACGCTGAAAATCGTAGATCGAGACGTAGTCCCCGAATACTTCGCGAGTGAGCTGTTTTTCCGCTGCCGCGATCAACGGCGTGCCGGTGAAGCCAAGGAACTTGGCGCGTCGCAGACCCTTACGCATGTTCAGGGCCAACCGTCCGTACTGGGATCGGTGCGCCTCGTCGCTGATGACGATGATGTCATCGCGCTCCGAATAGGCCTCCTCCACCCGTTCATTGAACTTCTGGATCAGGCTGAACACATACCCGCGATTGCCGTCGCGCAGCATCGCGCGCAACGCGGCACTATTCTTCGCCTGATCGGTCTTGGCGTTCGCCCGTCCGCAGTTCGTATAGGTGCTGGAGATCTGTTCGTCCAGCTCGGCACGGTCGGTGACAATCACGAAGGTGTAGGCCGACGACAGCTTACGATGAATCTTCTCGGTCAGGAAAACCATCGAATATGACTTGCCTGACCCCTGCGTGTGCCAGAACACTCCGAGTTGCCCGGCGGCTAGTTCGGCCCGCACCCTTTCATCGTCGGCGTTCAGGCGGGCGATGACACGGTTCACGCCGAGGAATTGATGGTTGCGCGCGACGACCTTGCTGATCGCGCCCTCGCTGGCATCGAACAGGACAAAGTTTTCCACGAGGTCGAGCAACCGTTCCTTGTGCATCATGCCGTGCAGCAGGCGCGGCAACTGCATCTCGGTTTTCTTTAGTTCGGGATCGTCCTCGTCGAGACGCTTCCATTGGTAGAAGTGCTCGCTCGTGGACGTGATGCTTCCATATCTGGCTTCCTCGCCATTGGAAATCACCACAAGTTGATTCCAGTGAAACAAGCTCTCGATGGTGCCGTCCACGGCCGCTTTCTTGTCGGTGGCATCCCAGCCGCGATAGTCGCGGTAGTTTTTCTTGTAGGCATCGGTGGCGGCCACATCCAGTCGCTTCAGTTCCACGAACACCAGCGGCAGGCCGTTAACGTAGCCAATGACATCCGGGCGGCGGGTATAGATCGGACCGCGAATCCACAACTCGCGGATGACCTTGAAGTCGTTGTTGTCGGCGTGGGCTTCGGTAAAGTCAATCAGAGACAAACGGCTATGCACCATATGGCCGGCCTTGTCTCTGTAGTGGACCAAGACGCCGTCGCGCAATAGGTTATATTTCTCCTGATTGATGGCAACCAGCGTCTTGCTGTGATCGTGCGCCAGAACCTGTTCCAGCGCCTGCCTATAAGCGGCGTCTGGCAGGCCCGGATTAATACGCTTGAGCGCGGCCAAGACGTCACGGGTCAACACTACTTCGGAACGCAAGCTGCGCCCCAGAAATGCTGCATCGCTTTCGGCCTCGTCGTAGGCGTTGATCGAAGTCCACCCAAGCTCCTCGTTGAGGATACGAGCGGTGTCCTCCTGGATCATCTTGTCTTCGCTGTACTCGGACTTCCCCATATCAAAGCTTTCCCGTGTGAGGTTCCTCGCGGCTCTCCGCCGCTGGTGAATTGTCAATCAGGCTGCGTCCAGCTCCGCCAGCGCGATGCCGGATACGTCGAGTTGGCCGGACATCAGCTTTGGCAGCAGCACATCACGCGCTTTCGCCAGTACCTTGTTCTGTCGTTTCAGTGTTTCCATTTGTTCGAGCTGCGGCAGGACCACTTGACTGAACGCATCCAGTGTGTCGTCGTCAGGTACGAGCAATTCGGCATCCTCGAAGGTCTTGGCCGTGACGGCAGGATACGCAACGCCCGTTGCATTCGCTTCCAGGTATCCGACGAAGGTATCCGTCGTGGTCGCGAAATAAAGGTAGCTGAACGGAACAGCTTTTGCGGACAACACGGCAAACCCCGTCGAAGCCACCAGCTTTTCTGCCGGTTCCCAGACCAGCGCATACGAGCGCCGGTTCGGGCGAACGCACGACCAAATTACATCGCCATGCGCAACACGGCGGCGGGCGCGACCGGGCGCGTCTGCGAAGTCATAGCGAGTGACCTCCTGGATGACGCCGGGCGACACCGAGGAAATGTCGATGTAGAACAACTCGTCGGGGCTCTCCTTCGAGCCGATGCTGCGTTCGTTGACCTTCGCAACTGAAGAAAGCTGCTTCCTCTCCCACCCCTGCGGCACGCCATCCACCACGTGAACGACTTCATGGCCAGGAAAGCGTAGATGCACGAACCACTCGCGATACAAACGGCTGGAAGCTTCTTCCAATAAATTGATGCGTTGCTGGTTCGTAGCGATGAGGTCATCGTAGGATTTGAGCACGGATGCGATACGGCGCTGCAAGTCCAACTCGGGCATCAAAATCTGCAAGTCCCGCTGTGCCGTGATACCGATGTAAGGCCTAGTTCCTTCACGAGAAAGCGAAACCATCTGCCCTTGGAATTCGGGCGAGCGGAAGACATACCTCAGAAAGTGGCTATCAAGCCTACTTGGGTCCGGACGGTAGTATGTCACCTGAGGCGTCAGCATCAAAAACGGGGCCTCGATAGGGCCAACTACGTCAGTGAGCCCAAGCGATCCTTTGTGTGTCAGCAGCACGTCACCGGTCCTTGCAAAGCCCTTGCGCAGCCCCGATGCCGTTCCCTCCGTGATGAATTTGCATCTCTTCAGGTCAAGCTGGTTGTCGTTTAAGTCACTAGCCATAACGAACGGAATTCCAGAATCCACGTAATCTGCGACTGTGGGATGAATCTCGCCATGGTTCCCATCCTGAACAGCAAGAAGCACCTCGTCATCCAATAGCTTGCCAACTGCTACGCGTGGGAGTGCGCTCATGCCAGCAACTCCTCAAAATTGCCCGCAATCCGCTCTGCTAGCTCAACGGCCTTCTCGTTCAATTCCGTCAGATCATCGTGAATTTCGCGCAGACGCTCAACGAAATCCACCTCATCCTCCTCGTTCGCTGTAGCGAGGCCTACATACCGCCCCGGTGTGAGTGAATAATCGTTCGCGGCAATCTCTGCCCGCGTCACCGCTTTGCACAGCCCCGGTACGGCAGCGAACATGCCATCAGGAAACCGCGACAGCAGCCAATGGCCCTGAGAGATGAAATAGCCGGACTGCTTCACGGCTTCCAGCATGCGGTCACGAACGGTGGATTCCTCTTCCTTCTTAGCGTCAGCAGCGAGCAGTGCGCGCCGGGCTTCACGGATCGTCTTCGCATCAAACGCATCGCTCGATCGCGCGCGCAGACTTTTCTCTGCCGTTTCCAGCAACTTCAACCAGAGCTTATGACGCGCTTCTAGCTGCTTGCCCGTTGTCTTGATCTGCGGAGCCAGAGCTTCCAGCGTGGCCTGCACAGATTTCAGGCTGTCTAGCGTGGACGTGCTCGCGTCAGCAATGGCGTAACGCGCATCGCTGGCAAATTTCAGCAGTGCAGCGATAGCTTCAGCCGCAGAGCAATCGGCGCGCGCCGCCATGAGATCAGCCTTGTACGCTTTCAGCACGTCCCAGGTAAGTACTGCATCCTGGTCCACGCCATCGTTCAATTCATCAAGCGTCGCGCCACTCGCGAACGCGCCGAGCTTCTGCGCGAGTGTTTCGACTGCTGCGGTATCGGCTGCTACGCGTTTGGGCAACTCAGCCAGCCAGTCAGCCGCCTGTTGCTGGTACCGGGCGACCAGTGCGGTGAATTTCTCGCCCTGCCCACGGTACAACCAGACAATCGCATTGAGGTTGGCAAGCTGTTCCTCGGTAAAGACGTGCGAGCGCGCCGATACAACGTGGTACACGTTGCGTGCATCGAGCATCAGCACAGTGTCCTGCCGCGACTGTTGCTTGCCTTTGTCGAAGAACCAGAGCGTGCAAGGCAGGCTACGGGTGTAGAAAAACTTGTTGCCGATAGCCACCATCACATCGACGTGGCCGGTCTTGACCAGTTGCTCGCGGATGTCCCGATCCTTGTTGCCTGCGTCGCTGGCGCTGGATGCCATGACGAATCCGGCCCGGCCCGTAAGGTTCAGGTACGAATAGAAATACTGAATCCACAGGCTGTTCGCGTTGCTGATTGCGCCGGTCTTGGCGTTGAGGCCCGGCAGACCAAAGGGCAGGCGTCCGTTGGGTTCGGCCTGGCCCGCGACCTTCTTGGTTTCTACGCCATCCACATTGAACGGCGGATTGGCCATGACGTAATCGCACTTGCCCACCAGATATTCGATCTGGTCGTAGAAAGTATTGCCCTGCTGGATGTTGCTGGCGTCCAAGCCATGCACCGCGAGGTTCATGCGGGCCAGCTTGGTGTTGGTGTCGCTCTTTTCCTGACCGTGGAACACCACGCCGCTATCGAGCGGATTCTGATGGCGGGCGTCCTCGATGAAGTGGCCGGACTGGACGAACATGCCTGCCGACCCACATGCTGGATCGAGCACCAGACCGTGATCCGGCTCGATGATATTGACGATCATTCGCACCAGTGAGGGAGGTGTGAAGAATTCTCCGCCTTCCTGCGCGCCGGTCATCGCGAATTTGTTCAGGAAGTATTCGTAGATACGGCCGAAGACGTCGCCAGTTGCATTCCTGATAGTCTGGTCGTCAAAAATCTTGATCAGGTCGGCAAGCAGGTCAGGCTCGAATGCGGTATAGCCACGCGGCAGCGCACCGGCCAGCACGGCATGTTCAGCCTCGATCTTGTCCATTGCCGCATCAATGACTGCGCCTACGTTCGCAACTTTCGGCAGCGCGGCGATGTGCTCGAATCGCGATTCTTCCGGCAGATAGATGGCGGCCTTGCCTTGGAAGCCGAGCTTGATCAGTTCTTCACGACGGCTGGCCGGAACCCGCGGTGTGATACTGGCCGTGATCTCCGGCAGATAGGCCTCGAAACGGTTGCTGGCGTGGCGCAGGAAGATCAGGCCCAGCACCGGCATCGAGTATTCGCTAGCCGTAAGCTTGGAATTGGCGCGAAGCTGGTCTGCCGCTTCCCACAGTTTGTTTTCTAGTTGCTGGATATTCATTCGCTAAGTGTCTTGTTGTCAAACGTACCGCATGCACTGCGGCGACTAGCTAGACCGTGCAGCGAATAGCCACCTGTCACTGGCAATGAAGCTTTTCGTGTCGAACTCCTTCACGCAACCGGAAGCCACGTCCAGGAGACCCTGGTCAACCTCGGCATTGGATCCCGCCAACCCTGCGGCGCTTTCCCATGAATCGCATATACGCTTGCTTATCAATTTTAACCGAAGCCCGGCTGGCCGATCCCGTGACGAGACATCGACGCGGTGAACTACCCCAGCATCACCTGAATCGGGGAGAAAGCACCGAATGGCTGGGCTCCAGAAGACTTCACCCACATATCGCCTCAAATGAACAGCCATCGCGGAGCCGGGCTTTTCGCAATTCTCCATGCTAGGCTATCCACTTCGAATTTGATGGAGCTTCACGATGGGCCCCGTAGAAGTCACAACCGAGACGGCAAAGGCAGTTCAAGAGGTCGCAAAAACAGCCGGGAAAGGAATCGACGCGGCGACGGCAATGGGCGGCTTCATCGCGAACTACGTGCGCGGTCCCGTGGAACAAGGCCTTGGTATCTTTGAAGACAAGCTTAGATACGCGCGATGGGAACGCCAGCAACGGCTTATGCAACGAGCCGAAGCTTTTTTGGCCGAGCGCGGGTTGAAGGAGCCACCCAACGGCCTGCCATTAAAATTCGCCGTTCCGCTTCTTCAGGCCGCATCACTGGAGGACGATGACAATTTGCAAGATCTATGGGCTCATCTGTTGGTCAATGCGTCAGTAGAGCCGGAAATAGCCTCGCATCGAATGTTTGTCAACATGCTCGAGAACATGTCGAGTCTTGATGCTCGAGTACTCCTCGTTCTCAAACAGAGCAGTACTGCGCCGCACGATGCGATTATTACCGGAAATCTACCGGCATCCGCCCCGGTGTGGCGTCCGGAAATGCCACAATCGGATGCGCAACCGTCCGAAGAAGTCCTCCTGTCACTAGCCAATTTGGATCGACTTGGTGCCATTACTGGTCTCGGAACGGCCGGTGGCGGAACGTCGTGGGTTGCTGTCCACGTAACGATTCTAGGAAGAAAGTTAATCGACGCTTGCTCAGCGGCGGCGTAGCAGCCTAGATTTGCGAGTGAATATCCGCCACCTACCACAGAGCGTCCGTGAGCAAACGTTGCCGAACAGAGGAAGATGGAACTCGGACGTTCGTCGCCGACGATGATCGATCTTCCCGACTCGGGCATGATCGTCCGTAGGCGACCCTGTTGCAGACGGTTGTATTCGTCGTTCAGACGGCCGGTGACTGTAGAAAGGTGGCCGCTTGCGCTCTGGAAAGTAAAACCAAGAATCCTCGGCGGTGTGGAGTAATCCTTAGCTACCAGTGGCATTTGAGGCGGCGCCGTCTTCCCAGCGAACGGCCCGTAAGAAATCGTCGCGCCCCAGGGCGCAAAGAGCGAACTCACCACGCTGGAAAGGACCTCCCAGGCGAGCAGCTACGTTGGGGCTAGCAAGGTAGAAAATGTGAGCGCCCGCATGGAGGAAGACATGCGCGGTAGCGCGCTTCCATTTTTCGATGAATTGCTTATTCGGACCCATCCAACGCATGACAGCGAACTCCTTGCCGTCGAGGCTGATGACGCGGGAGCTGAAGTCGAGCGACATACCGAAATATGTCCCCAGAAATGAGCTTTCGCTGTGGATATGGACAAGCCAAAACATCCGGTGCTCGCGTCGATAAAAGGCCTCGCGCGCGCTTCGCTCATCCTCGCTGATCGATGAGTGCTGCAGTTCCAGAACGGTCGCCTGCGGGGTGCCGCTACCGACCAGGACGTCAGCGCGGTGCAGTTCTCCCGTCGCGCGGTCTCGGAGAGTGATCTCGCGACAAGACATGTCAAAGAGCTCTTTCCAGCCTAGGTGCCAAGGCCCCTCGGGCTCGCTCCAGGGATCGCAGTCGCCCGCCTTATGCCGCCAGTGCGGCGTGTTTTCGACAGGCATGACCGCAGTGAGCAGCCCCCCGCAGTCGCGGCAGGTCGTTCGTTCTCCCTTTGCGATAGGAGCGCGTTTCTGCTCACCAACCCACGCATAAAGCATGTCCACTGCTCCTTTATCGCAGGCCAAACTCTGCGATGAGAGAGGGTCTTGCTGCCAGCAGCAACTCCAGATGGCTTTCCGGCCACATCTCAATTCGCAATGCGCTATCTGAGTGGTTCTGTTTCTCCACAGCCAGGATTGCGTCGCTCGTGAAACGTCCCGATGTGGCGATGACGTGGATATCAACGCGTGGCGGCTCCCAAGTCTTCATCTGCTCGCGGAGCGTCGCGATTTCCGTGATCCCTACGCTCTTACTGAGCCAATGCTTACATTGAATGATGACCCGCTGCCTCATGGTTCCACCGAGCGTGTCAGTCTGTACTCGAAATACTGATACGTCACGTCCTCGGTCTGGTGCTTCCGTCTTAGTCAACCACGCCGCGTTTTCGTAGCCAGGCTCGGACGCGACAAGAGCGAAGATAAGTCGCTCGAACTGCTCCCCGCTCAGGCCGTCCCATTTAAGCCTGGTCGCTACAGCTCCCCTCGGTTTGGCACTGATCAAGGTCTCTAGATCTTCGATACCAACCGGCATAGGCTCGTTATCTCCGTACATAGACTTCTGAAGCCCGGCTCTTACAGCGGGCCAGTCATGCTGGATGATGTCTTGCAGATCCCCGTAGAGTCCGAAGTGAATATGACGGCCTAGGTCGTTCCATCGTGGGGGCTTGGACATGCTGCTGCCCATTAGCATGTTGATCTGCGCGATGTTCTGCTTCAGCACCTCGAATTTTTGATGCGAGACTTCGAGATGCCTTCCAGTTGGTTCGGGTAGCTGCGAGAGAACATGGATGCACTCGTCTACGCCTGAAATGAGTTCTTGCAATGCGTCACGCACAAGCTCGCGGCGCATCTGATCGAATTGCATGCGATATTGCCGCAGTGTCTTTGACGGTTCCTCGATCGAGCGCTCGACGGAGATCGCGCATTCGATTTCCCCCAATTCTTGGGCATCCAGGCGGTTTTGCGCGATCTCGTCCAACTCCGAGAGGTGAATGTCCGGCTTCCACCCTTTGATCTTTGGAAGGGCTGCATAGAGCGCGTCAAAATGGTAGCAGTTGCTTTCATAATCGGGGTTGCTGCCGAACACGATGCCTTTCGGAATTGCTTCGTCAATTGCGTCAAGCAGGCGTTCCGCTTTTACGAGATTCGCCTCAACCGTCTCGAATTGGCGCAACGCGGCGTTCATGGTGCTCTCGGTCATTTATTGTTCCTCGTACCTATCCTGCATGTAGCTCGCGTCGACCCGACCCTTTCGCGGCCGAAATCCGCTCGAATCATGTGCAAAGGCGAACATCGCAGTGTCCGTTCGCATCCGGCGATGCACACCTTGAATACGACCTCGGCCATCGGCCTCTCTTGGCCGACCGGTGGCCGCCGCGCTGCGTCTAACGACCGGGGGCGACGACCGCCTACGGAGCGTGTCGTGCAAAAGGCACAGACCGACCCAACGAAGGCATCAAGACTGCCCATTTTCACAAGCCGAAGCGGCTATTCAACGCAGATGTGCCCGTCAAACAGGGGGCCGGCAGCAAATGTTCTTCCTCAGGGGCCGCTGCCGACGTCAATCGTCATCGTGATGGCAGCAGCGATGGGCGCCGAACGTCGGTACAACAAGTCCGACAACCTCTCATCGATCGTAGAATCGAAGCGTCGACCTTGTCTACAACGCAACACTTCATCGGCTATGAAATTCTCGATGCGCCACCCGTGTGCGGACGCGGCGTCATTTGGATCGAGCTCCGAAGTCGTAAGCCCGTCAAAAATAGGCGCTCTTCCCGCATCCAAAGAGGCGAGCGCGGCGTGGACGATTCTCGCAGCCAACACCCGCATGCCTACCTCGTTCGATGCTCCAGGCGGACAACCATCGGACGCCGGGTAGTCGGCGTCATATGGAACAGCCAAAGGATTATAGAAGCCGTAGTAGACAGGGATACCACGCGATTCCTCGTATCGATCAATGCGCTGAACCTGAGCATGCCCTGCGGTCATCGCCGCGTAGGTGCATTGGCCGTCAAATCTGAAGCGACGCTGCCATGTCATGGGCACCTGCGGGTCGGTTCGATCGACCAGCCGGCCGATGCCGATCCGATAGTCAAATGGGTCAATCGGGGTTACTGGAATCTCCTTAGAGTAAAGGCGCTTTGTCTGAAGCAGCGCCACCTTCCGGGCCATCAGGTGACCGGCTCGGCGGAGGATGACAAAGAAGGCGATGTCCGCGATCTCCCAACGGTCGAACATGTGCCGGCCACCCAGCCAGTGCGACTCCAGAGACACGCCGACTTGTTCACGGGCAAAAAAGGCAGGCGGGGTCGACGATAATTCCATGACCAGAATGTGGTCGAGCGACTCTTCGTGCATAGACGGATACACGGACATCGTTCGTGTCACCTTGTCGTTTGCCGCTGCGAAGATGCGGCGCACGTAGTCGATGACGACCTCGGGAATCTCTGCAAATGGGTCGATCATGGCGTCCCTTCTCCCGGATCTGCTTCTCATACAGCTTTAGTTCAACTGGTGTCTCGATTAGGTTGGCCCAAGCTGCCGGATGCTAGTCGACCTCGTACATGCCCAGCGACATGGCAATGCCGTGCCTTGCGGCAATGTGCTGCGCCGATGTGACGATCGACTGCTTCCGCTTATCGATGGCCATCATATCCTGCTGGTTCAAGCAGACGAAGCCGTTGAGGTTCGCACGGTTGACGATCGCTGTGATCCCACCAATCTCGCTTAACACATGCCGCAGAAACTCGCCTATCTCTTGATCTTCGAATTCATGGTGGGCCTTTGATTTCTGCTTGCCGTTGACGGCCCCTTTGCCGATGAGCTCCGAGATTTCTCTGAGGCCCTTCGTCATGTCGTCGACGGGGCCTTCGCAGCGCATGTAGTGTCTAACGGCATTGCGACCCACATAGCCCAACACGATCTTGAGACACTCGATATCGTCATAAGGGTGGATCGAAGAATAGTCCACATGACGGCGGACCGAGTCGATGATCGTCTGCACCTTTTCTTCATCATCGAGGTCGACGAGCTTGCCGACAAAGAAGTCGGGGCCCACAACCTGGCAGTAGCTGGGAACGGTCCCACTTCTTGACGCTTTGCAGAAGCCGAAGATGTAGAGCGCCGCGTAGCCGTCCTTCAAGCACTTCCCGGCTGCGTCCTTCTTCTCGAAAGTTGCGATCGTCTTGTTGATCTTCCTTGCGTCCGCGACCGAGGTGACCTGCACGGCAATCCCACCATCCTTGTCGTCGTCCGCGGCATCAATGGCCGGGAAGTTCACCCGAATCTGATTCTTGCTTTTGAGGTTCGCAATACCCACGGCTTTAAAAAACTGGATTGAACCGCCCCGGGAATCGTGGAGGCTGGTTGGTTTAAGTTAATGCGGGTTCGGCGACCGGTGTTTCAAGTTGCCGATAGTAGTTTGCCTCAGCTTCAGCAGGCGGGATGTAGCCGAGGGGTGCCATCAATCGATGATGATTGAACCAGGCCACCCATTCCAGCGTTGCCAACTCGACGGACTCCCGTGTTTTCCAGTTGCGGCGATGAATCAGTTCGGCCTTGTACAAACCGTTGATTGTCTCGGCCAGTGCATTGTCGTAACTGTCGCCACGGCTACCAACCGAGGGCTCGATTTCTGCTTCGGCCAGTCGCTCGCTATAGCGAATGCTAACGTATTGCGAGCCTCTGTCGGAGTGATGTATCAACGTTCCATCGCCGCCTGGGCGCCGCGCACAAAGTGCCTGTTCAAGTGCATCCAGAACGAAGTCTGTAGTCATCGACGAACTGACGCGCCAACCGACGATCCGTCGGGCGAACACGTCGATCACGAAGGCCACGTAGAGCCAGCCCTGCCACGTCGATACATAGGTGAAATCAGAAACCCAGAGCTCGTTTGGCCGGTCCGCCCTGAACTGCCGGTTGACCCGATCCAGCGGGCGAGCGGCCGCCGCATCGGCAATCGTCGTGCGAGCACGTTTGCCTCGCATTACGCCACGCAAACCCAGTTGCTTCATCAGCCGTTCGACCGTGCAGCGAGCCACCGCGATATGCTCCCGGTTCATCTGCTTCCAGACTTTATCCGCTCCGTAGACACGCAGGTTGGCTTGCCAGACACGCTGGATCTCGGGCCGCAGGCGTTCATCGCGTATAGCGCGAGCGCAGCGGCGCGACGGATCGCGAAGCTGCGCAGCATGGCGCCGGTAGCCCGACGGGGCAATCCGCAAGACCTTGCAGATCGGCTCGACCCCGAAGGTGTCGCGATGCTGATCGATGAAGGCCTTCAGGACTTCAGGCGGCGGTCGAGCTCCGCCTGGGCGAAAAACGCGCTCGCCAGTTTCAGAATCTCGTTGGCGCGGCGCAGTTCCTTGACCTCGCGCTCCAGTGCTTTAAGACGTTCGCGTTCCGACGTGCTCACGCCCTCGCGCTCGCCACTATCGACTTCATCTCGTTTGACCCACCCCAGCAATGTCTGGCTCGTGCAGCCGATCTTCGGGGCGATGGATTCGATCGCTGCCCACTGTGACGGATACTCGCCCCGATGCTCTTGCACCATGCGCACTGCACGTTCCCGGACTTCAGCAGAAAATTTGTTCGACTTGTTCATGGCTCCATTCTCTCAAGAGTTGGAGCCTCCACCAAATCCGGGGCGGTTCAGATTGACATCGATTCCAGTAGCCGCGACATGTCATTAAAGCCGACGTCCTTGTCCCTCTCAATACGAAGTTGAAGAAGCGCGACATCCTGGTTCAGGTTCTTAATCAGCGATTCAATCAAAATTACCTCGCTATTCCGTTTGCTGGTGTCCTTTCGAGCCGCCTGCTGACTATGCCACCTTCCGGTAGCGCCGGGAAGCCGCCGGCGTAGTGGAAGCCCCCGTCTCCCCGCACCAATAGCCTGACCGATTTCGCGGTTTCACTGGAACGCCTCGGGGAATCTCGCCCATTCGGCGATGTCCTCGGCGGAAAGCCGTCGCGCAGTTCCATCCCCGATCCACCAGTCACTACCGTCGGCGAGCCGTGCGGTAAGCGCGCCGTGTTGACCAAGTATCAGAGGACGCCGAATAGCATCCACGACGGCAGCACCGTTCGGCTGTACGGTGCGAATCGCCGCTTCGGCTTCAGCGATCCATTGCTTGCGTTGCCGGAGCCCACTTATTACGCTTGCCTCTTCCCCGCCGACGACATCGAGGATAGAAGGGTTTCTAACTACCGCGTTGAGAACGAGCCGCGCGAGCTGCGTCGCTCCCCCCAAGTCCAGTTCTACCGTGGAGCCTGCATGCGACAGCCTAGATCGCGCCGCGTACAACCTTCCGGCCGCTGTAGCCTGTAGAGCAGCTTCCTTTTCAGTTCCACCCAGCGACAGCACAGCGCGCCTCACAAGAGCCCGTATTGCGGCCGTGTGGGATTCAAACTTCAGGTTGCGTAGAGCGCTCGACAGCCCCGCGTCACAGAATGCTTCAGCTTCGATAAGCTTCTCGTCGATCCAGGCGGTTGTGACCGCGTTGCGTTTCGCATGAGCGGCCAAAGCATCGAGGATCGTCAGTTTGGCCAGAAAGAGAGAGCGCGGCAGAAAGTCATACTGAGACGCGATGTACAGGTCCAGAGCGGCGAGAACCCTCTCATCGGTCACAGAAGGGCAGCTCGCAAGCGTCGTTTCCAGCACGTCCTTTCCGTTCCAGCTACATGCCCCCGTAGCATCGAGCCACGTCGGGGCCGGTGTCAGGTGAGCCGGGATCAGCGTTGGGAGAGAGCCGTCATAGGTTGCGAGCGAAGATACATGCAATTCGTGGACAGGAATGCGGAAGTTGGCGCCCGTGTTCATCGAAAGAACGGGGACCCGCGTGCGCAAGTCGGCGAGAAGGCTGCGTGCCTCCAATTCGCACAAGGGATCAAACAAGAGCCATTGCTTGATCATCGTGGCGCTCGCCGAGACGAACGACACGTATGGTTCGCGATCGAGTAGCTGCGCCTTTCGGCCAAGCAAGGTTACGCACCCGTCAGGGGGAGCTTCAAGCAGCATGCCAGGCGTAGTCTCGAGTGGGACGTGCAACCAATGTTGGTCGGGTACTGACATATCGTTATCCGAAAAATGCACCGATTGCCCTTAGCTTCGAACGACCGTTTTCTGGTTGTGCCAACGCCTGAGTGACCAAGCGAAGTCGCGACCGAAGGTCTTTTCTTGGCCGAGGCTGTGTGAAAACGACCTTATCGCCTAAACTGAATTAACGCGTTGAGACCGGGTGACTCATGAAGCGATTCGTTGAAGGCGATGACCGCAAGCAGGTCGCATTACTTCCCGAATGCGTCGATGACTACATCGAACAGGACAACCCGGTCAGGATCATAGACGTCTTCGTCGATGAACTGGATCTTGCGGAACTCGGCTTCAACGGCGCCACGCCGGCCACCACAGGTCGCCCCTCGTATCATCCGGGCGTGATGCTCAAGCTCTACATCTACGGCTATCTGAACCGTGTACCTTCAAGCCGGCGTCTTGAGCGCGAATGTCAGCGCAATGTCGAGATGATGTGGTTGACAGGTCGGCTGGCACCTGACTTCAAGACGATTGCCGACTTTCGCCGTGATAACGGTGCGGCTATTCGCAACGTCTGCAAGCGCTTCGTCGAATTGTGTCGCGGGATGAAGTTGCTGACCAGTGACACCGTGGCCATCGACGGCAGCAAGTTCAAGGCAGTGAACAGTCGGGACAGGAATTACACGGCGGGCAAGATCGATAAGCGCCAGCAGCAGATCGAGGAAAGCGTACAGCGATATCTCGACGCGATTGAAACCGCGGACCGGATCAATCCGACGGGCTTCGATGTGAAGACCGTAGACCTGTACGGGAAGATCGCCCGTTTGCGTCAGCAGATGCGCGAACTCGAACAGATCAGAAAGGAGTTGAAGAAGCAGCCGGACCAGCAACTGTCGCTCACAGATCCGGATTCCCGCTCCATGACCAGTAGTGGCAAAGGGACCGGAACGGTGGGCTACAACGTGCAGGCGGCTGTAGACACAAAGCATCACCTGATCGTTGAACACGAGGTGACGAATGTCGGAAACGATCGCGGACAACTCAGCAGGATGGGCGTGTCGGCCAGCAAGGCGATGGGCAGGACGGGACTGAAGGTGCTAGCCGATCGGGGCTACTACAGCGGTCCTGAGATTCGTGCGTGCGAGCAGGCTGGCATTACCGCCTATGTGCCCAAACCGCTCACCTCGGGCTCACGGAAGAAAGGTCTCTTTACGAAGCGCGACTTCATCTACGCCAAAAAGGACGATGAGTACCGGTGCCCGGCAGGCGAGCGCGCCATTCGACGGTTCACGACAGTTGAGCACGGTATGAATCTGCAGGTGTACTGGCCCAGTGCCTGCCCGGAATGCCATCTGAAGGAGCGATGTTCTACCAGCGCCTATCGCCGCATCCGACGTTGGGAGCATGAACATGTACTGGAAGCCATGCAGCGTCGGCTGGAACGCAAGTCTGATGCAATGACCATCCGCAGAAGCACCGTCGAACATGTCTTCGGCACGCTCAAACACTGGATGCGGTCCACACACTTCCTCACGCGCACGCTGGCGCGGGTGAGTACCGAAATGAGCCTTCAGGTATTGGCGTACAACATCAGGCGCGCCATCAACATACTCGGTGTTGAACGAACGATGAAAGCCATGAAGATAGCTGGAAGCTGACGCCCCGAGGGGCTTATTTGCGCCTGCGATGTTCGATTAGCCTGAACCCGATGCATTAAACTTGATCGACCTGGCTGGCAACCTTGCCATCTGCGGCAAAAGTTGAGTTTCCACACAGCCTCGGCCGGAACCAGGCAACACGTCTACTGAATCCTAGAAAATTTCGAACATATATCACCTCAGTGAGAATTCCTCCCGGTATGCCTTGGCAACGCCGCGTGCCCTGAACTCACACGAGACTGATATATGAACCATTCCCTTTTCTGTCCCCGCTGTAACTCTACCCGCATTACCACGCGAGATTACGCCCGCAAAGCCGGTGGTGCTATCGGAGCAACTGCCGGTGCCGCCGGCTCTGCCGCCGCAGCACTTGGCGGTGCCGAAGCTGGTGCTGCCCTCGGCTTCGTCGCTGGGCCGATCGGCTCGATCTTCGGCGGACTAGCCGGGGCACTTCTAGGAGCGTTGGTCGGAGGCGCGGCTGGCTGCGCAGCGGGCTCAGCTGTCGGCGAGCAGATCGACGCGCACGTACTCGACAACTACGTCTGTCAGGAGTGCGGCAATACCTTCGGCACACAGCGCGCGTCCTGACGTCCGCCAGCTTTTTCGTTCCACCCGTTTCAGTCTTTGACAAGCCATACCTACAGCCCTTCGGGGCTGTAGGTATTTGCGCTGCCTGCTTCCTTCGCACCTCTCCCTATCAGGAATACCATCATGCATCTCGTTCAATCCATGGCCTACATCAATGAAACGCCCTGGCACGGTTTGGGCAACCAGCTCGCGCCCAACCAACCGCTCGAAGTCTGGGCACAGCAAGCCGGTATGAATTGGCGGATCGAAGAAACCGAAGTCCGGTTTGTCTCGGGCAGCGCCGGTTCCAGCCTGGGTTCGATCCACGCCTTTCCCGAGCAGAAGGTCCTCTACCGTTCGGATACAAAGGCTCCGCTCTCGGTAGTATCCCGTCGCTTCCAAGTTGTGCAACCGGCGGAAATTATCGAGTTCTACCGCGATCTCGTCGACGTATCGGGCTATGAACTTGAAACCGCTGGGGTACTCAAAGACGGAAAAAAATTATGGGCACTCGCGAAGACTGGCCAGAGCGCCACGCTCAGAGGCCGTGACCGCGTCAATGGATATCTCCTATTAGCGACCGCCTGTGACGGCACGCTCGCGACGACCGCCCAGTTCACATCCGTCCGTGTCGTGTGTAACAACACGCTGGCGATTGCGCTGGGAGACAGCACCGGCGCCGTCAAGGTGCCGCACCGCAGCCAGTTCAACGCGCAGGCCGTGAAACGTCAGTTGGGAATCGCGGTCTCCTCCTGGGACGGCTTTATGGCCCGCATGAAAGCGCTCAGCGATTGCAAAGTCAATGACACCACGTCCGAAGCTTTCTTTCGCCGTGTGCTGACCTATCAGGCCACGGGCGGCAATGCACCCGTGGCAGCCACCAACGACAGCGCAATCAAGGCGGTGCAGGAACTGTTCGCCGGTCGTGGCAAGGGAGCCGAAATGGCCTCCGCAGCAGGCACAGCATGGGGGCTGCTCAACAGCGTCACCGAGTTTGTCGATCACCAGCGCCGCGCACGCAGCGAAGATCATCGGCGTGATGCCGCCTGGTTTGGAACAGGTGCGACCCTCAAGCAAAAAGCGTGGGACGAGGCCATGAAGCTTGTCGCGTGAGTCCGTTTCATTACCTCATACGTGCCCGGTCGGGATCGATCCCACCGGGCATTTCTGTTTGTGGAGGTGGATATGGCGTTACCTGAGCCTTCAGAGGCTTGCAGCAACCGTCCTGCACTGCGACTCGTCGACACGAAGAAAATGCCGCGCGAAGACTGGCTTGAAGTGAGGAAATCGGGGATCGGCGGTTCAGATGCTGCTGCCGCCGTGGGGCTTTCACCGTACATGAGCCCTCTGGAACTCTGGCTTATCAAGACCGGGCGCGATGCAAACCTTCCCCGGCCCGATCCCGACGACACGACTGAGCCAATCTACTGGGGAACCTTGCTGGAGCCAATCGTGGCAGCGTCTTATACAAAGCAGACGGGAAATCGGGTCCGGCGCGTCAATGCCGTTCTCCAGCATCCGACCATTCCTTTCATGCTCGCCAACGTCGATCGGGAAGTCGTCGGCAAGCGCGACGTTCAATTGCTTGAATGCAAGACGGCGGGAGAATTTGGCTCACGGCTTTGGCGCGAAGGCGTTCCAGAATACGTGCAAGTTCAAGTCCAGCACCAGCTTTCTGTGACAGGCAAACAGGCCGTCGATGTCGCCGTGCTGCTGTGCGGCCAGAAGCTGGATGTTCATCGCATCGAGCGCGACGACGCATTGATCGCCCGTCTCATCCAACTGGAAGCGGCGTTCTGGCGGTATGTCGAAACTGATACACCGCCGCCAGCGGAAGGTTCTGAATCGGCTGATCGTGCGCTGCGATGTCTCTATCCGGGTACGGGCGGTGCAGTCGATTTCACCGACGACAGGAACCTGTCGGCGACGTTTGCCGATCTGGTGGCCGTGCGGGCAGACATTGACGCCCGCGCGCAGGTCGAAGCGCAGCTTAAGCAGGCCATCCAGCAGGCGATGGGAGAAACCGACCGCGCCCAGTTCGAAACAGGCTCGGTGTCGTTCAAACGCAGCAGGGACGGTTCTGGCGTCGATCTTAAACGCCTGCTCGCCGATCATCCCGAGCTTGCTACGCAGTACGCAGTCACGAAACCGGGTACGCGCCGGTTTCTCGTTTCGATCTGATTTTCATTCCCCCTATCTAGTACAGGAGCATCCCCATGCTAAAAGGACTCGCGATTACTCCGCCCGTGGTCGGGCGAATCTCGATCGGTCGTGTGGTCGAGAAGAACGGGAAGCGCATTCCCGAGCGGGACGACGCTTTTACTATCACAACGCAGGTACAGCAGCGCGGCGGTGAATGGATGTTGCACCCGCTCAACGAATCGCTTCGCAAGGCCACCACAGGCAAGCTGCGCGCGATCCCCGTGCGCCTTCTGTTCAACGACCCCGACCTGAACCTTCGCGCCGAATACTCGTGTTTCGATCGGGAAACCGGGCGGCCGGTGTGCGTCGGTAACGGTGAGACCTGCCGCCGCGCTGGTCACGAAGGTATTGAGGAACTGCCGTGTCCGACGCCAGACGGCTGCGCCTTCGGTCAAGGCGGAGCCTGCAAGCCCTACGGCCGACTCAATGTGCTGATCGGCGATGAGGACGAGATGGGTAGCTTCTGCTTCAGAACCACGAGTTTCAATTCGATCAGGACGCTCGCCGCGCGTCTGCATTACTTCGCGGCAGTATCGGGCAACGTGCTGGCGTGCCTCCCACTGGAACTGAAACTTCGTGGCAAGTCCACCACGCAGAGCTATCGTTCCGCGATCTACTACGTCGATCTTTGCGTGCGGACCGGAGGCACGCTTGAAACCTCGATCACGGAGGCGCGTGAACTGGATGCTCGGCGCAAGGCGGCTGGGTTCGATCAGGTGGCGCTCGATACCGCTGCGCGTGCCGGGTTCGCCAACGGCGCATTCGAGGACAGTATCGAGGAGCGCGCCGCCGTTGCCGAAGAGTTTTTTCCGGCGGAACCGGGTGACGGCAGTGGTCATGACGCAGATCCCGGCGATCGTCGCGGTAACGATAGCGACACTACGCGCGCAACCGCCACATCCAGCCTGCAAAACCGGCTCGACCAGCGAGCCGCGTTGCTCGGCGGGAAAGCGGCATGAGCCATCGTTCCGTCCGCGCTCTGGCAGTCGCGGCAACGGGGACGGCGCTCTGCATGTCGGTCCTTGCCGGATGGCAGCGCGGCGGGTGGTTGTCGGAGCGGCTGGTGTGGGTCGCACTCGGCGTCGTACTGGTCGGTGGGGCGCACCTCCTGCCCGCATTGTGCCGGTCATCACCGCTCGCTGTGCGCGGCGTCGGCGCGCTGCTCTGGTGCGGCTGCACGGCAGGGGCCTCATTCGGTCATGCGACATTTTTCCTGCTGTCGCAGTCGCATGCCGGTGACGTTCGGGTCGCGGCCTTACCCGTAGCCACTGCTGCGGCACATCGCGGTCTTACCGAAGTCATGGCGGACCGCGCATCGGTCACGACGCTACTGGCCCAATCCAATGCCCGTCGGTGTGTCGGTGACTGCCCGGTACTGCGAGGACGTCGTGCCGGACTGGCCTCGAGACTCGATGCGCTGGACGCGGAAGCCGCTGAAATCCGGCGGTATCAGTCCATCGAAGATCGCGTCGAAAAACGGCGTGACGCTGCCCGTGACGATCCGGTCACGGCCCGACTGGCGGCTCTCTGTGGAATAACAGAGGCGAAACTCGATCTGCTCGCCGGACTGGCATTTGCCGCAGTACTGGAAGGCATGGCCTGTCTGCTCTGGTGGATTGCGCTGTCGCCGGGTCCAGCGATCAAAGAAGGTGCGCCCGCCGTGGTTACCGATGCCCCTGTGCCTGAATCTGGTATGTCCGCCGCATTACCCGTCGTCACGGAGCCGAAAACTGAAGTCACAAAGCTTGCACGCGACATTCAAAACGGCTTTCTGAAACCCACGGTCTCAGATATTCGCCGGCATCTGCGGTGCTCTCAGGCAAAGGCCGCTTTACTGCGTCGCCAACTCGGCCAGTCCATGCCTTAAACCCGGACGCAATAGCGTCCGTCTTCCCTCTTCTTTTCGCGATCACTTTATCCGGTTCGTCCGGAGGCCTGTGCTCGTCCGTTTTCTGGAGAAATAGCCATGAATCAACACACCCGGCTCAAACCGCTTTTCCATCCGGGGCGCCTGCTTGCCACATCGACCACACTTAAAGCACTACACGAGAATGGCATTCCTGTTATCAGCGTCGTGCTCAGGCACATTGCGGGCGACTGGGGCATCGTGTCGGAAAACGACCGGCAGCAGAACGACCTGTCAATCGCGGCTGGCCTACGCCTGATCTCGATTTACCGTTTGCCTGACCAGACGCGCATTCTCGTGATCACCGAGTGGGATCGGTCGAGCACGACCATCGAACGCCTTGAGGATGTCGTGCCCACAAGCGACTCACACCAGCATCGACCCGCAAATCGGCGCTATCCGGTAAGGCCCTCCCCCAGTTACGTGCAGGGGGCACGCGCATGAACCGCTATGCAAAGGGCCCGCGTTTCCCGCTGGGGCGTCCCACCATCACGCCGGGTGCGCAGGCAGCCCTCGACGCGGCGGGCATTTCGGGAGTCGTACTGCTCGCCCGCCATGTCCATGGCGATTGGGGTGATCTTCCGATCGAAGACCGGACGGCAAACGAACTGGCGCTGCTCACGGGCAAACGCCTGCTGTCGAGCTATGACCTGCCCGGCGACGGGAAAGTCTGGATCATCACCGAAGCTGATTGCTCGGTCACGACGATCCTGCTGCCCGACGACTACTGACTGGCATCAGCGCTTCGCGAGTCGTCCGGCCAGCCGCTCCACGATCTCGACCACCATCGTCCGGTCGCTCCCGCCAAGCTTCCCCAGAAGCTGAGCGACGTGCCTCGCCTGATCGCTGGTGCGGCTGCTGGCTTCGGTCAGCAGATCTGCCGCGTTGCATTCGAACAGATCGGCGAGATCCACCAGTCTCGCCACGGTTGGCATCACGATCCCCCGTTCCATACGCGAAACCGCCTCATTGCCGATTCCCAGCGCCTCGGCCACTTGTTCCTGTGTAAAGCCGCTTGCCACGCGATGTTTCGCGATCGCCCGGCCAACTACCACGGCGAGCTGTTCCTGATCGACTTGAGCCATGAACCCTCCATTCAACCTGAATGGTTGGGCTACGCCCTCATAAACTTAAGGACTTTATGAGGTGACATTAAACTTTTTAAGATGAATGCCGTTATATTTCCTGGCAGACTCCCTTCATCAGCCCAGAAAAGGAACTACGCAGTGAAAAAAGAACCAGGCAATACGAGGATCACCAGACTAGCGCTCGGCGCATCCCTGTGCGCGGCGCTCGCCGCCTGTGGCGGCGGCAGTTCGGGCACAAATAGCGCGACCGCCTCGACCCCGAGCGTCACCACGAACGGCACGGCCGCCGTTGGCGCGCCGATTGTCGGCGGCACCGTGTCGCTCAAATGCGCCTCGGGCGCAACGGCGTCGGCCACGACCACCACCGATGGCACATATTCCGTTACCTTGAAGTCGGCGGACTACCCCTGTGTCGCACAGGTCGCCGGTGGCAAGGCGAACGGTGCAGCCCTCGCGTCAGCGCTGCACTCGGTCGCTGCCGCGCCCGGCACGACCAACGTCACGCCGCTCACCGATCTGATCGTCGGCGTGCTGGGTAATGGAAACGCGTCGGCACTTGATGGCGCAACGTCGAGCGCCCTGTCGAGCGCGATTACGGCCGACAAGCTGGCGAGCGCGCTCACGAAGGTCCAGACTGCTATTGCAACCCTGCCGGGCAAGCTTGCAATTGCGAGCGGCTTCAATCCGCTGAATTCTCAATTCAGCGTGGGCGATGCCAATGACGCACTACTCGACCAGTATGCGGCGGCGCTCGATGCCGCGGGTCTGACGCAAGCCGATGCAGTCATGCACTCGCAGAATGGCACGGCGATGACGAAAACGCCTTACGCGGCGATTGCCTATACGACTCCGGGCATCACGGCGACTCCGATGGGCACTTCGCTCAATCTCGACAACACTTTCGGTATCGCTATCGCCGATCCGAATCGTGGCCTGTACGTTGCCAAGGCGAATCTCGATGCGAGCAGCAATGTCAGTTCGTTCGCGACTCCCGGCAAGTTCACGGCCATCGTGTCAGTTCTGGGCAACCGCGTCGGCGAACTGTGCACGGCCAACGGCGTCGGATCTGTGTCGGCCAGTCAGCCGGGCCAGTACGTCTATGTGTCGAGCGATATGGTGGAAGTGACCGACCTGAGCGAACTGAACGGCAAGACCTTCGACGAGTACGAGGACTGCACGCAGTCGGGTACCACGACATTCGCCAGCAATGGTATCGCCACGTTCAGGGGCAATGACGGGCAGACGGATGCTCCGATCAGCATTGTTCAGGCACTCACTGCTGCTGGCGCTCCCGACCCGGCAAACCACTCCGTCGAGCACGCCAAGGTCTACAAGTACACCGATTCGACGGGTGCCGCACGGTACGCCTACATCACGATCAACAGCACGACCGGCACTGACGATCCGCTTACGTTTGATACCGACACGAAATACGTGACGATCGGGCTGTCACGGTAACCATCCAGCAGCAACCTACGCCGCGAGGCCCTGACGGGCTCTTGCGACTCATCCCGTCGGCGCAGCAGGCAGATTCTTCCGGCCTGCTGCGCCGTTGTCTATCTGGTGATCGCTGCCGCCGTGCTGGCTATGCGTCGATCTCAACCCAACATCTTTCACTCATGAACATGAAATTCACCACTTTTGCTATGGCGGCAATCCTGAGCCTTGCACTGGCCGGCTGCGGCCATTCTGAGGTGGATACGGTCAAGACTGCGACCATTCCGCAAGACTCAACCCATACCTACGAGACGGCCCTGTCGAATCGCGATTCATGTGAGAAAGATAGCTGGCGCACGATCGAGGACGACACGAACCGGACAGTCGTGGAATACCGCTGCGAACTGAAAAACGGTGCGGCGCTGCTTGCCGCGCTCCGGCAGCAGAAGATCATTGATACGCAGCACGACTTCCAAGGCTATTATCGTAGCCTCGACCAGACCACTGAGCAGGCCAGCCACAATCCCGAGGTCGCGGAAAAGGAATTGGCCGACGCCCAAAGCAAGCTCGCGCAGTTGCAGTCGCAGGCCAATACAGCGAAGTCGGATGCAATCGCTTCTGGCGATCCCGGTGCGTTGCGTCAAGCCATGGTCAATCAGGACGATGTGGCGACGGCTCAACGCGCCGTCGAACAAGCGCAGCAGCATCTCGACGATGCAAAAAACACGCTCGCCGGCTTGCCGCAGGAGCGCGCCCGTTTCGAGCAAGAGGAGAAGGACGCGCTCGCGCAGATAGACAAGACATACGGGAGCGTCACCGGGGCGAGCGAGGTGTTCCAGTGGTTCGTCCAGGATACAGAGGTCGTGCCGGCCTGGTCCGGCGTCGAACTAACCAAGCAGGACGGCAGCACCGTGCGCCAGGATCGTAGCTGGAAGCAGACAATGTGGGATTTGCTCAACCACCGGGGCGACGATCACGTTCATGCGGTACTCAACATCCCGGACAACATCGTCCCCGGCCAACAACCGTCGGCATCCTGATCGACAGCGGGAACGATGTAGGCCGCCGACGATGGTCGGGCATCCAGCGATCAAGGTCAAGCCTGCTACGACGCCAGGCTGAAGGACTCCCGTAGCGGCTTGGGAGATAAACCGCTCGTAAGCCGGAATATGGCGCCGCGCCCATACGGGCGGCATTTTTTTTGCCGCTCGAAGCTGTTACCGGCCAAGATTGGGCCTTCGTCCGCTGCGTGCCGTGACATTCGGGTGCAGCTCTACTTCCGAACCGGTCAAGCAGCTCGTGCAGGCTGACGCCAGCGCAGATACTCCGTCGAGCTTTCCTATTATCATGTTCAACTAGGGTGCGCAGGCATCGGTTGCGCGCACATATAACAACCTCGACGGGGGCAGGATGAAGTTGATCAAGTATCGGGTAACGAATTTCCGCTCCGTGAAGGACAGCGGCGATATTGATGCCGGCAACGTTGCCGCGCTGATCGGTGTCAACGAGTCAGGAAAGACGAATTTGCTGCTTCCGCTTTGGAAGCTCAATCCTGCCCGCGAAGGCGAGATTCAACCGACATCTGACTACCCAAAGACGATGTTCGCAGATGTGCGTGCCAAGCCGGGAGACTTTCGATTCATCAGTGCCGATTTTGATGCCAGCTCTCTCAGAGACAAGCTGGTGGCGTTGACGAAACTGGATGCTGCACAACTGGAGGTTGTGCGTGTTGACAGGTACTTCGATGGAAAACATGCAATTTCGTTTCCGCAGTTTGCGCCCAAGACAACCGTCGCCGCCTCGGAGATCAAGAGCGAGTTGACGACCTTGACCACAGACGTTGAGCGAACAGACGCGCTCAAGAGCGAAGAACCTCTCAAGTCGACGATCGTTGGCGCTGTTCGCGCTTTGGCCGAGTCCATCTGCCAAGACTGGGCTACGCAGGACCTCGATACCGCCATTGAGTCGCTGAATAAGTTGTTGCCAGACCAGCCAGCCAAGACGTCGACGATCGTTCCTCGTACGCAGCAGACGATCGACGTCCTGACCGAATGGTTGTCCCACATCAGGTCGCCTGCCCCCGAAGACGTCGAAGGCATTCGAGATCTTGTCTTGAAAGCGCTGCCTAAGTTTGTCTACTACTCCAACTATGGAAACCTGGACTCGGAAATTTATCTCCCGCATGTGGTTCAGAATCTCGAGAGAAAGGATCTGGGGGCCAAGGAGGCGGCGAAAGCTCGGACCCTCCGCGTGTTGTTCAGCTTTGTTCGCCTCCAACCGAAGGAGATCCTTGAACTTGGCCGCGACTTCAAAGACACGAGCAATCAGAATCGGCAGCCCACCGAAGACGAGATTGCAAAAATCGCTGAGCGCAAGCGAGAGCGCTCCATCCTGCTACAGTCTGCGGGCACGACTTTGACCAAGGAGTTCAAGTCTTGGTGGAAACAAGGCGACTACCGGTTCCGATTCGAAGCGGACGGTGATCACTTCCGCATCTGGGTGTCGGATGACCGGCGTCCGGAAGAAGTCGAGCTTGAGAATCGCAGTACGGGGTTGCAATGGTTCCTGAGCTTCTACCTCGTGTTTCTAGTTGAAAGCCAAGGCGACCACGAAGACGCCATTCTTCTGCTTGATGAGCCAGGCCTATCCCTTCATCCCCTCGCCCAGCGCGATCTATCGGCCTTCTTCGATGGGTTGACCAAGACCAACCAGATCATCTATACGACGCACTCGCCTTTCCTCATTGATCCCGACCGGTTGGATCGGGTGCGGAAGGTCTATGTCGCTGCGGATGGCTCGACCGAGTCTTCGCCGAATCTGCGTCAGTCAGGTGCGGACCCGGCACATGCCGGTGCAGCATACGCCGTGTACTCGGCACTAAATCTGAACGTCGCTGAAAGCCTGCTACTGGGCTGTCGTCCAGTCGTTGTCGAGGGCGCCTCCGATCAGCACTATCTGACGATGATTAAGGTGCTTCTTATCGGTGCGGGGAAGATCACACCTCGCCGCGAGCTGGTGTTCCCGCCCGCAGGTGGAACCAAGACGTTAAGGATCACCGCTGGAATTTTAACTGGCCGAGACGAGACGCTCCCGGTCGTTCTACTGGATGGCGATCACATGGGCAGCAGGATGGCGGCAGAGCTGAGCAGCGGCCTCTATAACGGTGAGGAGAAGAATGTCCTATTGACGGACGAATTTGTTGGCTTCCAAGGTTCAGAGTTGGAGGATTTGATTCCCCATCAGCGCTTCGTGGACGCTGTAGATCGCGTTTTTCGCGCCCCGGAACAGCAGTTCTCGGAAGTCGCCTCGATGGGAAAGCCCATCGTGCCGCAGGTTGAGGCGTGGGCTAAGCGCGAAGGCATCGAACTCACGCCGGGCTGGAAGGTGGAAGTTGCTAAGCGCGTGAAGGCCATCTTGCTGTCGAAGGGGATCGACGATGTCAAAGACGATCTGATTGATCGATGGGTACGGCTCTTCGCCCGGTTCGAGCCGTCCGTCAATTGAGTGTCAATTCGCTCGGTGCCTTCGATCTGATGCCTCACTCGGAAGAGCACTAAGCTGCCCTTCCGTACCTTGCTGTCGTTCTAGGCTATCGGATCTATCAGCCGTAAGCATCCACAAACACGCCACGCTGTGGACTGTCTCTAGTCTGGTAGACAAGTCTGACCGGGGTCGGCAAGCTGTCCGGGTGAAGCTTCGGAGCGCCCCTCTGCGAGGGGCTACATCGTGCAACAACCGGACGAGCCGCGAACCATTTCGAGCGCCAGTCAAGCGCACGATGCACTTTTACTTCCATACGCCTATGCAACAGATGCTCGGCAATCTCCTCGGTCTATTGAAGATGTATCGCCTGAAACGACGAGGCGTCTTTTCTACAGCACCCGATCGTCGAGTCCAGCCGGATCGAAACTTCAAGCGGTATTTCGCCCTGATGCAGCAGATCTCAGTGAGATTTCGTGCCATCAGAAGGATCCTTTCATCAAGGGCAGCGTTGCTAAGGAACGACGACCTAGACAACGAAGTGCTGTGGCTTCAGCTCAGAATGATCATTGAGCTCGCGACGTTCGGCGCGGTGGCCGCCGACGAGAAGGGGTATGCAGCTCGGCGGATGGACGCTAGGAATCCCAAAAGCTATACCGAAGATGGAAAGGTGAACAAGATCCTGCCTGCGCTCAAGTCTGTCAGTCCCATTTTCTATCTCCCAATCCCGTTGGAAGACGCCGTGATGCTGGATGATGCAGGGACGTTTCACTTGAACAACGATAGCACGACGTTCGCGGACGCCGATCGACTGATCCAGATTCACAACCGCGCGGGCGAGCACCTTCACGCTCACAACCCGCTATCAGCCAAAAAGCACGCCGAAAATACAGCCCGCGTAAAGGCGTCGCGGCAGGCCTTCTTGGAAGACTACGCCTTCGTCTGGAGCGTGCTGAAGATCCATATGAAGGCATGCCTGGTCTTCGACGAGGCGTCTGGTCAGCCCCTCGATCGCGAGAACCCGGACCTTTTTTGGTTTGTGTATTTCGACGAGTCCATGCGCGGCCCCGGCGTGACCATGCTCAAAAGCAGTCCGAGGGATTGAGCGAGAGAAGCTAGGTCACGGCAATGCGCCCCGCAAAAGTAGAGCGCCTAAGGCGGCGATCAATCGCCCTTGCTGCGCGACCAGATCAGGTTGTGCGCGTCGTCCTCGCCCTCGACGAAGCGGCATAGATGGTGGCCGGGAACGACGGGGCGTCCAAGGTCACTGAGAGATACGGACTGTCCGCCGTCCAACTGCGCTTCTTCCAGCCGGCACCGATGTCGAGCACGCTTTGCGCAACGAATCACAACTTTGGGTCGGACTGAGTCCGACGACGACCGGCTCAGTCCGGCCGATAGTGTTGAAAAAGTCGCTGGCCATCTCTATTGCGAGGTTTTCAGGGGTCTTCTTACCATTGACAGGTATGCGCGAGCGGTTTGTGAGCCGATCTGAAAGGTCGATTTTCACGCGGGAAAACTGAAAAACCACGCAGCGACTTTTTCAACAGTATCGGCCAAAAAGAGCCGTTGACTAGCCACAGAATGGTGCACCAGCAGGTCGCACCCGCACCGTTTATACAGTACAGTGGCCGTCGTGCCCTTTGGATAGGCAAAACTCCCGGCCGCCCCCGGGGCTTGATGCCGCAAATTGCAGTTGCGGCGTGGGCAAGCCGACGGCAATTAAAACCGACGAGGTTGACGTTTTGGATCCTATCGACGAAGCAATCCTGTTTTTCCTTCTCACGGTGACGTTTGCGGGGCGTAGTCAGATAGACCCCCAGATACGTGCGTTACTTATTGATACGAGCGTCGCGGACATCGTCGCGCGCGACGACAACGTAACGGTTCAGGAAGCACGCGGCTTTGAGGAGAGATACGCAGAGTTCGTTCGGCGCCTAAATGACCGGATGGTTCGGACGGGCATATCGCAACTGAGTGGCCCGCTTGGAATTCATGATGAGCCGGGGTTGACGCGCAACCTGTCTTTTGTCTCAACGAGACAGGACGACAGGTCGGTCATCCAAACGATAGAACGAACGCTACGCGAATGGCTGCAACGCCGCGCTGACGATCAGGCCGGCGTTCCGGCTACATCTCAAACTGTTCTGCCTGGTGCTGGAGCGGAGCTCCCCGTGCGCGGGTCAGTTGCGGAGCCGTCGACTAGGAATGAAGCACTTGCCACCGTTTTTTCAAATACTGCCAAATTCGCTACCGACCCCAATGTCGGCGTTGTCAGCTTCGATAGGCTGAAAGAAATTTATGAGCGTGAAACAGGTGTCTGACGAGAACAAGGCAACTGCCGGATGGTTTCCTCTGGTCGCTCACAAAATCGCGGTCCGGACGTTTGATCTAAGCACGGGTCTAAATTATGTAAGCATCAAGGACCAGATAGTCCGGGCTTGCGCACTCATTGACAGTTTGGCGGAAGCACGGATTCTCAGACCGCAAGCGGGGACTCCCTCCTATGAATATGACCTTATCGTAGTGGGAGCCGGCGCGGCCGGGGTGAGCGCCGCATGGCGTGCCGACTGCTATGGAGCCAATACACTGCTTGTCGAAAGTGGCGCGGAGATGTTTTCGGTACAACGCCGGTGTACCCACCGGCATGTTTCCATGTCGATGTACGACTGGCCCGAAATCTTCGCAACATCGGGCGCCTTTCCGTCCCTTGGTGGACTGCCCGTCGTCTCATCAACTCCTGAAAAGCTCGCCGAAAGCGGATTTCCGTGTGTTGCAGCCCCTGGACCGCCAAAGAGGGCAGCAGATCTAGTCAAAGAATGGGATGCCCAGCTTCAGAAATTTCCCCTGAAATGCGAGCGGCGTTTTAATACGCATGCGACGCCTGTGCCACCTGGCAAACACGGAGTGCTGTCGGACAGCTCTGGTTATGTGATGGTCACTCTCTCGACCGCGGGCAGCGAGAGCCAAGTGTTCTCATCGAACGTCGTGTTCGCCACAGGTATCGGTGTTGAGCGAAAACTGAATGGCGGCTATGCCTCACCGCCCTTCTGGAGCGATGACGAACGTGCACCGTGGCTGCCTGGAGCCTCACTCCCTGGCGAGACAGTTGTAGTGTCCGGTGCAGGAGACGGCGCCATCCAAGACGTCATCAAATCGCTGCTCGTGATTCATGACGGTGATCTCATCCCGGTGGCCGAGTCTCTTTTCCTCAAGAAAGAGATGACAGCAGTCAAATCGAGAATACTGGCGATCGAGCGACATGCCGAGCGCCAGTTGCTCTGGGGAGTGCACGAGAATGATGTATTCAGGGCAATGCAAAGGTCCTACTGCGCAATCGTTAATGAAATTCAGCCCAGCCGCATTCAGAAGTGGAAGAAGCAATACCTAAGGCCTGTTGGTCCATCGGTGAAATGGGTGATGATCGAGCCCAAGGTCTTCACAAAAACGTATCCACTCAATCGACTGTTGGCTTCAGTACTGTCACGTGAGGAGTTCACTCCGCGCATGACGTTCGTGCAGGGCAAGCTGGCTGACATATCCAAGAACCCGATGTCCGAGTTTTGGACCTGTTTTCTGGAAGATGGCGCGACGCTCACGTCAGACTACCCACCGATGCTTCGTCATGGCATTGAGGTGAACGTAGAGAATGGCCATGACGATGAAGACCTGAAAACGCTTCGAGCGGCGATCTCAAGAGCACCAGTCCCATTTAAACCATTCGATTTCTGACCGTCACGAAAGCCCGAATTGCGTTGCTTGTTCATCTGGAACGCTGTTCGATAGTTACCAAAGAAGGTGTCGCATCGCACGTCTATTACAAAGTTTCGGATTTGCATACATAAACGCGCGTTACATCAGACAACCTTGATATCACCTAGAAAAGCATTCGCGGAGAGCCGCAGTTTCTTTGCGACGAGTGACCGCCAGGGCGTCGGCCGCCGGAGATTTTTGCTTGCGGGACTACGTTCAGAAAGACGGTGACGCCACAATGCGGTATCGTTCCGAACCTAGCCGGATGTGCCACCACAACCACTGTGGATTGGACGCTGTCTGCCGTCGAAGCCGCAGGCTAAGTCCACATACTCATCCGAGAAGCAGAGCGTTAACCATCGGATGGGGTATCGGAAAAATGCCCGCCTCGGGGGACTTGTTCACAATTACAAGGCAAAATGTCGGGCTGGCACAAACCGTCTAAACGGTTCGCCACGCAAGGGGAAATCTAACCGATGGGAATCGAATGACCGATACGGAACAGGAGCTTTGTTCGTTTGAAGATGTGCGCGCTGTCTTGAAAGATATCTCTCTTGATGACGGCCACTACTTTCGTGGCGAGCGGCGCAACGACTATTCGTTGATCCCCAAAATTGGTCGGCTAACAAGTGAGCCGAAGGAGGCGGAGCCCGGGAAACTAATCCTTGATCTCCGGTACCCAGTCACTGTAGTCGACGAGCGTGAAGCCTTTCGACGATTTAAAGCCGCCGCACGCCCGCATCTTATCTCGCCACCAAGCGATGATTGGGACTGGCTGGCACTCGCGCAGCATCACGGGCTACCCACTCGTCTTCTAGATTGGACAACAAATCCACTTGTTGCGTTGTATTTTGCTATCTCCGAATTTGCGGATGATTCTTGGTTGAGGAATGAGAGGGCAAATTCGCCAAATTACAACGGAGGCGCCGCATTTTATGTCATGCGAGTCAAACATCAGCCTCTCGACACAAAAAATTGCGATCCATTCACTAGCGACGGCTTGTTCTTTCCAAGTCACGTTAGTCCACGAATCACTTCGCAAGGCGGTCTCTTCTCGATTCAGCAAAAGCCACATGCAGCATTGCGGTGGGGCCGAATAAGAAAGTTTCATATTCCGTTCTCGGCGAGAATGGATATAAAACGTGAACTTGCTCTCTTTGGGATGACACATAGCTTTATCTATCCTGGACTGGAAGGAATCACCAAGGATTTGCAGGAGCGTATTAACAGCTTTTGACGACCCATTACTCATTCGAAAAATTACACCGTGATCTCATCGCCGGAGGTGAGATCACAGCAACGCGCAGAAAGCTGCCGCTCTGCAAATCAGCTGGCTGGCGGCCGTTTTGCGTCCGACATGAGTCAAGCTCCGAAGCCGCGCTGTGGCTGCGCGAGTGGCTGCGATGATTCGCGTCGATGAGATCTAGCTGGCACTCGATCTGCTGGACATGCAAGCCGGCTTCGACACGGCGCTGGCGCGCGAAGTGAAAGTGTCCGAACGAAGCGCCCCTTCCTGGCTGGATGTCAATGGCGTGGTCACGTATGTGTACATGGAAGTCTCGACTGCTGTTGGCCTGAACGCCGCCGTGATCGACAACAACAACTACCTGATGGTCGGCGTCCAAACCACCGCACCGCAGTATTAGGGAGGTCTAAAAGACCACCTACCTCTCATGGGGTAGGTGGTCTTATTTTTTGCAGCCGGATTCACGAAGGCCGACGACTCGATCTACTGAATCGCACATCGGCGGTGAAGCCGCGGTGCGCAATACACCTACGCTTTACTGCGACGCATCGCTTCTCGTACCTGCGAGACATCCTCTGCAGGCTGACCGGTGACTGCTATCGCCTCACGCTCCTGCTGGATCTCTGCGAGCCAACTCTTGAAAGTGACAGGCGCAATACCGAAGCCCCTGTCCTTCAGCTTCCGGATGATTCGTGCATGAGATACGCCTGCATCAATCAGTTCCTGAATGGTCTCGTACATATCGCGAAAATGTTGCCTCCTGGGATCGCCGCGATGCTCAGATAGCAGGCCGCGTAGTGCGGCAATATCCTCTTTCAGATCATATTGCATGGGGACTTTCGATGCCGTGGGTACTCGGTTCACATTCGGTCGCATGGGGCCTTCCATCTGCGTTCATAGTGTGTTCACGGATCGCTCTCGCTCCGATCGCAACTTGCGATTTCCGTAATAAATCTGAAAAAATCGGCCTTACGGGCGCGTATCCAAAACAATCCTCCAAGCGCACACGTACCTTGCGGATTGTTGGGGATATGGCACGCGCGGGCCACATCATTTTTTTCGCGCCTTTATTTCAAATTCCGGAAGAATCGCTCGCCGTCGGCTCAACGCCTCTGGTACGGGGGCGACCACGTTTTTGCCCGGTCAGCTCCTTCATCTTGCCGTGCAGGAACATTTGCGACTTACCTGCATGCTTGATGCGCACGAGCTGTGTTACCTTCGCGAAATAGGAAACTGCCGTCCACAGATGCTTGCGCTTTTCGGTATCGTAGTGATCGATCAACCCAACGCCGACGTTCTTATACTTCCCTTGCGCTGCCTTCAAGTTGCAACTGAACGCGTACCCTCTGCCCTTCGTAATATCTTCCTGCCAATATTTGGCGATCTTCAGCGAGTACCCTACATCATCCTGCACCTTCGATCCGTCGAAGAAGAAGCACACGTGAAAATGGTGTCCAGCATCCCGTGAATACTCGATGCGGCCGACGTAGCCGACCAGATGCTTAAATATCGAGCGCTTGCCTTTCATGTTCTGCTTCAGGTGCCACCAGTCTTCCTGCAGCTCTGCAAGACTGACCCATCGCGGAATTTCTTCGTGATGGACAACACCGTTCATGAAGGCTTCATGTTCACGCTCAGAACGACCTTGCATGGCGTCACGACGCTCTATTGCCTCCTCGATACTGGCACACGCCGTCTTGTGATACTCGAAAACCATGTCTACGACCATGATCCTTGCAAACCTATCGAATAGGTAGTTCAAGTAGGTGACGAGGTAGTTCAGATTGTTTTTGCCATTGCTTTTCCAGTCGCTGATACGCTTCCTGATCTTGACCCTCCGGGCTTCTTCGCGCAGCGCCAGTACGAAGTCGTTCGCCATCTCGGCAAAGCGTGGATCGACGTCTCGCCTGTCATCTTCACCGAAATCACCGCCGATCCAATCGACATGCGAATACTGGCTGATCTCGTGCTTGCGATACTGCTCAAAGAAGAATTCTAGATCAGGGGAATACGAGAGCGATGGATCGCAGAGGCGAGCATACGCAGCCAGCCTCTTGATGTCGTAGGCCACGCTCCGCACATCGACACGACCGCTGCTTCTGACCTTGTAGGGCAAAGCATCGCTGTCGAGTACTTTCTTCATGAAGGTGATGAGGGAATGCAGGTGTGCTGCATTGATCGGGATCTTATACGCTTTACCGTCTGTTCCGCGTATCTGGTTGGTCACTGCTGATAGCGTAGCAGTAGCATGCTCCATGTCTTCATCATGAGCTTCTGCATGACTTTTCCTATCGTGACGATCCTGTTGATCGTTCTTTCCATCATATAGTTTTGTTTGATACATAATTAATTATCCTTATTAAATTATTGATATCGGTTATTGGATGTGATACTTGTGAACCCATCTATTAACCACGTTCAATAACCAAAATTCGTGCTGGCTCAAGCACGGGGGAATTCGCCGACGATCGAGCGGCAAACCGCTGCCTTTTTCCGTGCATTTATGCTTCTGACTGATATGCTCAAACATGCCGACCAGCCACGGCAGCAAAATGATCAGCGGATGCCGCCGCGCCCCAGTACGTTCACCAGATCATCAGGCCGGATCAGGTTGACGTAGCCATCCTTGACATACACCTGATCTCGCCTGCAAAGCGAGCCCAAGGCCGTATTGAATTGCATCGGGCTGACTAGGCCAATATTGAAGGCTTCGTCACGCAGAACCCGTTGCGCGATCTTGTCCCGCACGCGCAACTCGTAGAACAGGAACTCGAAAAGTCGATCGGCGTCCTTGTGAGCTTTATCCAAGTTCTGCGATCCGGCATTGATCAAGCGAGAAAAATTGTCGAAGCTCCACAGGGCAATTTCCTCCGCGCATTCGATGCGCTCCGGCGAGATAGGACCGTCCTCGTCATCGAATTCATGATGGCGGGCAGCATGCCGGATGATCTGTTCGGGCAGCTTGTCGAGGCAGGCTCGCTCACTGTCGCTCATTCCCTCGCGGCTAATGCTGTTCACGCGGCGCTCAGCGTTCTCAAATGCGCGGCAGGCTCGTGACGAGAGCGTCAAAACCTTGCGCCCCTCCCAGCCTGTTTCTTGCAGGCGCACCTGCTCGTGGAAAAAGTGCGTTCCTCGGTCGAGGAATTTCTGCAATTCGGCGATTTCGGAAATCGCCGGCCTGTTCTCTGGCGCGGGTTCGACCATCGATTCGTCCACGACGTACCACAAGAAGCGCCCTGCCAAACCACAGTTGAGAAAATGCTTGCCCGTGGGTGTCTGAAAGAACTCCTGTAGCGTGAGGTTCTGGATCGGTAGGATCGTCGTGATCGCGGGCTGAATCAGTTGCACGCCCGTGCCTTTACGCGAGTAGCTGGTCGCGACGCCGCTCCATGACGAGCACATCAATCCGGCCAACGTCTTATCCAGTTGACTCAATAACGCGCGACCTTCATCCGAGTACACGAAGATTGCCCTATTGAGTTCCACTTGGTCGATAACAGCGGAGTACGTAAAATTCTCAAGGCGACGAGGCGGGGAGGGAGGAGCCTTGGGACGATTGCGTTCGAGATCAATCAGCCGGTTAGCAAGTGCGTCATCCCGGGGAAGTCCCTTGGCGGCCCGCTTGCTGATCCCGCGCTCAGTGCCGGAGTAGTCAGCTTGCCATGCCGTCATACGGCCTTTGTGTTCTTGCCACGCGGAGAGCGTCGAAGCATCGTGCGCAGCTACCGCGCTGGCGCGATGTTCGATGAACGGCCGGCTCGCCGGCGTTTTGCCGGCGCTCGACGGAGCGCATACCGTAACGTATGTGCTGGAATCGAGGAGCGTACCGTCCGGCGTCTTGACAACCGCGCATGGTCCAGCGGCCTGAGAAACATAACCGTCCATGTAGCCAGCCGCCGGGATTTCAAAGGCTGCTGTACGTGCCCATGCTTTAATGATGGCTCGTTCCGTTGACGACAGCGCGTGCAGGGGGAAAGGATTGCCTTGCATCACGCAGCCTCCGACTGTGCGGCGAAGACGTGCGGCCACTTCAAGCGGCGATTCGCGAGCTTCAGTGGCCGGATGCCGAAATAGCTACCGGTCTGCGCATACCGTTTGCGGACCGATTGCGCTTTCACGCCATTCAGCTCGGCGAATTGGTCGGTATCATCGGTGAAGCGGCTGACCGCATCGAGGTCGAGGCAGTCCGTTGGACGGATCGATGAAAGGCCTTGCGGCGTCGAAAATGCGGGATTGTTCAGCTGGACCATGTTGGACTCCAATGGGAGCCACGCAAAAGGTCGTGTTTAGGCGCCGCCCGCGTGCCGATTTCCGCAGTCAACGCCGAAACACTTCGCCATGCGTGGCGTCGTAGATCGGCATTGACATGATCGACTGGGGTGCTAGTGGGGCCGCAAGGTGGGGAGGTGGGGTATTTTGCCCACGACTCACAGGTGAAGTTACCTTTTGAAATTGCCTTTGTTGACGACTGTAATCAGTCCATCTCTACTTGCCGATATCCATGCCTCGTCAAACGGATCATCCCCCGCGCCGAATCGATCTAGGTGGTTAGCTTTACACCATAAACGGATTTTGTTCTTGTGCCCTTCTGGCTGGCCCACCGAGATTTTTCTTGGATCAATTCCCAGCGCTTTCGCACCCGCTTGTATGGCTTCGATCTGCTTCCTACGTCGCTCGCCGTATTTGATCAGTTTGGAGGGATCATCCGGACCTACTGAAACTTGCATGCCGAGCCCTTTCTCGCCAGTCATTTCACTGGCATTGACCGACTGCTCGAACTGCACCCTCAAGCTCGGCATGTCATCGCTGTTCACACGTAGCATTTCAGCTCTAGCAATGCCGCCATCTGTTGTCAAAGGGAACGCCGGAACCCAAGCAATCCGAGTGGCCAAGGATTCGATCCGTTCAGCCAGCCTCGCGACCTGTCCTTCCGGCCACCTGATTTTCAATTCGGCAAGATGCCGCTTTACCCGGTCCGGGCAAATATAGCCCTCGGGTCTCGCTGACTGCTCTACCTTGACCTTCTTGACGTCAGCGGGATGCAGGATTTCGTATTCGCCATATTGCAGCCTGTCCTGAAATATTGGCGCAACGCCATCCACGCGCCCCAACAAGCTGGCGTGCGGAACGCCACGCTCAGTCACCGGCCACACATACAGCCCTTCATGCAACACCGGCACATAAAGCTTCAGCTTTCCGGTTACCCCTTTCTCTAGCAAATCATCCGGCTCACGCCCCAGCTGTTCAGCGGCATCTACTACGGTTAGATAGGCGCGCTTGGCCGGCGCATCTGTCTGCCTCAAGAATGCCAAGGCCTCTTGTTGCCGTACCTTCGCTTGCTCTTCTTTCGCGGCCAATGCTTGGGACTTTACCTTTTCCCATCCCGCTCGGCCCACTCTCAGATCTAGCTCCATTTGAGGGGCCGGCTCTGACTGGCGATTGTTTTTGCCTTCATCCATAACGACATCATCCAGCGGGAGCAGAACGGCAAGGCGGTGGAAGCTTGACGTGGATCTGCGAGGTCTAAATCTGGTTACATACCGGTTACATCAACCAGAAAAATGAAAAAGGGTTACAGGAAAATTACCTGTAACCCTTTGAATTCTTTGGTGGAGGAGAGGAGGATCGAACTCCCGACCTTCGCATTGCGAACGCGACGCTCTCCCAGCTGAGCTACCCCCCCAACGTGCGAACAATTCTAGCACAGGCATTTTCCATTTTGCCTAGCCCCAAACCCCGGTAAACCATCACTTCGACGGCGCGCCTTTCAGCACCCAATCAACCACCGTCCGAATATCCGCGTCGCTCATCGACTGATGCGCAGGCATCGGAATCATGCCCCACACGCCGGTCCCACCGTTCTTCACCTTACTCGCCAACTTAGCCGGCGCCTGCGCATCACCCTTGTACTTCGCCGCGATTTGCTGGAACGACGGACCAACCAGTTTGCGGTCCACCGCATGACATCCCATGCAAGCATTCGAATTAGCAATACTCTGCCCACCCGGCGCATCCGCAGCATGCGCGCTCGACACAAACAGCCCCACCACCGCCCCAACCAACACCGACCCAACAACAATCACACCGCGCTTCATGGCGTAGTCGCTTTCGGATTACCCGGATGCACCGCGTTCGAATTGCTGACCGGCGCCGGCGCCTGCTGATCAAGCGGCCGCGAGCTCACCGACGAATCCGGAACCGCGCCGACCGTCGGCGCACTCACGTCCGGCTGCGACGCGCCCGTCGCCGGCGCAGTCGCTGCTGCCGCAGCCGCCGCTGCAGCTTCCTGCGGCTGAATGTACTGGAACAGCTTCACGACCTGCACCACGCCCGGCACACGACTCGCGACATCCGCGCCGCGATTGCCTTCGTCCATCGTGACGAGCCCCATCAGGTACACCGAGCCACGCTCGGCCACCACCTTGAAGTTGTTCGCCGAAATATTCTTCTCGGCGATCAGCGCGGTCTTCACGCGCGTCTCCAGATAGGTATCGTTGGTGCGCGACGAGAACGAACTGGCCGGCATGATCGCCAGTTCGTTGACGATCGTGTTGACGTTGTTCAGACCACGCACAATCGTCTCGGCGCGCTGCTTCGACACGTCGCCCGCGACTTCGCCGGTCAGCAACACGCGACGATTGAACACCGCGACGTTGACGTGCGCGTTGTCCGGCAGATTCTGGCTGATCTGCGAGAGCGCCTTCACCTGCAACTCGCGATCTTCGGTCTGCGCGCCGAGCGTGCGCCGGTCGGTCGCCACCAGCGCGCCGCCGCCCGCAGCTCCCGCAACGGCGAGAAAGCAACCCTGCAACGTCGCGGACAGCCCCGCCGCGAACCCAACCACCAGCACGGTTCTCACCAGTGTCTTCTTGACGCGGAATACGCTCATCAACTAGCTCTCCTTCGGAATCAATCTCAGTCTTCGCCCAGCAACATGGCATCGATGCCGTCGCACAGACAATGGATGGTCAGCAAATGCACTTCCTGAATACGCGCGGTGCGATCCGACGGCACGCAGACGTGGATGTCGGTATCGCTCAAACCGTCCTGCACGCGGCCGCCGCCCTTGCCGGTCAGCGCGACCACGATCATTTCGCGCTCGTGCGCGGCGTCGATCGCGGCCAGCACGTTGGCGGAATTGCCGGACGTGGTGATAGCCAGCAGCACATCCCCCGGCTGGCCGAGCGCCCAGACCTGCTTCGAGAAAATCTGCTCGAACGAATAGTCGTTGGCGATAGCGGTCAGCACGGACGTATCCGTGCTCAGCGCGATCGCCGGCAAGCCCGGCCGTTCACGTTCGAAGCGGCCGATCAGCTCGGCGGCGAAGTGTTGCGCGTCGGCAGCCGAGCCGCCGTTGCCGCACGCCAGAATGCGGTTGCCGTTGGCAAGCGCGCCGAACATCGTGTCGATCGCTGCAGCGATTGGCATCGACAGGGTTTCGAGGGCTTCGAGTTTGACTGCCGCGCTGTCGCGGAAGTGTTGTTGAATGCGTTCGACTGACATCGAGTCTCTATCTTCTACCGCGAATGGGCCGCACTGCGCGGCCGTGTTGTGAGGTCGTATTGCGAGTTGAGCTGCGCCGGTGAAGCTGGCCGGTAACGTGGTGCGGTAGCGTCAATGCATCGCAAAGTACCCTGCATTTCGCGTATCCGCGTCGCCCCGTGGCCCGGACGCGAGCGCAAGTTTATCGTACTCACGCGGGTTCTCCGCGCGCGCCATCAGACTTCGTCGGCGCGAAACGCGTCACGCAACCAGACGAGCCGGCCGGCTTCGAACGCAACCACGTCAAAACGGCACGCGGGTTGATCGTGCGAACAGCGGCCGCGAGTGACCAGATAATGCTGCGCCGCGCGCACGATGCGCTGTCGCTTGCGCCAGTCGATGCTCGCCGCCGCGCCGCCATAGTGACCGTGCGCCCGCGCGCGGACTTCGACGAACACCAGCGCACCGTCACGGTCGCGCATCACCAGATCGATCTCGCCGCCGCGGCACGACACGTTACGCGCGACGAACCGCAAACGCTGCCGCTGCAAAAACTCCTGCGCGCGCAATTCGAAAACCGCGCCGACGAGTTTGGACCCGGCCGGTCTTGAAAAGTTGTGCGGGGTGGTGGGCGGTGGTGCACGCCGCGCCGTAGCCACCGAACTACTCACCGCCTCGCGCCCAAGCCCCATCTCGCCGCGCTCACCATCCTTAGCCCCCAGAACGCCCGGCGCTGCGTGGCACAATGGCGGCCTCTTTCCGTCTGTTTGCGTCTTCTGTCTCATGACTCCTCTCTCCGAACTCGCGCAAGGGCAGCAGTACCCCGCTGCCGCGCTGTATGTGGTGGCCACGCCGATCGGCAACGTCGCCGACGTCACGCTGCGCGCGCTGCATGTGCTCGGACTGGTGGACCGCATCGCAGCCGAAGACACCCGCAACACCGGCCAACTGCTCGCGCGCTACGGCATCTCGAAGCCGCTCGTCGCGGTGCATCAGCACAACGAGCGGGCCGCGGCGCAGCGCCTGATCGAACATCTGCAAGCGGGCGAGCGCGTCGCGTATGTCTCCGACGCGGGCACGCCCGGCATCTCGGACCCCGGCGCGAAACTGGTCGATGCCGTGCGGGAAGCCGGCTTCCCCGTGATTCCGCTGCCCGGCGCAAGCGCCCTCGCCACGGCGTTGAGCGCGGCCGGCGACTGGGTCGCGACGTTCTCGTTCCTCGGCTTCCTGCCGCCCAAGCCGAAGGCCCGCGCCACCGCGTTGCAAGAACTCGCGCGCCATCCTCACGCGATGGTGTTCTACGAAGCTCCGCACCGGATCGTCGAGACGGTGCAGGCGCTGGCCGACGCGTTCGGCGGCGAACGCAAACTGCTGATCGCGCGAGAGCTGACAAAGTTACACGAAGCGCTGCACCAAGGCACCCTGGCCGAAGGGCCAACGTGGCTCGCCGGCGATCCGAACCGCCAGCGCGGCGAATTCGTGCTGGTGGTGGAAGGCGCTCAGCCGGAAGCCACCGGCGAACACGATCACGACGCGTTGCTAGGCATCCTGCTGGAAGAGTTGACGGTGAGCAGCGCGGCGAAGGTGGCGGCGTCGATCACCGGGGTGTCGCGCAACGCGCTGTACACGCGTGCGTTGGCATTGAAGAAAGACGACGAAGCCGAAGACGACCCCGAAGAAGAATAAGCAGTCGGACAAAAAAAAGGGCCTCGCGGCCCTTTCCTTTTTTGACAGAGATGGCATGAACTGCCACCGCCGCCATGCTACGAGTGCGCCCATCACGCACCCACCCGTAGCCTCACCATCGATTTCCGATCACTTATCGCTGTTCGAACCCGAGTTCGACGCCAGCGTTTCGTTCATCTCGGCGCGTGCTTCCTGCTGCGTCAGACCTTCGATCTTGACGCGCGCCGTGCCGGCATGACGCATATCGAGGACGCTCGCAGCGGCCATCGACAGATCGATCACACGGCCGCGAGCATACGGACCACGGTCGTTGATCCGCACGACGACCGAGCGCGACGTGGCCGGGTTGGTCACGCGCACATACGAGCCGAGCGGCAACGTGCGATGCGCGGCGGTCAGCGCATGCATATCGTAGCGTTCGCCGTTGGCGGTGCGACGGCCGTGGAAGCCGCGGCCGTACCACGACGCGCGACCGGTTTGATGAAAGTCCGAAATGTCCGAACCATCGTCCGTTAGCGGCTTGGCGTCGGCCAGCGACGAGCCCGCAGCGCTTGCGCCGGAGGCCGGCGCGCTACCGAAAGCTTGCGGTCCGAAGGTCCCTGCCTGCGCCGCTTTGGTGCTCAGCGGCGAATCATTGGCGGACGTGTTCGCGGTGCCCGGAGGCGTGGCGCAACCGGCCAGCACAAAAAAGGCAAAAAGAGTCCCCAGACCACGGGATAACCGAGTTTTCATAAGACGTGCAATCACAATGTCGAGCCGCATCACGCGAAATTGAGCGTGTTGCCTGCGACTCCGGCGGCAATGGACGACAACGCGCCGCGCCACATAAGCGCAGAACGTCAAAGCCCGGATGCGGCCCAATCGGCCGCTACCGCACGGTTAATTTTCACGTCTGGCGCAACCTGTCCCCGGCAGCCTGACCAGACCCCACATGCCGCCATCGAACGTGGCAAACACGCTCTTGCGCGCGGAACTCAGCGCACAGGAACGGCGGCGTAGGCCCCACCCAGCGTCACGGCAGTTAAGTCCGTAGCAGGCGCGTGGCACCTGGCTGGGCAAGACGTGTGCATCGAAAGCTCGATACTTGATGGCTGTCCAGCAGTGCGACAGCCCAAACTTGAGTGGCGATCCGCGTGCCCATTTTTGATGGGGACGCATCGCCTTGTGGCATGCCCAGTTCCCTAGGCATGGGGTGCATTATACCCAAAAGAAATTTTTGAGATGCCAAGCGACTGAAAACCTTGATGAATTTTCACGCTTGCTGCAAAAATGAGCGGACCAAAGCCCGTCGGGGCGGGCCTTCCGGGCCCTCGGCGGAGCTAGCTCGCAGGCCGGTACAATCAACCTTTTCCTCGCGGCGCCGTCATCCATGAAAGTCACCTTGATCCCCGTCACGCCGTTCCAGCAGAACAGCTCGCTGCTCGTTTGCGAGGCAACCGGACGCGCGGCCGTCGTCGATCCGGGCGGCGATCTCGATGTCATCCAGGGCGAAATCGCGCGTCAGAACGTGACGGTCGAAAAAGTGTTCCTGACGCACGGCCACATCGATCACTGCGCCGGCGCGAAGACGCTGGCCACGCACTACGGCGTGCCGATCGAAGGCCCGCATCCCGACGAAAGTTTCTGGCTCGACAAGCTGCCGGACCAAAGCACGCGTTTCGGCTTTCCCGCGGCCGAGGCGTTCGAGCCGGACCGCTGGCTGCAGAACGGCGAGACCGTGCAGTTCGGCGACGAAACCCTCGAGGTCTATCACTGCCCAGGGCACACGCCCGGTCACGTGGTGTTCTTCAGCCGCGCGCACCGGCTCGCGCTGGTCGGCGACGTGCTGTTCGCCGGTTCGATCGGCCGCACGGATTTTCCGCGCGGCAATCACGCGGATCTGGTGCGCTCGATCCGCGAAAAACTCTGGCCGCTCGGCGACGACGTCACCTTCGTGCCGGGCCACGGACCCACGTCGACGTTCGGCGCCGAGCGCCGCAGTAATCCCTACGTCGCCGACGGAGTCGAGGCATGAGCAGCGAAATCTATGTGAGCACCGACGTCGAAGCCGACGGCCCGATTCCCGGCCCGCATTCGATGCTGAGTTTCGCCTCGGCCGCCTATACCGAAGACAAGCAGTTGATCGCCACCTTCTCGGCGAATCTCCATTTGCTCGACGGCGCGAAGCCGCACCCAGTGCAGGAAGCGTGGTGGAAGACGCAGCCCGAAGCGTGGGCCGCCTGTCGCAAAGATTTGCAGGACCCCGCCGCAGCGCTGACCGCCTATGTGGATTGGGTCGAAGCGCTGCCGGGCAAGCCGGTGTTCGTCGCGATGCCGGCCGGCTTCGACTTCACCTATATGTTCTGGTACATGATGCGTTTTGTCGGCCGTTGCCCGTTTTCGTGGTCGGCGCTCGACATCAAGACACTCGCGTTCGCGATGACCGGCCTGCCGTATCGCAAGAACATCAAGCCGCGCTTTCCGAGACACTGGTTCGACGAACATCCGCACACGCACGTCGCGCTCGACGACGCGATCGAACAGGGCGCGCTCTTCTGCAACATGCTCAAGGATTTGCGCGCCGGCCAGGCGGCCCTGCTCGCAGCCGCTAAAGATGGGGACGGCTCAGGACAAAACGCCGCTGAGAAACCGGCAAATTAGGTAATCTCCCTCGACCAGGCCGTTTTACATTGCGTTTCGTTTTCGAGCCCTCTACCATGCGTTGATAGGCGACGCTAACGGAGGCGCAGTTGACACTCGATACGTTCTCACAAAAAATCCTGCGCCTGCTGCAGCTGGACGCACGCCGCTCCGTGCAAGAAATTTCCGACCAGGTCGGCCTGTCGAGCACGCCGTGCTGGCGGCGGATCAAGGACATGGAGCAGTCGGGGGTGATCCAGCGCTACACGGCGCTGCTCGACCGGGAGAAGCTGGGATTGCATGTGTGCGCGCTGGCGCATATTCACCTGACGCGCCACACCGAGGGCGGTGTCGAGCAGTTCGAGCGGGAAATCACCACCTGCCCGGAAGTCACCGAGTGCTACAGCACGACCGGCGAATCCGATTACATCCTCAAGATCGTCGCGCCGGACATCAAGGCGTACGACAGCTTTCTACACGAACGCATCTTCAAGATTCCCGCGGTCGCGCAGGTACGGACGAGCGTCGTGCTGCGCGAGATCAAGTTCGATACGCAATTGCCGCTTTGAGCAACGGCCGCCGGTTGAGAAGTGAGTTAACCGGCGCTGTGCGCTAATGAATCTTGACGAGATCGGCGGACGGATCAGCACCGGCCGCTTTCGCGGGGCCGGTTTCGTCCAGCTTCACATCCCATTCCTGTAGCACGTTCAGCTTGCGGGCGCCCAGTCGGCTTTTAAGCGCCGCCAGGTCAACGCTCGCGAGATCAGGCGCGCTACCGCTCAACGTGCGCGAAGGCAGCACCAGATCGACGTCGAGCCCCGTGCTCAGGTAATGAATGTCGACCGCGGCCGCCTTCACGCCGGCCACAGCCAGCGCCGCATCAATCTCCCTGGTTACTTCCTCCCGGTTGGGCAGATCGACCGGCGGACGCGCCAACGCATCGTTCTCCGGATCGACATGAATCAGTGCGTCGAGCACGCGGCTGTCGCTCAACACGCGCATGCGCGCCGACTCGGCAATGTAATGCCCCTCCGACACTGAGATCAGCGGATCGACCAGAATATGCGCGTCGACCAGCGCGAAATCACCCATCTTGCGAGTGCGCAGTTCATGCACGTCGCGTACGCCCGGCGTGGACAGCAGCAGCGTGCGCATGTCGTCGGTGGCGACTTCGTCGAGCGCGCGGTCGGACAGATCTTGCAGCGCGTCCCAACCGAACGTCCAACCCATGCGCGCCACCATAAAACCGACAATCGCCGCGGCGATCGGATCGAGCAAACGCACGCCGGCAAGACTGCCGATAATGCCGATTGCGACCACCAACGACGAAGCGGCGTCAGAACGCGCATGCCATGCATTGGCGATCAGCATGGCGGAACGCACGCGTTGCGCTTCGCGCAGCATGTAGCGAAACAGCCCTTCTTTCGAAATCAGGACGAGCACCGCGACGGCGAGCGCACTCATATGCACGGCCGGGATACTTTGCAAATCGGCGAGGCGCGTTCCGGCACGCCACAACATCCCGACGCCGACCGCAATCAGCAGCGCGCCGAGAAATAATGACGCCACCGTTTCATAGCGGCTATGTCCGTAATTGTGATCGGCGTCGGGCTTCGCGCCGCTATGCCGATTGGCAATCAGCACGACAAAATCAGAAATCAGATCGGCGAGCGAATGAATGCCGTCGGCCACCAACGCCTGCGAATGCGCAACCACCCCGACGACGATTTGCAGCGTCATCAACCCTGTATTGAGCGCAATACTGACAAAGGTACTTTTGCGCGCAACGCGATGTTTTTCGTCGGACTGGCCGGCGGCGAGGGAAGGCATCGAAGAAGCCGTAGCAGAAACTCAATCCGCGCATTCTACCCGGCGCATCTCGAAAAGCACCGGAATGCCCCTAAAAAATCCTTTTAAATCAGCCGCTTATCAAAATGAAAAGCATTCGCGTTCCGGTTCCTTGAAGTGCTTGTGACAAAAAACCAGCACCGTTTTCAAGCGCAATAAAAAAACCGCGCCCTGACAGGTACGCGGTTTTCTGGTTCGTCACCGTTGCGCGATTGGCGCAACTGATTGACGTGATTCGTAATACCTATAGTCCAGCGGAATTAGCCGCCAGCCCACAACATTACTTCTGGATCAGAAACTTCTCACGATCCAGACCTGCGATCCAACGCGGCGGTTTGCCACGGCCGGACCACGTGCTGCCGCTATCCGGGTCGCGATACTTCGGTGCGACGCCTGCGCGCGGACGGCCTGCTTTAGCGCCCTTCGCGGCACGGCCACCGCCGAGTTCAGTCAGCGAAATGCCGTAGTCGGCCATTTTCTGCTTGATCTCATTCAACACTTCCGCGTATTCACGCGACTTCGCTTCTTCGATCTGCTTTTCAAGCTTCTCGCGCTGAGCGAGTAGTTCCTTGTAGGAAGACATAGGTTCCCTTGTGATATGGATAAATGACTGCCAGTCTTAAGCCAGCTTGCCCTTTGAAGGTGATCATGCCTCGGAATTTGATGGCGAGATTAACACAAAATAGAAAGACTACAAAAGCGTCTGCGTAAAATTAATCCAGAAACGTTTCAAAAAATTTCCAATGCATGCGGCTGTAACGCGTTTCCTTTCAATTTGCCAATTGCGTATTTCGCTAAAAGTTCCTAGCCCGCATCCTTAATTCTGAGATTAACTAGCAAAACATGAAAATTACGATGACGATCCAGCATCAACATTTCATGGCATGAGAGCTTCATCATGAAATGTCGGAGCATATTGCGGCCCGCGCGCCGCACTGTTATTGCCGCATGAGTGTTTTCCCCGAATCGCAATAAAACCTAATTCGCGTAGCGCTGCATGCAATCTTCTAGCGCCCCATGCAAGGATTCAGTATTCAGTTTGGCATCGTCGAAGACGAACCGGCTGCGCGCGCCATCGCGTTTCAGATCGGCGCCATATCGATCGACACCGAGCAATTCCAATCCGTCGACGTGTCCGGCATGCCGGGTGAAGTGTTCGATTAGCGCGTTCTCTTCATCGAAAGCGAGCGGCGGCAGCGGATCGAGTTCGGCGCCGCCCAGCCAGCCCATCGCGCCGAAGCCGCCGATATAACGTAACCGTTCGAGCCGCATGACCCAGAAGGTGAAATCGCCGAGCACCAGATAGCGTTCGGCGTCGGGGTGATAGCGCAGGTATCGTTGCACGATTTCCGGGCTCGAGTCGACCGCCTCGAAGGTGCCTAGCAGGGTGACGCGTTGGCCGCTCAGTACGTCGCCGTCGGGTGCGTCGACGGCCAGAAAACCAGCGCGCGGGTCGGCGTGCAGGTTGTGGGTATGCTCGGCCAGCCGGCTCACCAGAATCGTCGGCCGATGCTGCAAGCCAGGCGCGAACGGCAGCACCGACGGATAAGGAAACCCTTCCGGCTGACGCGCGTGAGTGGCCAGCGTGCCGACAGCGGCCGTGTGCAGCAGATGGAGCGGAGCGTGAGCGGGAATATTCAAGTGCGCGTTCCTCGATAGACAGGCGGCGGATGACGGTGAGGCCGATGAGTTCCAAGCATAAGACAGCATGCTTCGTTAGAATCGAAAATTCGCTTTCAAAGCGCTTTCTCCCGCCTCCGCTCTCCGAGAGATGTCCGTGTCCGACCGTTCCGCCGAATTCGCCTCGCTCCCCGCCGCTCACCGCGAGCTCACCGACACCGCCCGCCAACGCGCGCGCTTCGCCACGATGGCGGTGTTCTTTATCGCCGGCATGATGTACGCGTCGTGGGGGGTGCATGTGCCGACGGTGCGCGACCGCTTCCATCTGAACGCGGCGCTGCTTTCGTTTGCACTGCTGGCGGTGGCGGGCGGCTCGATCGGCGCGATGGCGGCCAATGCTTCGTGGATCGCGCGAGTCGGCACGCGACGCGCGTGCCTGACCGGCGGGCTGGTGATGGCGGTCTGTGCGGCGCTGATTCTGGTCGTGCCGGCCTACTGGATGCTGCTGATCGTGCTGGCGATTTTCGGCGCGGGCATGGCCACGCTCGACGTCGCGATGAACGCCGAAGCCAGCGCCGTCGAGAAAGCGCTCGGCAAGCCGATCATGTCGTCGCTGCATGGCATGTTCAGTGTCGGCGGGATGATCGGCGCGGCCGTCGGCGGCGCCTTGCTGGCGCGCGGCATGGCGCCCGCGCTGCATCTCGCGCTGGCCGCGACGGTCAGCGCGCTGGTGCTGGTCGCCGCTTGCCCGTCGGTGCTGCCGCACGTGCCGCACGAGGATCATCCCGATGCCGCGACGCCGCGCGCCAACCGCTGGCGCTCGCCGGCGCTGTGGGCGCTCGGCGCGATGGCGCTGGTCGCCTTGATCGCCGAAGGCGCCATGTACGACTGGGCGACCGTCTATATGCGCGATGTCGTGTTGGCCACGCCCGCGCTCGCCAGCGCCGCCTACGCGGCGTTTTCCGGCGGCATGGCGGCCGCGCGTTTCGCCGGCGACGTGGTCCGCGCCCGCTTCGGCGCACCGCAACTGGTGATGGCAAGCGCGACGCTCGCCTGCGCGGGCATGGTCGGCGCGCTTCTACTGCCGAATTCGGTGGCGGCGCTGATCGGCTTCACGCTGATGGGACTCGGCCTCGCGAACATGATGCCGGTGCTGTTCGCGGCGGCGGCGAGCGTCAAGGGCATTCACGCGGCGGAAGGGCTCGCGCATGTCGCGGGGCTGGCGTACTTCGGGCTGATGCTTGGGCCGGTGATTATCGGCGCGGTGACGCAGGCGACCAGTTTGCCGATTGGCTTGTCGGTGGTGGCGGTGTGTTCCGCGTTGATCGCGATCGCCGGGCCGAAGGTGCTGCGGCGTTTGAAGATCTGAGGCGCGGGTGCGTGTGAAGGCGTCGGTGCGTGTGACAGGCATACGAAAACGCGCCACCTTACGTTACGTTACGCACGGCCGACGGCCTGAGGTGTTCCGCGACACATCACCGATATCGCGCCGCTGCGCATCCTGGCGACACCTTTTTACGTCATTGATTTATATGAATTTATTTAGCCAAACGACGGCAGAAATGAAAATGGCATAGGCCTTGCAGTTAGCTTCCCCAACAGTCTTCAAACTACGGGGGAGCAGACCATGAATCGCAATTTCAAACTGTCGGCGATCGCTATGTGCGTGTCGTCGATGATCATCCTCACAGGATGCGGCAGCACGTTGACCGGCGCGGGGATGACCGGTGGCGCAGGGGCGGCTGGCGGGGGCGCTGGTGCGGGTGCCGGAACTGGCGGGGGTGCTGGAGGCGGATCGGGTGGTGGCACGCCGACGCCTACTCCGACGCCTACTCCGACGCCGACGCCGACACCCACGCCTACGCCAACACCCACGCCCACTCCAACGCCGACGCCGACGCCGACGCCGACACCCACTCCAACGCCGACGCCGACGCCGACACCAACGCCGACGCCCACTCCAACGCCCACCAGCGCCAACCCCATCGGCGTAGTGGTCCAAAACACCGGCAACGTGATCACCGCCACCGGCCAAACCGTCGCAGCGGTCGGCAGCCAGATCGGCCTCACGCCGATCCCCGGTACGAATCCGGCGACCACCACCGCGCTCGGCAACGTCGTGTCGAATCTCGGCAACGGCGTTACCGCGGTCGGCACGGGCGCGGCGAACGGCCTCGGTCAGCTCGGCAATTCGACCGATCCGCTCGGCACGACGCTCGCGAGCAGCGGCAATCTGGTTGTCGATTCCGGCCAGGCCGTCAACAGCGCCGGCCAACTCGTGACGAGTCTCGGCAGCGGCCCCACCGCGCCGCTTAGCCCACTGACCACGCCGCTCGGCAGCACGGTCTCGACGGTCGGCAACGCGGTCAGCGGTCTCGGCACGCAGCTCGGTTCGCAACTGACGAACGGCCCGATCCAGCAGGTCACGCAAACCATCAGCACGACGATCACGCCGATCACCAGTACGCTCGCGCAGACCACTCAAACCGTCGGCGATACGACCGGTCTCGGGGCGCCGCTGAACGGCCTGCTGTCGACCATCGGCCACGGTCTCGACAGTGCCGGCGGCCAGATCAGCAGTGCGACCAGCAATCCGATCGGCCAGAACCTCGGCAACGTCGTGACCAAGCTCGGCGACACGGTCACGTCGGCGGGCGGCCTGCTGACCGCCGGCGGCACCGGCAGCGGTAATCCGCTGGGCGGCCTCACCGGCCTCCTGAATCCCGGCAGCGGCGGCTCGGGCAATCCGCTGAGCGGCACGCCGCTCGCGCCATTGACCAGCATTCTGACCGCGTTGCCCGGCACGCTCAGCGGCGGCCTGACGGGCGGCAGCGGTAGCGGCCCGCTCGCGCCGCTGACCAACGTGATCAGCACCTTGACCGGCAGCGCCGGCGGGACGGGCAGTCCGCTTGCACCGTTGACCGGCGTCGTCAGTTCGGTGACCGGCGCGTTGAGCGGCGCGGCAGGCGGCAGCAGTCCGCTTGCGCCGCTGACCGGCGTGGTGAGTTCGGTAACCAGCGCACTGAGTGGCGCGGCCGGCGGCGGCAATCTGCTTGCGCCGGTGACCTCGGCGGTGTCGTCGCTGACGGGCGCGCTCGGCTCGGCGGCGGGCTCGGGCGGTAGCAGCGGCGGTAGCGGCAGCGGTGGCAGCAGCAACCCGCTCGCTCCGGTCACCGGCCTGCTGAATAGCGTCACCGGCACCTTGACCGGCGCGGCGACCTCAGCCGGCGGCGCCACGGGTGGCAGTTTGCTCGGTGGTCTCGGCGCCCTTGGAACGAAGAAGTGACGAAGACGAATAACGGCAGCAAATAACGACGCGTATAAAAACAGCGTCGAAGGGGGGCGGCGAGCCGGGCAACCGGTTCGCCGTTTTTTTATCGGCGCGTGCTAACGCGAGTGGTCACGTCACGCGGCTTAAGAACCCATCACGCGCAGTCGACACCGCGTGCGCTTCATCGCATCACAGCTCGTGATACGTATCGTAATGCCGGGAAAAATCGTTACTGCGCAGAAAATTGGTGAACGTCATCGTCACCGATGCATCGAGTCCTTCGACGTAATGCCACCAGCCGATCGGCAAAAACAGTAACTCGCCGGGCGCGAGCGTGCATTCGAGCAACTGCGTGTTTCGCATCGATGGGAAACGCTCGTAGTCGATCGCGGCGCCATCCACCTGCGAATAACAATGCAGATGGTTCGCCATATGCGGCGTATCGCACAACGGCGCCAACCTGATCCGCTTACGGCCAATCACCTGCGCCATGAAGTTATTGGTCAGATCATGATGAAACGGCGTCCGCGTCCCCGCCGGTCCCATCCAGAAGAATCCGGTATCGGCCGACGCAGGATCGAGATACTCGTCAATCACCGGCACATCGGACCATAAGGCCGCGAGCGCCGCGCGATTATGCGAGGTGTTATTCGCGGTCATGTAGAAATCGTTGGTCGGGCCGCTGCGCTCGACCAGATCGACATAATCGGCGAACCGCATCATGCGCTTGAGCTTCGGCTGATTGATTTCGTAATTCGCATCCGACTCGCGATCGAACTGCACTTCCACTTCGCAATCGCCGCAACGCTCGCGGAAATAATCGAACCGCCATTGCGTGCGCGCGGGCCAGAAATCGAACGCACCGGTCATGATCACCGGCCGGTTCTGACAGTAGTACTGCTCGAAGAACGCATCGCGCGACAAACGCTCGCGCCGCTCGATTTCACCGCTACCCGCGCGCATGCGATTGAGCGTGCCGTACACCGACAAAATCCAGTCGCGCTTACGCAAACGATTGCGCAAACGCGCAGCCCCATGAAAATAAGGACTCGCGAGTACCGCATCGATTTCCCGCGCCGACTCCGCCGCGTCGAAACCATGTTCGAGCAGCGCGCCATGCAATGCGTCCGGCTGGGCGTCGAGCATCAGATTCTCGGCGATCCAGCGGCGCCAGTCGTCGTCGAATGAACGGGTCACGGTCGTCACGGCGCTCTCCCTCAAAAGAAAAGGCACGCGAACCTTGCGGCGCGCGTGCCTTTTAATCAGCGGATCGAAGACAGGCACAAAGCCGTCTTCGGTCACGCGAATTTACATCTTCACTACGTCGAGCAGCGTCTTCTTGCCGGCCTTGTAGTTGTACAGCGAGATCACGCCGTGTTGAAGGTCACCCTTCGAGTCGAACGTGGTTTCGCCGATCACACCCTTGTAGTCCGTTGCCGGCATTGCTGCCAGGATCTTGGCCGGATCGGTCGAATTAGCACGCTTCATAGCGTCGACGATGATGTACACAGCGTCATACGTGAACGGTGCGTAGATCTGGATCGGCTGACCGAAACGCTTCTGATACTTGGCGAGGAACGCCGGGCCGCCAGCCATCTTCTCGAGCGCCATACCGGCTTCCGAGCAGACGATGTTGTCGGTTGCGTCGCCAGCCAGGTCAGCCAGCTTGTCGGTACACACGCCGTCGCCAGCCAGCACCTTCGCACGCAGGCCGAGCTGCTTGGCTTGCTTCGCGAACGGGCCGCCGGTTGCGTCCATACCGCCGTACATGATCGCGTCCGGGTTTTCGCCCTTGATCTTCGTCAGAATCGCGCGGAAGTCGACAGCCTTGTCGTTCGTCGCGTCATGCGACATCACGTTCAGGCCCAGCGACTTGGCGGTCTTTTCGAATTCGTTGGCGAGACCCTGGCCGTAAGCGGTCGAGTCGTCGACGATTGCGACGCTCTTCACTTTCAAGCCCTTGGCTGCGTAGTTAGCCAGTGCCGGACCTTGTTGCGCATCGGTCGCAACGACGCGGTACGTCGTCTTGAAACCTTGTTGCGTGTAAGCCGGGTTCGTTGCCGACGGCGAGATCTGAACGATGCCTGCATCGCTATAGATCTTCGAAGCCGGAATCGACGTACCCGAGTTCAAGTGACCGACCACGGCGACGACCTTATCGTCGACCAGCTTCTGCGCGACTTGCGTAGCAGTACGCGGGTCGGCTGCGTCGTCTTGTGCGTCGAGTTGCAGCGTGATTTTCTGGCCACCGATCGTCAGGCCCTTGGCGTTGATTTCTTCAACCGCCAGGCGCGCGCCGTTTTCGTTGTCTTTACCCAGGTGAGCGATACCGCCGGTCAACGGTGCAACGTGACCGATCTTGACGACCGTGTCGGCTGCAGCCGAAGTTGCCAACGTCGCGAACAGCATCGCCGCAGCGCTGATCGGCAACAGCTTTTGAATCTTGATGTTCATGTAAGTCTCCAGTTTCGGTCCCAAAAACAACGTAATCGCCCTGTGCCCCCGCTTCCCCTACACGTGTCGCTCAATCCCGTGGACGACCACGCCGGTTGCATCGTTCATGCACTTGGCCAGCACGCTCGCCGGTCTGTTTGTGGCAGGCGGCAACCCGTACTTGCGCGCAAGTGTAGGCCATCAAATTAAATTGTGGGACTTTTTTGAGGAAGTGGGATCAACACTAATAGCGTTTATCCAACAGGTACTGATTCCGTCTGGAGAGACTGGCTTGAAAGCACCAGCCCATGCGGGTTTCCGCTAAGTCGCGCTGTCGCCTAACAGCGCGGCCTAAAGCTTTTCGCGACTTAAACCGTTAATGTTTTAAATAGGCTTTGTGCTTAAAAATAAGGCGCGCCGCCGAGCATTGCGGGGCGCGCCTGGCGTATGCCGAATCAGCGTTGTTGCGCAGCGATCCGCGACGTCGCCGCATGCCACTCCTGTTCGAGTTGCGCCATCAGTTCTGCGGCACTGATTCCCTCCGGGCGCGCACGGCCGAGCGGAGCGCCCTGCCCCGACCAGAGCGACAGATAATCGGCGTTCTGCGCACGGCCCGCGCTCTGCCGCAACTCCTGCGTCAATGCGTTTTGCACCGGATACGGCGCGACCTTTTGCGCTGTTTCGCTCAAACTTTGCATCAACGGATTGCGTATGCCGCGCGCGTGTCGACCGGTGATGGCCCGCGTCACCGAGGTCGACGTATCCGACATATCGCGTACGCGGGTTTTCCAGGCCTGCGGAATCGCGCTCTCGCGACAGGTGAGAAACGCGGTGCCCATGGCCGCCGCTTGCGCGCCGAGCGCGAGCGCGGCGACGATGCCGCGGCCGTCCATGATGCCGCCCGCCGCCAGCACAGGCAGCCCGGTCGCGTCGACCAGTTGCGGCACGAGCGCGAGGGTGCCGACCAGCGCGTCTTCGAACGCGCCGATGAAGGTGCCGCGATGCGCGCCCGCCTCCGCGCCTTGCGCGGCGATCGCATCGGCGCCCACGTCGCGCCAGGCGACGCCTTCGGCGGTATGCGTTGCCGTGCCTATTACATATAGACCGGCGTCATGCAAACGCGCGACGTCGTGCGCCGGCAGCAGCCCGAAGGTGAAGCTCGCCACCGGCACGCGCAATTCGATCAGCATCTCCAGTTGCGCGCGGAAATCCGGCGCATAGCGTTCGAGCGGCTGGCCGGGCGGCAGGTCGAACTCGGCGCGCAACGGGTCGATGGCTTCGAGCGCGCGCCGCACGGTCGCGTCGTCCGGCGCGGCCGGGTCGAGCACGAACAGGTTCACGCCGAACGGTCGATCCGTCAGCGCGCGAATCGCCGCGACTTCGCTCGCGATCTTCTCCGGCGGCAACGCGGCGCCCGCCAGAAAACCGAGGCCGCCGGCATTCGAGACCGCCGCAACCAGCGCGGGCGTGGTCGCGCCGCCGGCCATGGGCGCCTGCACAACCGGCACTCGCAGCGCGAAACGTTCAGCAAACGATGTCACAAAACGGACTTCACTCATGATCGATTCCTTTTGGGTCATGCGCTCGCGGCAACCGCGAGCCGATAGCGTCGACTGTATAGAGAGGGTCCGCGGCCGAAAAATGAATAATCGAGAACGTTTCAATCGTCTTACGAGATTCATGCCGCGCACGCCTTGTCGGCGTGCCTTGTCAGCGCGCGTGGGGCCTCGCTGCAGCGCCTTTCTTTTTTTGGCAAACTGACCGCCCGCTTCAGGCATTCAGGCCTCCGGCATTCATTCAGACCGACCTCGTGCGAAAACGCACACGGGTCTATGTGGAGAGCACCATGAGCATCACGTCCCGATGGATCGACATTCCCGCCGGCAACGACAGCTTCGGCGGATACCTCGCGCTGCCCCAGGGCGGCAAAGGACCGGCCGTCATCATCATTCAGGAAATCTTCGGCGTGAACGGACATATCCGCTCGATCGTGGAACAGTACGCGCATGACGGCTACGTCGCGCTCGCGCCTGACGTGTTCTGGCGGCTGCAGCCGCGCGTCGAGTTGACGTACGAAGGCGCGGATCGCGCGAGGGGCGTCGAACTGATGCAGAAGCTCAACGTCGGCGAAGCCGTGTCCGACATCGGCGCAGCAGCCGCCGCATTGCGCGCGATGCCCGAAGTGACCGGCAAGCTTGCAGCGATCGGTTACTGCTTCGGCGGCCAGTTGGCTTATCTGGCGGCGGCGCAAGGCACGCTCGACGGCGCGGTCGCCTACTACGGCGGCGGCATCCAGAATAAGCTCGACGAAGCCGCGAAGATCAAGGTGCCGATGCAATTCCATTACGGCGAACTCGACGCGCACATTCCGTTGTCGGCGGTCGGTCAGATTCAGGAGCGCTTCGCCGGTCGCGCGGATGCCGAGTTTCACATCTATCCGAATGCGGATCACGGCTTCAATTGCACGGAGCGCGCGTCGTATAACCAGCGCGCGTCGGCGCTCGCGCATGGGCGCACGCTGACGTTTCTTGCCGAGCGGCTTTGATGTGCGGTTGATTGGCGTTTGATTGGCGTTTGATTCGCCTGTAACTCAGTTACTCTCCTGAAGACGGCGCGTCCGCGACTCGCCGTCTTTTTTCATGTGCGGCGATTAGCCTGAAACCCGAGCGACGCAACGTCCAGGCGAACAGGTTAACCGAGCGCATGAAAAACCACCCGGCTCACCATTCGAAAGCGAGGACCTCTCCGTCGTGCTATCAGACTATCTCGCCCATGACGCCATCGGCCTCGCCGAACTCGTGCGGACTCGCCAGGCGAGCGCTCGCGAATTGCTCGACATCGCGATCTCGCGCACCGAAGCCGTTAATCCCGCGATCAACGCCATCGTCCTGAAAGACTACGACGCAGCCCGTCACCGTGCATCGCGCGACGACGCGAGCCGGGCCAACGGCGCGGACCCGAGTGATAGCACGAGCGCACAGGCAGCGTTGGCCGGCGTGCCGTATCTGATCAAAGACCTGGGCGCGCCGATTGCCGGATTGCGCATGGCGATGGGCAGCCGCCACTATCGCCACTTCATTCCCACGGAAGACGCGCCGGTCGTCACGCTCTCGAAAGCGGCCGGCCTCAACATCTTCGCCAAGACCAGCACCTCCGAACTCGGCCAGATGCCTTATACGGAGCCCGAACTGTTCGGCGCGTGCCGCAATCCGTGGAATCTCGACCACACGCCGGGCGGCTCCAGCGGTGGCGCAGCGGCGGCGGTGGCCGCCGGCATCGTGCCGCTCGCGCATGCGTCGGACGGTGGCGGTTCGATCCGCATTCCCGCTTCGTGCTGCGGACTGTTCGGTCTCAAACCTTCGCGAGCTCGCGTGCCGCGCGTCGCGCCGCCGGGCGCCGGCGATCTCGGCGTCGATCATGCGGTCTCGCGCAGCGTACGCGATAGCGCGTTATTGCTCGATCTGCTGTCGGGTAATGCGCAGCGGCCACTCGGCGCGCCCGGCACCTTTCTCGGCGCGAGCCGCGAGCCGTGCAAGCCGCTGAATATCGCGTACGTCACCGAGCCGATGCTGGCGCCCGTGCTCTCCGCCGACTCGCGCGCCGCGCTCGACGACGCCGCGCAGCTCGCCATGTCGCTCGGTCACAACATCGAACCGGTTTCGCTCGGCATCGACTTCGCGACGGTTCGTCACGCGTTTCTTATGCTCTGGTCGGTGACAGCGGAAGAGTTGGTGCTGAACGCCGACCGCATTACGGGCCGCAAACCATCGCGCAGCGAGTTCGAAATTTCGACGTGGGCCATGGCGCACATGGGCCGTAAGCTCGGCGAGCGCGGCTTGCCCTCCGCGCTCGAAGAACAACGCCGCATCACCGCACGCCTCACCGATCTGCTGAACCGCTACGACGTGGTGTTGTGCGCCACGCTGGCCGCGCCGCCGATCAAGATCGGCGAGATGCATCCCACCTCGGCCGAGCGGATGCAGATGCGCGCGGTCAGCGCGTTGCCGATCGAGGCGCTCATGAGAAAGCTGCTGACCGAGGCGTCGAACAAGGCGTTCGCGTGGGCGGGCTGCACGGAGTTGTTCAATCTGACGGGGCAACCGGCGATGTCGGTGCCGTTGTACTGGAATGCGCGGGGTTTGCCGGTCGGCGTGCAATTCGCCGCGCGCGAAGGCGGCGAAGCGACGCTGCTGCGTCTGGCCGCACAACTCGAAACGGCGCGACCGTGGTTCGATAAACGCCCGCCGTTGATGCAGGCCCGGAGTTAGAGAGTTAGAGAGTTGGATTGCTCAGATCAGGCCTCAACACCTGATTCGAATCGGACCACATGTCACGCCGGTTTTCGCCGCGCGTCGAGATCCGCGTGACGCTTGCCGGGAATGCACGCCACCGCGACGATCGACAACGCCAATCCGCTCATCACGTAGTAAGTCGGCGCGAGCGGCGAGCCGGTCGACTCGATCAGCCACGTCACGAGAAGCGGCCCGAAACCGCCGAACACCATCACTGCGACGTTATAGGCGAGCGATAAACCGATCGAGCGCACGTTCGCCGGAAACAGCTCGGCGATCAACGCGCCGAAGGGCCCGTAATAGCCCGACAGCGTGATCGACAGAAGCGCCTGCACAAGAATCAGTTTCGACACGCTCGGCTCCGCCGCGAGCCACGCGAACAGCGGATAGATGATCGCGAGCGTGATCCCCAGCGACCACAGCGACAAACCCTTGCGTCCAATCCGGTCCGACCATGCGCCGGCCAGCGGCGAGAGCACCATCAACAGCAGATTGCCGACGATCACCGCATAGAAGGATTGCGCGTAAGGCAGCTTGAGTTGCTTGACCGCAAAGGTCGGCAGATAACTGATCAGCACGTAGACCGTCACCGTGAGCGCGATCACCGAACCAAGTCCGCACAGCACGTCGCGGCTATGGCTTTTGAAGACCTCACCGAGCGTCGCGCGCCGTGCGGTTTTTTGCGCGTGCAGAAAGGCCTCGGAGTCGGCCAGATGCCGGCGAATATAAAACCCGATCGGGCCGATAATCAGGCCGATCACGAACGGCACACGCCAGCCCCAGGACTTCAATGCATCGGGCGACAAACCGTGCGAGATCGCCGCGCCCACCAACGCGCCGAGCAGCAGCGCCGCCGCCTGGCTCGACATCTGCCAGCTACCGTAGAAGCCGCGCTTCGAGAACGGCGCCGCTTCGATCAGCAGCGCCGTCGAACTGCCGAACTCACCGCCCGCGGAAAAGCCTTGCAGCAGACGCCCGAGCACAATCATCAACGGAGCGCCGATGCCGATCGCCGAATACGGCGGCGCAATCGCCAGCAGCAGAATGCCGAGCGTCATCAGCGCGATGACGAGCGATAACGCCGCCTTGCGTCCCGCGCGATCCGCGTAGAGTCCGAGCACGATGGCGCCGATCGGCCGCATCACGAAAGCGACGCCGAAGGTCGCGGTAGTCAGGAGCAACGACGTGTACTCGCTGCCCGCCGGAAAGAACAGTTGCGCGATCACCACCGTCAGAAAACCGAACACGGTGAAGTCGTACCATTCGAGCGCGTTGCCGATCACCGCCGCGACGACGGCGCGTGTATTGAAGCTCTTTGACGCGGGTGCCATGCGAATCTCCAGCCGGCGAAATGGGTCCCGTGGTACGCCGTGTTCGCGCGAAGTGCGCGAGCGCGAACGTAGAAGAGCAACGTCAGTCGCAAGAATCGACTTGGAGTGTAAAGAGCGCACCCGCTGTTTTCAAGCAGCAATGCGCGCTGCGAAGCGGATAACTGTAGATCGCAAGCGGACAGCAAAAAGGCGTCTGTCGCGGGGAGCGGCAGACGCCTCAATGATCGAAGCTCGATCTCGCGCCGCGATGTTGCGGCGCACTTCGCGCGTCACTAAACGTGCGCGCGGTTCAGACGTAATCAGGCCTTCTTGTTATATGCACTGCACCAACCTTTGCTGGCGACCTGCTTGCCCGCGAACATCGGGCAGCCGCCCCATGCGTCGGTGGGCTTGGCTTGATAGAAGCTGCAGTTGCCGCAGTCCTGGCCCGCTGCGTATTTCGCGAACTTGGCTTTGTCGACCTTGCTGGCGTCGGCCTTGTAACCAAGTGCTTGTGCGGTCGGATCGGTTTCGGCAACTTTCGGTGCATCGGCAAAAGCCGAACGCGACAGCGCGAACGTGGACGCCACACCAATGCTGGTGATCAAAAACGTACGACGGGAAGATTTCATGGGGGACTCACTCCATTTATATAGAACTGATCGCCGTTCTAGTGACAGCGGTCCCCAAGGATAGCAACGAAGCCGTCGCGCGTGACGGCTCAAATGATAGAGATAACCGAATCGGTACGCCCCTGCGCCAGAATGTCGCGCGGGAGCTTGGGCAGGGATTGCGCGCGATGAGAATGACTCGCAAAGAGAACGGCGCGCGGTCTCTTTGCGGCGCATTAAAGCAAGCGACGATTCCCGCTCGACCTACGCGCGTCCGCTCAACTCGCAGACCCGCTGCGCGATCGCCAGCGACGCCGTCAATCCTGGCGACTCGATCCCGAACAGATTGACGAGCCCACGCACACCATGCGCGGCCGGACCTTGAATCAGAAAATCCGCAGCCGGTTCGCCCGGGCCGGAAAGCTTCGGACGAATCCCCGCATAAGCGGGTTGCAGCGCGTCGTCGGGCAGCGCGGGCCAATACGCGCGAATCGCCGCGTAAAACGATTCCGCGCGATGGGGATCGACGTCGTAATTAATCGCGTCGACCCATTCGACGTCGGGACCGAAACGCGCCTGGCCGCCGAGATCGATCGTCAGATGCACGCCGAGGCCGGCTTCGTTCGGCATCGGATAGATCAGACGGCTGAATGGCGCGCGCCCCGAAATGCTGAAGTAGTTGCCGCGCGCGAGATAAAGCGGCGGCACGTGACGCGCGTCGAGTCCGCGAATCTGCCGCGCTAGTGCATTCGCGTGCAGACCCGCGCTGTTGATCACGCACGCGGCGCTGATCGTGGTCGGCGCGCTGCCGCCGACCTTGATGATGAAGCGGCCGTTGCTCGCTTCGATCGCTTCGACCGGCGCGTGAAACGCGCACACCGCGCCGTCGCGTTCGGCATCGCCCTGAATCGCCAGCATCAACTGATGACTGTCGACGATACCCGTCTGCGGCGAGAACACCGCTTCGACACATTCGAGTGCCGGCTCGAGCGCCTGCGCCTGATCGCCGTCCATCCGCAGCAGGTCGAGCACGCCGTTCTCTCGGCCCTTGGCCATGATGCTTTCGAGCTGGGGAATCTGGTTGCGCGAGGTGGCGACCAGCAGTTTGCCGCAGCGCGAATGCGGCACGTTGTGCTCGGCGCAGAAGTCGTAAAGCATCTCGCGGCCGCGCACGCAGAGCGCCGCCTTCTGCGAGCCGCGTGGATAGTAGATACCCGCGTGAATCACTTCGCTGTTGCGTGAGCTGGTGCCCACACCGATCGCTTCGGCGGCCTCCAGCACGATCACTTCACGACCGCGCGCAGCCAGCGCGCGCGCCACTGCCAGACCGACCACACCCGCGCCGATCACTACACATTCGATTTGGTCCATGTCCCTTGACGCGGCCGACCTCACCGCGCGCTGCCTCGTTCACCCGATAGTGATGAAGACAGGATGCGGCTATCGAGTGCCGCCCACCGCTCGCTGTCGAACGTTCCTGCCGTTTCTGCAACCGTTACGCAAATTGTACGACGCCGCACAGACGCAAATGCCCGCCGTCGGAAACGACGGCGGGCATTTGCATTCGGTCTTCAGCGGGTCAAACGTAGCGGCCAGACGGACCAGTGTACGCCGTCGAAGCGTGCGGCGCTCACTTCTTCGCGAGGTCTCGCGACAGCCTGCGCGGCGCGTGCCGCGCGCGGACGCAGAGACAACGCAGCGTCAGCGTGCAGACAGCGCAGAGATAACGAACCGCGCAAACGTTTAGTTCTGCGTGCTCACGGTACGGCGCGACGCTTCGACCACCGAGCTCGTCGCTTGCGCACGCGGCGGCGTGTAGCCACCCAGCGCGAGTTGTTGCTGATAAGCGGGCGCGTTCGGGTTCACATTCAGTTCGCCGTTGGCGCGGGCTTCGGCCAGTTCGGCCTTCACCTGAGCGCGCGTCTTCGGGGCGTTATCCGGCGTGGCGCGGACGCTGTCGGCGGAAACCGGCGCGTACGGATTCTGATTCAGTTCGCCGTCGGCGCGGGCCTGCACCACGTCCGCTTTAACTTGCGCGCGGCTCACACCGCTCGACTGCGTGTACGTGGCGACTTCGGGACGATACGAGGTTGCCGGACCATAACCGCTCGCGAAAGCAGGGGCCGCGACAGCAACGGAGAAAAGCAAAGCGAAGGAAGCGGTTCTCATGATGGTTTCCAATAGTCGTTGAATTCGGGTTCTGTGCTTGGCGAGTGACGTCTGGCGCGGTGGCGTAGAGGCCATGTCGATGGAGCTCAGTGTATTCCCTGACTATCGAAAAATTGGACCGATTGAAAGCAACTTAACATCTCATAATCAGCAACAATTGCTGCGGCAATCTCCGCATTTGCGGCAGGGATGCCCAGTTTGGGGCGACAAAAAAGCCGCTCGGAGGCGGCTTTTCTATGAAAAATGGGCAAAAACCTCAAAATCCGATGGGTTTTCGCCGATTTCCGTAGTCGAGGCGAATGTCGCCGGCTTCGATCCGATCGCGTCCGTCGATGCGCGCCGAGCCGAAGCCATTGAGAATCGCCCGACGCATTTCGCGCGGCGAGGCCGCCGTCAGCGCGTCGAGGGCGCCGTCGCCGATCTGCTCGGGAAAGCGCTGCCCCCAGTTGTGCGCCGAGCGGATCTCGTCGTAGATCGATTGGGCGATGCGGCGCGCGCCCGCGTGATCCGGCGGCGGAATCTCATACACGTTCATGCGGTTCAGGATCGGCTCGGGGATCGAGCGTTCGTCGTTCGCGGTCGCGATCCAGATCACATGCCCCGCGTTGATCGGAATCTCCGCGAATTCGTCGATGAAGGTCTGCGCTGTGTCGTGCTCCAGCAGCGCGTACAACGCGCCGAGCGGATCGTATTGTGAATCGCCGGTGGCCTTGTCGATTTCATCCACAGCAATCACGGGGTTCGCGTAGCTGCCGTTCACGAGCGCGTCGAACACCTTGCCCGGCTTCGCGTTCTTCCATTGCGACGAAGCGCCCGACAGAATCCAGCCCGCCGTCAACGAACTCATCGCCACATATTGATAGGCGGTGCCGAGCAGGCGCGCCAACTGCTTGGCAAAGTGAGTCTTGCCGATGCCGGGGTCGCCGAGCAGCAGGATCGGCATCAGTTCGAGCCGGTCTTCGGTCTCGAGGCACAACGCGACCTGCTTGCGGATGTCGTCGAGCGGCGCTGAAAAGTTGGGCAGCGCGCCGATCAGATCGTCGATCGACGGCATCCGGTTCGGCTTGACGCAGAAACGCAGATTGCCGGTTTTCAGCATCTTTTCGTACATGGCGCGCAGCGCCTCGTTTGCGCCTTCGCCGAGATCGTTCAGCGCGGTCTCGACCTGATCGAGGTCGTACACCTGACTGAAAGATGCCACGGCGATTTCCTGTTTGACCATTGCTGTTGTCATCGCTCACCCCGTCTGGCTGGTCTTGCTGCAGCGGCTACCGTTAGGCGCCGTTTCAAGTCCAGTGTAACGACGACATATTCGTGTGCAAGCCAGCAGTCGTGCGGCTCTGCTGCTAACAACCGGTTGTTTTCGGGGGCTCAAGCCCGCAACTGAAATGCATTGTTGCTGAACCCGGCCCCGTTTGGCGTGTCAGAAAAACGTTCCGCCCATCAGGCGTAAGATGACCGTCTGTCCACGCGGGCAGGTGCAGTGACCGGAGAATTCTTCTATGTGGAAAACCAGTATCCTGGCCGTGCTGCTCGGCACTTCGTTGCTGGCGAACGCGCAGCAAGGTCCGGCGCAGCAGGTCGTGCAATGGCAGTTGCAAGTCATGCGCGACGGCCAGCAGATCGACTCGTTCGACGGCACCACCACGGTCGGCCAGGCGCGCACGGATACGCATCACAAGGTGGTGCAACATAACGTCGGCTGTAAAGACCAGCCCGGCGGCAGTCTCGATCTGACGCGCACGCTGACCGTCTCGCCGCTGCAGGCGGACGCGAACGAGGTCACGCTGTCGATCGAAGCACAGGAGACTTTCGAGGAAGACGGCGCGCAGCAGACCGACACCGGCTGCAAGTTGCCGCCGCAACCGCGTCAGGTGAGCGCGAGCCATCCGGGTTTGAAGGTGGCGGCGGGTCAGTGGGCGAGCTGGACGATCGTCGACAAGAATCCGAACCTGGTCTACCGCGTGAAAGCCAGTCTCGCGAATACGGCGACCAGTGCGAACTAGCCTGGCCTCTGCGAATGCGTGTGCAAACGACTACGCGCCCACCCGAACCCATCGATACGAGCCACGCGCGAGCAACCCGCTGGTAACACGGGCCTCTTCGCTGAAGCCCTCAAACAGAACACGTGGATAACGCGGCATGCGAAACCCCGAAGAATTAATCCGCGAAAGCATTGCGCCGAAGGACTTCATTGCGGTGAGCTGGAACCTGCACAAGGGCCGCACACCGCTCGGCTTTCAGGCGTGGCAGGCCATGCAGCGCTGGGTGCAATCCACTCACGCAGACGCGTATTTTTTGCAGGAAGCGATGGCGCGGCGCATGCCGTCGCCGGTGCTGGCGAGCAGTTTCGGCGCACCGGTCGCCGATCCGTTGAACGATGTGTGGCATTGCCAGGCCACCGAAATCGCGCGCGCGCTGGAGCTAGAAATCGCGCTCGGGCCGAACGTGTTCAAGCCGTCATGGCGGCACGGCAATGCAATTCTGTCGCCGCATCCGCTCGATCTCGGCGGACGCTGGGACATCTCCGCGCATCGTTTCGAAAAGCGCGGTTTGCTGGTGGCGCGGGCCACGTTCGGCGGTCATTCGGTCACGCTGTTGTGTGCGCATCTCGCGCTGACGCGCTCGGCGCGCTTGCGGCAGATGAACTGGATCGCGCATTGGATCGCTAAGGAAGCGCCCGAGGGTCCGCTGGTGCTGGCCGGCGATTTCAACGATTGGCGTAACGACTCGGTGCCGCTGTTCGGCGAGCACGGTTTGCAGGAAGTGGCGACGTTGCTCGGTGAATCGGGGCGCACGTTCCCGGCATTTTCACCGGCGCTCGCGCTGGACAAGATGTTCGTGCGCGGCATGAAGCCGATCGAATGGATTCAGCCGACGCAGGAGACGGCGTGGCTGTCGGATCATTTGCCGTATATGGCGCGCTTGCGGGTGGAGTGACCGGGTGGAGTGACGCGCGCTTATCCGCGTTGCGGCGTCCACTTCACCGTTGCGGCCAGCTCCTCGCCCGCCTGCAATACACAGCCGCCCACCTGCTCACGCGGGCCGACCGCGTTGAAACAGTCCGTTGTATTCGTCACCGGTTCCACGCACAACTGCGGATCGTCAGCCGGTGCGTACACCACCATGTGATCGAACGGCGCGTCGGCGGTCATGGTCAGTTGGCGGTGTTCGTCGGGCCACGCAATCGTTGCCTCACGCGACCAGTTCGCGAAGTTATTGTCGAGCTCGAACGCATCCGGCGACATACCTTCACGCAAGGCATCCACAGCGCGATGCGGGCCGAGATGCGTCGGCAGTACATCGGCGTCGGCGTGCCACATGGCCCGAACGTCGGCATGCACGCGAGTCGCCGCGGTGCGCGGATAGTACGGGTGATGGCCCATGCCGAACGGCATCGGCCGGTCGTCCACGTTCTGCGCGGACAACGTGATGACCAACGCGCCGCCGCTCAGCGCAATGCGCTGCTGCGCGCGATAGCGAAACGGCCAGTCGCCGGGAATCCGCGAATCCGGTTCGTGTTCGAAGTGCAAGTCCACCGAGCTTTCGGTGCGCGCGCCGACTCGCCACGGATGCCGCCACGCGTTCCCGTGCAGCGCATGCGCGAAACGCGTGTCGTTGCCGGCGAGGTCGATCGCGACGCCGTCGAACTCGAAGCGCGCATCGCGAATCCGGTTGCAATAGGGGAACAGCGGAAAGCTCGCCATCCGCAGCGGATCGCGTTCGGTGAACGCCGCCGACGTCGCCGGCCGCAGCCAATGCAATGGACCCTCGGGCGTGACTTCGTAGAAAGCGGCGAGCGCGCCGCCCACTGCGGGCGCGAGTACCGCGCGCAATGACCCGGCTTGCAACATAACAAGCGTGGGCGCAATGGCAGGATCGTCGAGCCATGCAAGCTCGTTAGGCGCCGCCGCCGTCGCGAGCGGCCGGTTCGAGTTCAGGGAAACGTCGCGCATGGTCAGAAAAGGCGGGGCCTCGGACGAAGGCCGGCAGCAACGCGCATCGCTTGTCTCCTGTAGCGTGCCGCGCACTGCGCGCGGCCGGCGGACCCTGGAAGTCCGCGCGACCGAGAATCGCACGCCAAAGCGTATCGGTCAATATTATTAGTAATAAATTTGCCAAAAACACGACCCTAGGACGTGCATAGTCATTCCCAAATGGCGGGTTAGCGTGCGTTGCCGCGCACATATTATTAGTGGTACCGTCAGCACCACAATGCCTCGGCATGCTCACGCTTTAGCGCCGCTGCAGCGCGGCCCGCACAATGAAAAAATCGACTCAACGCCGCCCCACCATGACCGACATCGCCAAGCTCACCGGCGTGTCGCAATCCACTGTCTCGCTGGTGCTGAACAACGCCACCGGCGCGAAGTTTTCCGAGGCCACCCGCGCCAAGGTGCTGAAGGCCGCGCATGACCTCGGCTACCGCTTGTCGCTGCGCGAGCCGGTGCCGGCCTCGGCCGACGACCGCAATCTGATCGTCTATCTCGCTGACGAAATTTCCACCAGCCCGCACCCGGTCGTCAACGTCGACGGCGCGCGCGACGCGGCCTACGCGGCCGGCAAGATGCTGGCGGTCTATTCGACGCACGGCAACGCCGACATCGAAAAGCAGGTGCTCGACACGACGCTGTCCAACCCGCATGTGTTCGGCGTGATCTACGCGACCGTCTACACGCGCAAGGTGACGCTGCCGGCCGCGCTGTCGCAGGTGCCGACCGTGTTGCTGAACTGCTATACGAGCGAAGGCGGCGTGTCGTCGGTCGTGCCGGCCGAAGTCGCCGGCGGCCATCTGGCGACCGACTATCTGCTGCAGTCCGGACACCGCCGCATCGGCTATATCAACGGCGAACCGTGGCAGGACGCGTCGAAAGACCGCCTCAAAGGCTATCGCACCGCGCTGGCCACCGCCGACCTGCCCTACGCGCCGGAACTGGTTCGCGACGGCGATTGGAGCTCGGGCGTCGGCTTCGAACTGACTCTCTCGCTGATGCGCGAAACCAATCCGCCCACCGCGATTTTCTGCGCCAACGACCTGACCGCGCTCGGCGCGATCGAAGCCCTGAAACAGCTCGGCCTGCGCGTGCCCGAAGACGTCTCGGTGCTCGGTTACGACGACCAGGAAATCGCCCGCCACACGCATCCGCCGCTCTCGACCGTCGTGCTGCCGAACTACGAGCTAGGCCGCTGGGCGGTCGAAACCCTGCTGCAGGAAGAACAGAACCGCGCGGCCGGCGCACCGGTGCGGCATCGCATGGTAAAGCTCGACGGACCACTCGTCGAACGTGCGTCGGTCAGGGTAATTACCGAGGCAAAAAGGCCAGCAATTAATATTATTAGTGATTGACCGATAATAATTCTGAGTGGAATAATCGGCACGTCCGGTTGTGGCGGAACAGCGTCGGCCGGCAGGAGAAACACAAAAAGCAAATACAACCTACCTCACCAGGTACTGGAGGAAGACATGGCGTCGCTCAACACGCAGTCGCGCGCTCACGTGCGCAAGCAGCAGATTCGTCCGCTGGCGGGTTCGCTGCTGGCTCTGGCAATCGGTTTTGGCGTCGCGACCGCGCACGCCGACGACGCGTTGCCGAAGTTGCCCACCAAGACTCCGCTGAAGGTCGGCTTCGCGCAGACCGAAAGCAACAATCCGTGGCGTCTCGCGGAAACCAAGAGCTTCAAGGACATCGCGGCAAAGTGCGGCTGGCAGATGGTCATGACCGACGCCAACGGCTCCAACTCCAAACAGGTCTCCGACATTCAAAGCATGATCGCGCAGCACGTCGATCTGCTGGTGTTCCCGCCGCGTGAAGAGAAGCCGCTCGCACCGATCGTGCTGCAGGCTAAAAAGGCCGGCATTCCGGTGATTCTGGTCGACCGCGACGTCGATCAATCGGTCGCCAAAGCGGGCCGCGATTACATCACCTTCATCGGCTCGGACTTCATCGATCAGGGGCATCGCGCCGCTGACTGGCTCGTCAAGGCGACCGGCGGCAAGGCCAAGATCATCGAACTCGAAGGCACCACCGGCGCGTCTGCCGCGAACGATCGCAAGAAGGGCTTCGACGAAGTCATCGCCAAGAATCCGGGCATGACGATCATCGCGTCGCAAAGCGGCGACTTCGCTCGCGACAAGGGTCGTCAGGTGATGGAGACGCTGTTGCAGGCGCATCCGGACGTCACCGCGGTCTACGCGCATAACGACGAAATGGCGCTCGGCGCGATCGCCGCGATCAAGGCGGCCGGCAAGCAGCCGGGCAAGGATATCCAGATCGTCACGATCGACGGCACCAAGGGCGGCATGGATGCGATCGCCGCCGGCGAACTCGGCGCGAGCGTGCAGTCGAGCCCGTTCTTCGGCCCGCTCGCCTGCGACGTTGCGCAACGTTACGCGAAGGGTGAAAAGGTGCCGACGTGGGTGAAGGTGTCGGACCGTTTCTACGACAAGAGCAACGTGCAGCAGAACATGCAGTACGGCTATTGATTGATGGTTGACGGTGAAGCCTCCCTTCACTCGTGAGGCTTCGTTGGAACAAGCGTTGCAGTAGGACGTCATCCGCTTTTAAAAACGTCTCCTCGGCGAGCGGATGGCGGGAAGGGTTCGAAGCGACGCGCCCGTGCCCGCACGGACCGTCGCTTCGCTTTTACGCGGCGTACCATGGTTTGGCGAGGTCGCTCGATCGCGCAACGGCGCCAAAGCGCTTCGGCGCGCACGCTGCGTTACCGTGCCGCCCACGAAGCCCACCCAGCCCGTCCGGGTCGCGGCAGGCGCGGCAGGTCGATGCGCAGCCCGAGTCCGTGCAACACGCCCGCGCAGTAGACGCAGCCAGCACATGCATCAGGAGAACACCCGTGACGCCATCCGCCACGCAGACGCCAGACTCTCCCCCCAACGTTTCGCCGCTGCTCGAGATGCAGGACATCGGCATCAGCTTCGGCGGCGTGGCCGCCTTGCGTGGCGCCAACCTGAGCGTCGCCGCCGGTGAAGTCCACGCGCTGATCGGCCAGAACGGCGCCGGCAAATCGACCATGATCAAGATCCTGACCGGCGCCTATCGACGCGGCTCGGGCAGCGTGCGCTTCGAAGGCCGCGAGGTCGATTTCCGCACGCCGAAACTGGCGCGCGAAGCCGGCATCAGCACGATCTATCAGGAGATCAATCTGGTGCCGTTCCGCTCGGTGGCGGAAAACATTTTTCTCGGTCGCGAACCGCGCCGTTTCGGGCTAATCGATTGGCGCGCGGTGCAGCAACGCGCCGCCGCGCTGCTTGAATCGTTCGGCTTGCAGATCGACGTGAAGAAACCGGTGGCCAGCTATTCGACCGCGATCCAGCAGATGGTGGCGCTGGCGCGCGCGGTATCGGCGGACGCCAGGATGGTCATCATGGACGAGTCCACGTCGTCGCTCGACGAACGCGAAGTGGAGTTGCTGTTCACCGTGGTGCGCAAACTGCGCGACGACGGCCGCGCGGTGATTTTCGTGTCGCACCGGCTCGACGAACTCTATGCGCTGTGCGACCGCGTCACCGTGATGCGCGACGGCCAGACCGTCGCGCAAAGCACGATGGCCGCCATGGACAAACTGCAGCTCGTCACGACGATGCTCGGCCGCACGCTCGCCGCCGTCGTGCAGGACGACACTTCCGCACGCGAAGCGAACCTCGCGCGACGCGGCAAGCAGGCGCTAGCCGCCATCAATCTGAGCGCACCGCCGAAAGTGAGCGACGTCTCGCTCCAGGTGCATGCGGGCGAAGCGGTCGGCCTCGCGGGCCTGCTCGGTTCGGGCCGCACCGAAACCATGCGGCTGATGTTCGGCGCCGATCCGCTGGAGCAAGGCTCGCTGTCGCTGAACGGCGAAACCGTCACGCTGAAGTCGCCGCAAGACGCGATCGCGCGTGGGCTCGCGTATCTCACCGAAGACCGCAAGGCCGAAGGCATCGTCCCCGAACTGTCGGTGCGCGACAATCTCACGCTGGTCTGTCTGCGCACGCTGACCCGAAACGGCATTGTCGACGTGAAGAAGCAGCAGGCGATCGTCGACCGTTTCATCGCGTCGCTCGGCATCAAACTGCGTTCCGCCGATCAGCCGATCCGCGAACTGTCCGGCGGCAATCAGCAGAAGGTATTGCTGGCGCGCTGGCTGGCCGCCGAACCGTCGTTGCTGCTGCTCGACGAACCGACGCGCGGCATCGACGTCGGCGCCAAAGCCGATGTCGCGAAGATCGTGCGCGAGTTGCGCGACGCGGGACTCGGCGTGCTGCTGTCGGCCTCGGAACTGGAGGAGCTGACCGCCGTCGCCGATCGCGCCGTGGTGATTCGCGACGGCCGCACCGTCGCCGAACTGAACGGCGCCGACATGAGCGAGACCGCGATCATGGACGCCATCGCCTACGGCAGCGATGGCCACTCGGCGTTGGCCGACGCCGCGCAAACGGCGAACGCCGCCCATATCGAAGACGCGTTGGAGGGCGACCGTCATGGCGCTTAAGCTGCACACCGAATCGTTGCACACCGAACCGCGCCACGGCGAAAGCGCCGCGCAAATCAGCGCCGCGCCGCGCGTCAAAGCGGCCAGCACCGTGCAGAAATGGCGCCGGCTCGCGATGCAGCGCGAAGTCATCGTGCTGCTCGCCATGGTGCTGTTCAATCTGATCTTCACCCCGCACTTCTGGTCGCTGCAAACCTTCAACGTCAACATGACCCAGGTCGTGACGATCGTGATCGTCGGCATCGGCATGACGCTGGTAGTGGCGACGGGCGGCATCGATCTGTCGGTGGGCGCGTCGATGGCGATTTCCGGCGCACTCGCGCCAATGCTGTTCCTGAACATCGCCGGACCCGCCGGCATTGCACTCGCGTTCGTGCTGCCGGTGCTGGCCGCCGCGTTGTGCGGCGTGTTCAACGGCTGGCTGGTGACGAGGCTCGCCGTGCAGCCGATTGTCGCGACGCTGGTGCTGTTCATCGCCGGACGCGGCATTGCGCAGGTCGTCACCGACGGTAGCCTGCAAGCGTTCAACACGCCCGCGTTCCAGTGGATCGCACTCGGCAAGGTGGCCGGCGTGCCGTTCCAGGTGCTGCTGATGCTGGCGCTGGTCGCCGTGTTCGTGTGGGTCGTGCGTAAAACGCTGTTCGGCCAGTATCTGCTGATCACCGGCGGCAACGAAAAGGCCGCGTATCTGTGCGGCGTGCCGACCGCCACCGTCAAGCTGATCGCCTACACGCTGTGCGCGGCGCTCGCCGGTTTGGCGGGGCTGATCTCGATCTCGGTGAATTCTTCTTCCGATGCGAACGTGGTCGGGCTCGGCGTCGAACTCGATGCGATTGCGGCGGTGGCCGTCGGCGGAACGGCGTTGACGGGCGGCAAGGCGTATATCGGTGGCACGCTGATCGGCGCGCTGATCATCCAGTTGTTGCGCTACACCCTGCTCGCGCACGGCATTCCCGATGCGGCAGCGCTGGTGGTGAAGGCCGGCATCATCGTCGCGGCGGTGTATGTGCAGCGGCGCTCACGCTGAACCGCAAGACAAGGCAAGGACACTCCCGGACTCGATGCGATGAAAAAGAATCTCCCTATCCTGCTCGCGCTGGTCGGCCTCGTCGTATTCGGCCTCGTGCGCTACGACCATTTCGGCTCGGCGTACAACATCACGTCTTTCTGGCGCTACAACTCGATGTTCGCGCTGATCTCGGTCGGTATGGCGTTCGTGATCATCACCGGCGGCATCGATCTGTCCGTCGGCACGGTAGCGGCGCTGGCGAGCGTGGTCGCCGCGCTGACCAGCGTCTACGGCAGTTGGGTCGCCGTGCTGGCGGGCTGCGCCGCCGGACTCGCGGTCGGCGTGCTGAACGGCTTGATCATCACGCGCCTGAAAATCCTGCCGTTCATCGTGACGCTCGCGACCAGCCTCGGGGCGCATGGCGTCGCGCTGCTGCTCGGCAAGAACGACGCGGTGTCGATCGCGGCCGATTCGAACTTCGGCAACTTCGGTCAAGGCGATCTGTTCGGGCTGCCGATTCCGGGGCTCGTCGCGGTGGCCGCCGCGCTGGCCGGTTGGCTGGCGCTGCGCAGCACGCGCTTCGGACGGCATTCGCTGGCAGTCGGCGGCAGCGAGGAAGCAGCGCGGCTGATGGGCCTGAACGTCGACCGCACGCTCGTGATGGCCTATGCGGTGAGCGGCGTGCTGGCCGGTATGGCCGGCGTAATCCTCGCGGCGCAGTTCGGCGCGGGGCAACCGAACGAGGGCGTGGGCTGGGAGCTGTTCGCGATTTCGGCGGTGGTGCTCGGCGGCACCTTGCTGAGCGGCGGCGAAGGCTCGATCGCGATGACGATTGCCGGCGTGCTGCTGCTCGGTCTCGTGTTCAATCTGCTGAATTTCGAGAACGGACTGGGGTTCATCAGCTTGTCGGCGTACTGGCAGTCGGTGATTCGCGGCGTGTTTCTGCTGCTGGTGATCGTGCTGCAGGCGCGGGTGTTGAAGCAACGCGGGAAGAAGCGCGTGGCGGCGCCGGCGTGATCAATCGACGAAACGCGCTTAACGCTATCGGGCTTGGCTTTACGAAGGTCAATACGGCTTTCAGGCTACGCCTGTGTACCAATAAGATCCGCTCCCGATCTGATTGACGGAAGACCACCGCGCTAGCGCCAGGTCTGTCGCGGCCATCCCTCTCGCCCGACCGCGACCGCGCTTTTGCCAGTTTTATCAGCAGGGTCAATGCTGCAGTGCCCGGCGGCTTTCGGTATCATCGCGAACAAGTTGCCCGCGCGGCGCGCCTACCCGGCGCATGCCGGACAGCCGATGGCAGCCGCCCTGCGCGGCGTTCGCCCATCGCCGTTCCCTTGCTGAAGCGCGCCGGCAGCCAAGCCAACGTACTTCGCGGCGCCCGACTGTATCAACGGCCGGCGCCGCCGCTTCCTGGTCCGGTACCCGCTTCACCACGCTCAACCGCCGCGTCGCCGCCCTCGGGCAGCCGGCGCGGTAAAATAGCGGATTGCGCGTGATTCCCGACTCCGGGTGAACGCAGCATCGCCCTTGCCGTGCCGGCCGGCTCTAACGACTGGCCGCCTTTTTCGCACTATCCAAGAAGCCATGAGCAACCTGAACACACAGACCGTCCTGAGCGTCCACCACTGGACCGATACGCTTTTCAGCTTCACCTGCACGCGCGACCCGGCGTTCCGTTTCGAGAACGGCCAGTTCACGATGGTGGGCCTCGAAGTCGACGGCAAGCCGCTGATCCGCGCCTATAGCCTGGCGAGCGCGAACTACGAAGAGCACCTCGAGTTCCTGAGCATCAAGGTGCAGGACGGCCCGCTCACGTCGCGTCTGCAGCATCTGAAGGTCGGCGACGAAGTCCTGATCGGCAAGAAGCCGGTCGGCACGCTGATGGCCGACAACCTGCTGCCGGGCAAGACGCTGTGGCTGCTGTCCACCGGCACGGGCCTCGCGCCGTTCATGTCGATCATCAAAGATCCGGACATTTACGACCGCTACGAGCGCGTCGTGCTGACGCACACCTGCCGCTTCGTCGACGAACTGGCGTACAAGGAATACATCACCGACCACCTGCCGGCGCATGAACACCTCGGCGAACTGGTGCAGGAAAAGCTGCTGTATTACCCCACGGTCACGCGCGAAGCATTCGAGAACCGTGGCCGCATCACCGAGTTGATCGAAACCGAAAAGCTGTTCGCCGACCTCGGCGTGCCGGGCTTTTCGCTCGAAAACGACCGTGTCATGCTGTGCGGCAGCCCGCACATGCTGCGCGACACGCGCAAGCTGCTCGACGACCTCGGTTTCGAGGAAGGCAGCAACAACGCGCCGGGTCACTACGTGGTCGAAAAGGCGTTCGTCGGTTAAACCACGCGTCTCGCCCACCCCGATCGCGCGGCGCAGCGCCGCGGATCAAGCAAAAAAGGAGCCTTCGGGCTCCTTTTTTGTTGTCCGTTACAAAATGACGCCGCCTGTTTGACATTTGGCGTCGGTATTATTCCTACAAAATTGACCGCCTTGTCATGTTGCAATACATCAACCATTGCGTGAAATGTAGGCGCCAACCCTTGGTGTGACTGCATTTTTTCTACTTTTGAGATATCATCGCCGCGCATGATCGGACGAATAAACAATGCCTTCCGAAATACGCAGTTCATGTTACTGAATGTAAATTTCGTTACGTCGCACCGTAGCAATTTGCCCGTCGCGCGCTGCGCGTCGCGGTTCACCCCTGGAGGCTAGAGACCCGCATGCGTTCTTTCGTCTTCGCGCCCTGGATGCGCATCCGCTTCGCTGTCCACACCGCTTCCTGAGAGGGAAAGTCATGGATACGTCGACTGTCGTGCCTTTTTCCGCGCATCTTCCTTCGTCACCGGCTCGTGACGGCTTCGACACGTCCGCTACGGCCGCCATTGCCGTCGTCAACGTTGTTGTGCCGCTGTCCGCTGCCGAGCGCGAGCTCGCCCAGTTGCGGGCCCGGGTCCGCGAACTGTCGGCGGAACTCGTGCAGGCGCAGGAGGCGGCTTGCCGGCATGTGGCGCGCGAGTTGCACGACGGCGTGGGCGCCGAACTGACCGCGACGCGCTTCGCGCTTGCCGGTGTCGAAACCTGGCTGCCCGCCGACGCGCCGCCGCAATGTGCGGCCGCGCTCGCCGTCGCGAATCGTTCGCTCGACGCCGTGTGCGCCGCCAGCCGCCAGGCCGTCGCGGAGCTGCATGCGCCTTCGCTGGAAAGCGGCATTGTCGGCGCGCTGGCGCATTGGACCGGCGACTTCGCCGCGCGCACGCAATTGCGCACGAGCTTCGTGTGCGCCGCCGACGTGCGCCTCACCCGCTTACCGGCCGACGCCGCGCTAGCCATATTCCGCGTCGCGCAGGAAGCGCTGAACAACATTGCCAAGCACGCCCGCGCCGAATCGGCCGACGTGCGGATCGAAACCAGCCGGCGTCATCTCACGCTGATCGTCGCCGACAACGGTATCGGCCTGACGCGCAAAGCACGCAGCCGCCGCGGCCATTTCGGCCTGAGCGGCATGCTGGCGCGCTGCGCCGCTTTCGACGGCACGCTGCGCGTAAGCGCCCGGCGCGTCGCCGCGAAGCGTGGCGACGGCGCCAATGCGTCGCGCGGCACGCTGGTGCGCGCCCGCTTCGCATGGGACGCGATGCTGGCCGACGCACCGTGCGCCGAGCAGCGCGCGTTGCAATCGTGAGCGTGCCGACATGAGTCTGCGCATCCTGCTCGCCGACGATCACGCCGTGGTCCGCCAAGGCGTACGTCAATTGCTGCTCGACCGTGGCGTCGCGCGCGAAGTCACCGAGGCGCAAAGCGGCGCCGAAGCGCTCGACGCGGTCGTTCAACACAGTTACGACGTGGTGCTGCTCGACATTTCGCTGCCCGACATGAACGGCGTCGAAGTGCTGAAGCGCCTCAAACGCAAGGCGCCGCGCGTGGCCGTACTGATGTTCTCGATGTACCGCGAGGACCAGTACGCCGTGCGCGCACTGAAAGCCGGCGCGGCGGGTTATCTGTCGAAAACCGTCGACGCCGCGCAGATGATCGGCGCGATCCAGCAGGTCGCCGCGGGCCGCAAATACGTGAGCCCGGCGATGGCCGAAGCGCTGGCCGACTACGTCTCCTTCGACGGCGAACAACTGCCGCACGAAAAGCTCTCCGATCGCGAATATCAGACGCTATGCATGCTCGCCTCGGGCAAACGGCTGACGGATATTGCCGCCGCGCTGTCGCTGTCGGTGAAGACGGTCAGTGTGTACCGCACGCGGCTGCTCGAAAAAATGAAGCTGCGCAACAACGCCGAGCTGACCTTCTACGTGATGAGCAACCGGCTCGTCGATCTCAATCCGGCGATGGCCGGCTGAAGCGCCTTTTTCTCCCGCCCTGCTCTGCGCGCGCTGAATAGCGCGCCGTTCGGCGTGGCGAGCCGGTAAGAGAGCGATTCCCTCCAACTTGCCGTACATCGCGCGAAAGCTTTTCTGCGATAGATCGCACGACGAATGAACGTGTCGTGCGAATCCTATGCGAAGGGGATTTTTCGCCTGTTTACCGTGCCCTAAAAACCACGTTCCAAAATGGTGCAACGGCGTGCATCCGTTAAAATCGAGGGTTTCCCCGACATTCGGCGCGCAACAACGCGTGCACTACTGGAGACCCCCGCCAATGTCCTTGTTCCGCAAAAAGAGCGTCGAGCACATGATCGCTGCAAGCGCTCAGAACGCCGGCCTGAAGAAAGCGCTCGGCGCGCTCGATCTGACTTTCCTCGGTGTCGGCGCCATTATCGGCACCGGCATTTTCGTGCTGACCGGCACGGGCGCCGTTCAGGCCGGCCCGGCGCTAATGGTCTCGTTCCTGATCGCGGCGCTTGCCTGCGGTTTCGCCGCGCTCGCCTATGCCGAGTTCGCGTCGACCATTCCGGTGGCGGGGTCCATCTACTCGTATTCGTATGCAACGCTTGGCGAGTTGGCCGCGTGGATCATCGGCTGGGATTTGATGCTGGAGTATGGGCTGGCAACGTCGGCGGTGTCGGTCGGGTGGTCGGGGTATCTGCAGTCGCTGCTCGCGGGGTTCGGTGTGTCGTTGCCGGTGGCGCTCACCGCCGCGCCGGGCGCGTTGCCGGGCCATGACACGCTGTTCAATCTGCCCGCGTTTCTCGTCATGATGGCGATCACGGCGCTGTTGTCGGTCGGCATTCGCGAATCCGCGCGGATCAACAACGTCATGGTCGCGATCAAGGTGACCGTGGTGCTGCTGGTGATCGGCGTGGGGGTGTTCCATGTGACGCCGGCTAACTGGCATCCGTTTATGCCGAACGGCTGGAATGGCGTTTTTGGCGCGGCCGCCGTGATGTTCTTTGCGTTTATCGGGTTCGATTCGGTATCTTCCGCCGCGGAAGAAGTGAAAAACCCAGCGCGGGATCTGCCGATTGGGATTATTGCTTCACTCGGCGTGTGTGCCGTGTTGTATGTGGCGGTGGCGGCGGTGGTGACGGGAATCGTGCCGTCGGCGCAGTTTGCGAATATCTCGCACCCGGTGTCGTATGCGTTGCAGGTTGCCGGGCAGAAGTGGGTCGCCGGTTTTATCGACCTCGGCGCCGTGCTCGGCATGCTGACCGTCATTCTGGTTATGGCCTACGGGCAAACGCGCGTTATTTTCGCGATGTCGCGGGATGGGTTGTTACCGGCGCGGTTGTCGAAGGTGCATCCGCGGTTTGCTACGCCGTTCTTCACTACGTGGCTCGTTGGGATCTTCTTTGGGCTGATCGGGGCGTTGGTGCCGCTGAACGTGCTCGCTGAGCTGATCAATATCGGGACGTTGGCGGCTTTCTCGATGGTGTCGATTGCTGTGCTCGTTTTGCGGAAGACGCATCCTGAGTTGCCGCGCGCGTTCCGGTGTCCTGGGGTGCCGGTTGTGCCGGTGCTGGCTGTCGCTTCCTGTCTCTTCCTAATGGTTAATCTGCAGGCTGTCACCTGGGTCGCTTTTGTGGTTTGGCTACTCATTGGGATGGTCATCTACTTCGGCTATTCGCGGCGGAATTCCAAGCTGGCGAAGTGAGCGTTTTTAGGCCTGCGCGGCAGCAGGCAAGAAAAAGCCGCTCACACCGCTAACGCTTAAGCGAGTCGCCCGCACAGCCACGGTAGTGGCTCATCTGGAATCCGTGCCCTCGCACATTTGGCGCTCGTGGCACAGCAGTCATGCTTCCGGCAGCGCTTCGCGCGCCGTCCGGTCGCGCTAAAAGCAACGGGCCTGTCTCCATTCGCGGTGGGCCTCGCGTCGATCTATGTACGACCCGGTGATCGGCCTCCCCTGTTGCAATTGACTCGCACCTCTTCCTCGGGTGCTCGGCGAAGCCGAATTCGACCTTTTCATCCAGATAGGAAAGCGAAATGAGAGTCCAGTCAGCCAACAATCAACCCGGCGAAATCAGTCAAGCGCAAGCAGCACACGGCGATGGGCCGGATGCCGAGCCAGTTGCAGGGCCCTCAGTGTTCGATACCTCCGGACCCGGGCCGTCTGATGTCGGCGGCCGGCCCGGCGACGTGGAGCTTAAAGGCGGCTCACGGGGACGGGAGGTGCAGACCCGTCTCAACAACGCAAAGAGAAATCTCGAACAGTCGGCCGCTCACGAGAAGCGACTGATGGACGCCGCCGATGCGGTCAGCGCCGAAATCCGCGGCGCTCAAAATCCGGACGCGGACCTGCAAACGAGACTGCAACAGGCGCGACAGAATCTACTCGGGGGCCGGCGTGCGGCGGCCGCCGCAGAAAGGCAAGTCGAAGACCTCCGACGGGAAGCGCATCAACTCAGGCAGACGCTGCAAAACGAGCACTCAGGATTGTCGGCGCACCGTGCGGATGGCGCACAGCTGGAACGGACGACGCAGCATGAGATCGACGTTCTCGAAGCTGCGATGCGCATCAGTGATCATCCGTCTGCGGACTCGCAGAGCAACCTGCAAAAGCTACAGAATGATCTTCGACGAATACAGGACGCGAACCGCGATTTGACTATCCATCTGAGGGATCTGCTTCTGGAAATACGCGATGTTCCTCTGCACCAGGAAACTGCCAATGCGGCTGTCGAGACGGCAATTCAGCGCGCTCAGAATGAGCCCGCGTCGTCGCGCCTCGCAGCGAACTCGAGAATTCCAGGCGACATATGTACGACCCGGCGATGACGCTGCCCTGTTGAAATGCACTGGCGCCTCCCCCTCGGGAGGCGCTCGGCGAAGCCGATTGTCGACCGCCCATCCAGATAGGGAGAGGGAAATGAAAGTCCAGTCAGCCAGCAGTCAAGCGAACGAAGTCTCTCAGGCATCAGCGGCACCCAGCGGCGGCCCAGGCGCCGGGCAGGTTGCGGCGCCCACCGTGTTCGACACGTCAGGGCACAGCCCATCTGACGCGGGTATCCGGGCGGGCCACCCGGTGCGCGGAGAACAGGGTTCGTCAGCAGGCGGGGGGCAGGCTCCCCTCCGGCTACGGGGAGGCGGAAAAGGAATTCCGTGGGGCGAGTCTTCTACAAGCAGCGGCGCCTCGGGGACAAACAACGGCGCGCGTCAGGCTCTGCAGACGCGGCGGTCGCAGTTGGACAATCAACGGCAACAACTGGAGTCGGCGTTGTATAACGCGAGCCGTGAGATGCCTCTCATGCCGACGGTCGAGCGGACTTCATCCTCCGGCATGCGGAGCATCGAAATCGGCGCCGCGCACGGGCCGATGGGAGACCCTCGGCAGCAGGCCGCAGTCGCCGCCCGCATGTCTGCATTGACACGTCAGATCAACGACGTAAAAAGGCAAATAGCCGACGTGGACCGAGAGTTGGGCTAAGTGCGGCCAGGAGGCCCGGAGCGCAGCCACCGCTCCGGGCCTCCTCCGCGCAAAAAAACCCCTCATAGCGCCCCCGCCCAATTTGTGCTTTACTTTTCTGCACCCCAATAAAAACCGCAGTCCCCCAATCGGACCCCGCGAGTAAAACCAAAACAAAGCAGAAAAACGGTCCGGTCTCACCTCACAGGAGACAGCTTCATGACGATCAGCATCAGTCTGACGGTGAACGGCGCCGCAATTAGCGCCTCAATCGACCCCGGTACCCTGCTTGTCCAGTTCCTGCGCGAACAGCTCCGCCTGACCGGCACCCACGTCGGCTGCGACACCGCCCAGTGCGGCGCCTGCACCGTCCACCTGAACGGCCGCGCGATCAAATCCTGCAACATCCTCGCGGTACAGGCCGACGGCGCGACCGTCACCACCATCGAAGGACTCGCCCAGAACGGCGCGCTCCACCCGATGCAAGCCGCCTTCAAACACTGCCACGGCCTGCAATGCGGCTTCTGTACGCCCGGTATGGTGATGAGCGCGGTGTCGTTGGTCGAACGCCAGCCCGATCTCACCGGCGACGACGTCCGCGCCCAGCTCGACGGCAATCTGTGCCGCTGTACGGGCTATCACAACATCGTCAAAGCCGTGCTCGAAGGCGCCGCGGGCATGAAGTCCGCCGGCTCGGCGAACGCAGCCGCCAGCAGCGCCGGCAACAGCGCAACCGCCAACTCAACGGCCACCGCGCCCGCCACCGCCTGAGGAGCCGACGATGAACGCACCCGACACCCATCTGATCGGCGCTTCCGTAGAACGTAAGGAAGACTACCGTTTCCTCACCGGCAACGGTCAGTACACCGACGACATCGTCCTGCCGCAGCAAACCTACGCCGTGTTCCTGCGCTCGCCGCACGCGCATGCCAGGCTCACCAGCATCGACACCAGCGCGGCCCGACAATCGCCCGGCGTGATCGCGATCTTCACCGGCGCGGACATGGCGGCGGACAACGTCGGCGGTCTGCCGTGCGGCTGGCTGATCCACAGCACCGACGGCAAGCCGATGAACGAGCCGCCGCATCCGATCATCGCGCATACGAAAGTGCGGCACGTCGGCGATCAGGTCGCGCTGGTGATCGCGGATTCGATCAAGGCCGCGAAAGACGCCGCCGAACTGATCGAGGTCGATTACGACGTGCTGCCCGCCGTGGTCGACACCGCGCACGCGTCCGATCCGGGCCAGGCCGCCGTCCACGACGAGGTACCCGACAACATCTGCTACAACTGGGGCCACGGCGACAAAGCCGCCACCGACGCCGCGTTCGCCAAAGCCGCGCACGTCACCACGCTCGACATCGTCAACAACCGCCTGATCCCGAACGCGATCGAACCGCGCGCGGTCAACGCGAGCTACTCCGTGCAGGACGAAAGCTACACGCTGTACGTCGCGAATCAGAACCCGCACGTGGAGCGTTTGCTGATGGCAGCGTTCGTGCTGTCGCTGCCGGAATCGAAACTGCGCGTGATCGCGCCGGACGTGGGCGGCGGCTTCGGCTCGAAGATTTTCCTGTATGCCGAAGACGTCGCGCTGACGTGGGCGTCGAAGAAAATCCGCCGTCCGGTGAAGTGGACCGCCGAGCGCTCGGAAGCGTTCGTCTCCGACGCGCACGGCCGCGACCACGTCACCCACGCCGAACTCGCGATGGACGCCGACGGCAAGTTCCTCGCCATGCGCATCCATACGATCGCCAACATGGGCGCGTATCTGTCGACGTTCGCGTCGAGCGTGCCGACCATCCTGTACGCGACGCTGCTCGCCGGTCAGTACGCCACGCCCGCGATCTACGCGGAGGTCAAAGCGGTCTTCACCAACACGGTTCCCGTGGATGCCTATCGCGGCGCCGGCCGGCCTGAGGCGACCTACGTGGTGGAGCGTCTGGTCGAAACCGCCGCGCGCGACATGAAGCTCGATCCGGCGGAAATCCGCCGTCGCAATTTCATCCGCCAGTTTCCGTACGCAACGCCGGTCGGCCTCACCTACGACACCGGCGACTACGACACCCTGCTCGCACGCTCGCTCGAACTCGCGGACGTCAAAGGCTTCGCCGCGCGCAAGCAGAAGTCCGAACAGAACGGCAAGCTGCGCGGCCTCGGCTACTCGTGCTATATCGAAGCCTGCGGTCTCGCGCCGTCGAACATCGCGGGCGCGTTGGGTGCGCGGGCGGGTCTCTTCGAAGTCGGCCAGATTCGCGTGCATCCGACCGGTTCGGTCACCGTCTTCACCGGCTCGCATAGTCACGGCCAGGGGCACGAAACGACCTTCGCGCAAGTGGTCGCGGACCGGCTCGGCATTGCGCTGGAAAGCGTCGAGATCGTGCATGGCGACACCGGCCGGATTCCGTTCGGCATGGGTACGTACGGCTCGCGCTCGATCGCGGTGGGCGGCTCGGCAATCATGAAGGCGCTCGACAAGATCGAAACCAAGGCGAAGAAAATCGCCGCGCATCTACTCGAAGCCGCGGTGGAAGACATCGAGTTCAAGGACGGCGTGTTCCGTGTCGCGGGCACCGATCGTACCAAGGCCTTCGCCGAGATTTCGCTCGCGGCGTACGTGCCGCACAACTATCCGCTCGACGTGCTCGAACCGGGCCTCGAAGAAAGCGCGTTCTACGACCCGACCAACTTCACCTATCCGGCCGGCGCGTACATCTGCGAGATCGAGGTCGATCCGGACACGGGCGTGTGCCGGATCCAGCAGTTCACCGCCGTCGACGATTTCGGCAACGTGATCAACCCGATGATCGTCACGGGCCAGGTGCATGGCGGGCTCGCGCAAGGCATCGGCCAGGCGATGCTGGAACGCTGCGTGTACGACAACGAAAGCGGCCAGTTGCTGTCCGGCTCGTACATGGATTACGCGATGCCGCATGCGTCCGATCTGCCGGACTTCACCGTCGAGACCGCGAAAGGCACGCCGTGTACGCACAATCCGCTCGGCGTCAAAGGGTGCGGTGAGGCGGGCGCGATCGGCTCGCCACCGGCCGTGATCAACGCGATTCTCGACGCGCTCGCGCCGCTCGGCGTGACCGACCTGCAAATGCCGGCGACGCCGCATCGCGTGTGGTCCGCGATTCACGCCGCGAAGCAACCGTAAGCAGCCCATTGAAATCCTGAGCGGAGCATTCGACATGTATTCATTCGAGTATCAACGCGCGACGGATCCCAAAGCGGCCGTCGCCGCCCTCGCCGCCGACAGTAACGCGAAGTTCCTGGCCGGCGGTCAGAGTCTGTTGCCCACCATGCGCCTGCGTCTCGCGCAGCCGTCGCAACTGATCGACGTGACGCGGATTCCCGCGCTGAAATCGATCAGCGTCGACGCGCAAAAGGTGACGATCGGCGCAGCCGTCTGTCACGCCGACGTCGCGGATCACGCGGAGCTACGGCGCGTATCGCCGGGACTTGCGGAGCTTGCGGCGCACATCGGCGACCGGCAGGTGCGCGCGCTCGGCACGATCGGCGGATCGCTCGCGAACAACGATCCCGCCGCGTGCTATCCGGCCGCCGCGATGGCGCTGGACGCGACCATCGTCACCGAACGGCGACGCATTGCCGCGAGCGATTTTTTCGTCGGTATGTATGAGACCGCGCTCGCGCCCGACGAGCTGATCGTCGCCGTCGAGTTTCCCGTGCCCGAGCGCGCCGCCTACGAGAAATTCCGCAACCCGGCTTCGCACTTCGCGCTGGTCGGCATATTCGTCGCGAAGTTCGCGAGCGGCGTGCGGGTCGCGGTGACGGGCGCGGCTTCGTCGGTGTTTCGTGTGCCGGAGCTGGAAAGCGCGTTGTCGGCGAATTTCACACCCGAGGCGGCTCGCGCGGTGACAGTGTCCGCCACCGATCTGAACACCGACATGCACGCGAGCGCCGACTACCGCGCGCATCTGATTCCGGTGCTGGCCGCGCGCGCGGTGACGAAGGCGATCGGTTAGCGACCATCGCCGTGGGCGGCTGACGAGACGTGCTGCTCCGGCACGCCAACGTCAGCCGCCCATTCGTTCGCTCAATCCAGGACCACCATGCAGCCCGCTTCAATCGACGACACCCTCGCGCAACTCGCGAGCCAACGCTATTTCGCCAGCCGCGAACTCGCGACCGCGTTGTACCTTGCGCTGCGCATGGAGCGGCCGTTGTTCGTCGAAGGCGAGCCGGGCGTCGGCAAGACCGAACTCGCCAAAGCCGCCGCCGGAATGCTCGGTACGACGATGCTGCGGCTGCAATGCTACGAAGGGCTCGACACGGCGAGCGCGCTGTACGAGTGGGACTACCCGCGTCAAATCATGGCGCTACGTCTCGCCGAAGCCGCCGGCGAACGACCCGACAACGACACGCTGTATCGCGGCGAATTCCTGCTGAAGCGTCCGCTGTTGCAAGCGCTGATGCCCGACGAGCATCATCCGGGCGCGCGGCGTGTGCTGCTGATCGACGAGATCGATCGCGCCGACGAACCGTTCGAGGCTTTCCTGCTGGAACTTCTGTCGGATTTTCAGGTATCGATTCCCGAATACGGCACGGTGCGCGCGGCGCAGCCGCCGCTGGTGGTGATGACCTCGAACCGCACGCGCGAAGTGCATGACGCGCTGAAACGCCGTTGCCTGTACCAGTGGATCGGCTATCCGGAGCGCGATCGTGAGCTGGAGATCGTCGCCGCGCGAGCGCCGCAAACCTCGGCGGAATTGCAGCGGCGCGCGGTCGATTTCGTGCATCGGCTGCGTGGTATGGATCTGTTCAAGGCGCCGGGAATTGCCGAGACGATCGACTGGTGCCGCGCGTTGGAAGCGCTGTCGGTGACAGAACTCGATCCGCAGTCGGTGCAGAACACGTTGGGCGTGTTGCTGAAGTATCAGGACGATCTGGCGCGCGTCGACGCCGCGCAAATCGCGCAGTGTCTCGCGGCGCCGGGATAGTCAGCATGACGACGCCCGTCGGTACGCCGACCCTCGCCCGCAACGTCGTCCATTTCGTGCGCGTGTTGCGCGGCGCGGGCTTGCCGATGTCGCCGGCGCATGCCGTCGACGCGCTCGCCGCACTGCACTGGATCGATCTCGGCCGTCGCGACGACGTGCGCGCCGCGCTGGCCGCGTCGCTGGTCTCCGCGCCCGACGAACGCGACCTGTTCAACGCCGCCTTCGACCTGTTCTGGCGCGATCCCGACTGGGAAGGCAAACTGCGCGCGCTGCTGCTGCCCAAAGTGCGCGACGGCCTGCCGCCGCCCAAACGCAATAACCGTCTCGCCGATGCACTCGCCGTCCGCGCGCTGCCCTCGCCGCATCGCAAGACTCCGCAGGAAACCGAGCAACACGAACTGCGCGCGCACGCCACCTTCAGCGCGGAAGAACGGCTGCGCCACCGCGATTTCGACACCCTCACCGCCGATGAATGGCGCACCTTGCGTCACCTGATCCGCGGCCAGCGCCTGCCGCTCGCCACCGAACCGACGCGCCGCCTGAAGGCCGCCTCGCACGGCACGCATGCGGACTTGCGCGCGAGCGCGCGACACGCGGTGCGCGCGGGCGGCGACTGGACCGTGTGGAAGTATCGCGCGGTAGTCGAGCGCAAACCGCCGCTCGTGTTGCTGCTCGACATCTCCGGCTCGATGAGCAGTTATTCGCGCGCGGTGCTGTATTTCTGCCACGCGCTGTTGCAGTCGCGCGAACGGCTGCAGGTGTTTCTGTTCGGCACGCGACTCACCAACGCGACGCGCGCGCTGCGCGAGCGCGACCCCGACGTCGCGATCGCCGCGCTCACCGAGCAGGTGGTCGACTGGTCGGGCGGCACGCGGATCGGCGCGGCGCTCGCGGAATTCAACCGCCGCTGGGCGCGGCGCGTGCTGACCGGTCGCGCCACGGTGCTGCTCGTGACGGACGGGCTCGATCACGAAGCGATCGACGTGCTCGATACCGAAATGGCGCGCCTGCACCGCTTCGCGCATCGGATCGTCTGGCTCAATCCGCTGCTGCGTTTCAGCGGCTTTTCCCCGAAAGCGCGCGGCGTGCAGGCGATCCTGCCGTATGTCGACGCACATCGCCCGGTTCATAATCTCGACAGCCTGACCGCGTTCGGCCACGACCTCGCGCAGCTCACGCGCGCGCCGCGTCCGGCCGTCGCCGCCAGGCCCCCCGCAGGAGCGACGCCATGGAACTGACCGACACCCACACACTGCCGGTTTCGCAGCAACGAACGTGGGACGCGTTGAACGACACGGAAATTTTGCGCGCCTGCATTCCGGGCTGCGAAAGCATCGATCCCGACGGTGAGAACGCCTATCTGGTCGCGCTGAGCGCAGCGGTCGGGCCCGTCAAGGCGCGTTTCAAGGGGCGCATGCAACTGACCGACATCGACGCGCCGAACGGCTACAGCATCGTGTTCGAAGGCCAGGGCGGCGCCGCGGGTTTCGCCAAGGGCAATGCCCGCGTCTCGCTCGAAGCCGACGGCGACGCCGCCGACTCGACGAAGCTCTCCTACACGGCGAGCGCGCAGGTGGGCGGCAAGCTCGCGCAGATCGGTTCCAGGCTGGTGGACGGCGCGGCGCGTAAAATCGCGGGCGAATTCTTCAAGCGCTTCGGCGCGCGGGTGAGTGGCGAGGGTGGCGCGGACGTTGAAAACGTCGACAACATTGACGCGGCCGCCCCGGAAGGCACCGAGCCAGCAGCCGATCCCACGGCGCGGAACAATACAGCACAGAATGAGGCCGCGGACGGCAAGTCCGCCGGCGACGCAACGAAAAGGAAGAAATCATGGACAGCGTGGATCTCGAAGTCCTGAAGTCCAGCGCACGTTGGCTGGAAGAGGGACATCGCGCGTTACTGGTGACGGTGGTGAAGACGTGGGGCTCGTCGCCGCGTCCCGAGGGCGCGATGCTCGCGGTGCGCGACGATGGGCTGGTGGTCGGCTCGGTCTCGGGCGGCTGTATCGAAGACGATCTGATCGATCGTGTCCGGCAAAAAGGTATCGAGCAGACGCACCCGGAAGCGGTGAAGTACGGCATCACGGCGGAAGAAGCGCACCGTTTCGGCCTGCCCTGCGGCGGCACGATCCAGCTCGTGCTTGAACCGCTGGCGCCGCAAAGCGGCATTGCGGAACTGTGCAACGCGGTGGAAGACGGCCGGCTCGTCGCGCGCGAACTCGACATGGCGACCGGCGCGGTACAGCTCGGCAATGCGCTAGCCACGGACGGCGTGCTATTCGACGGCGAGCGGCTGTTGACGATCCACGGCCCGCGTTACCGGATGCTGGTGATCGGTGCGGGGCAGTTGTCGCGCTATCTATGTCAGATCGCGGTGGGGCTCGACTATCAGGTGACGGTGTGCGATCCGCGCGAAGAGTACACCGAGGAATGGAATATCCCCGGCACGAAGATCGTGCGCACCATGCCGGACGATACCGTGACCGACATGAAGCTCGACGAGCGCTGCGCGGTGATCGCGCTCACGCACGATCCGAAGCTCGACGACCTCGCGTTGATGGAAGCGTTGAAAACGCCAGCGTTTTACGTCGGCGCATTGGGCTCGCGGCGCAATAACCAGGCGCGGCGCGAACGGCTGAAGGAATTCGATCTGAACGATACCGAACTGGCCCGTTTGCATGGGCCGGTGGGCATTTATATCGGCAGCCGCACGCCGCCCGAGATCGCGGTTTCGATTCTTGCCGAGGTGACGGCGGCTAAGAACGGCGTTTCTTTGCCGACGCTGCTGAAGGTTGAAGGCGCGAAGGCCGCGCGGGAAATTGCGGCGTCCGGCGATGCGACGTGTAGCGTGTAGCGTTTGATGGCGCGTTAGCTTAAGCGTTCGATTGCCTCGTGTGGCACGCGAGGCGGTTTTGCCACAGCCACAGCCACCGCCGCTGCGCGAAGCAAGCTGAAACGCGGATTACATCAATCCGCAAACCACGGCGGCGATCACTGAGCCGCCCACCAGAATCACGCCCACCAGGCGGCGTTTGTTCAACTCGGTCCACAGCAACACGCCGGTCAGCGACAGCAGAATCATCCCGCCGGCAATCGTATCGATCAGCAACACCCAGCCGACGCTCAGACCCACGCCGCGATGCAGGTTGTTCATCGTCGTGAGAAACGAGTTGTGGGTGCGTTTCACCGCGACAAAGCCGTTACCGACCCAGTACTCGGCCTGCACGTTCTGCGCCGTGCCGAAGATGCCGACCTGCCAGAACTCCGGCTGCATCGTGCTGCGGTCGCCCCACGCCACCGGATGAGCCGGCTCGCGCTTGACTTTGCCCGGCTTGCCGTCGATCTTCAATTCGCCCTGCAGCCACTTCGCCATGTCCATTGGCGAGCGCAGCGGTTTCTGCGGCACGGGAATCTGCATTTCCTCGACCTGCGGCTCACCCGACGACACCTTCAACGGCCCGCCCCGGTGATTCAGCAGGAAGCCGGTCACGCCGAACATCAGTCCAAGCACGGCGCCCCACAACCCGACCCAGCCGTGCACCTTGCGCAGCCACTTGATGAAGTTCGCGCGCCGTGAACGCTGGCGTCGTGCAGCCTGCTCGCCGTCGTCCATCAGATGATGACCTCGCTGCGGCGTGTGCGCGGTGTATTGCGAGCCGCCGGCAGCGGCAGGTTTCATATCGATCGAATCAGGCGCGTTCACATCCAGGCTCCAGCTACGGCAAATTGATCGCCACCGGGCGCGGCAACATTGCGCGCTCAGGGCTGCGGTAAAGGGATTACGTATCGAGTATCGAGAGGAGGTGCCGGACGTCCCGGCTTGCGGTCCAGGACGTCCGGCTGAAAAGCTGGCTGGCTGGCAGTCACAGAGGAGGAGAAATGTGACGGTACGCTGGCGATGCCTTTCAATTGAGAATGGCTATCATTACATAAATGAGGCATTTCCTCAATCGCAGCGCGTGGCTACCGCTTGACATCTACGCGGCGCAAACCGACTCTAGCTGGCGATCCCGTCAACATTGCCGCCGGAACCTTACCCGCCATGCGCCCTTCTTCCGTGGTTAGTTTCGCCTTGGCGTTGTCCGGCTGGTTGGCCGGCGTTCCTTCGGCTAGCGCGAGCGTTCCAGCGAAGCTGGACGATCCCTATACGAACGAAGGCGAGACGCAGACCTTCACCGTGAACGCCGACGGCTCCTTCTCCAAGCTCGACGCGATGACGCTGCGCGTCAACAACGAAGCCGGCGTGGCGCGCGTGGCGCAGCAATACGTCTGGTTCAATCGCAACATGGCGGACGTCCAGATCCTCGAGGCCTACACGACGACCGCCGACGGTGTGCGGCACGACGTGCAGCCCGAGCAGATCCGCGACGTGCAGGAAGCCCGTTCGTTCGACGCGCCGATGTTCCAGGACATTCAGGAAAAGGTGATCGTGTTCCCCGCGGTCGAGCCGGGCGCGCGCGTGCATCTCACCTATCGCAAGACGCAGAAGCAGCCGATCGTGCCGGGCCAGTTCAGCGACTTCACGCCGCCCGATCTCGCGCCGACCCACAACTTCCGTCTGATCTACGACCTGCCCGCCGACAAACCGCTCTATGCCGACGCGCGCGGCTTCACCGCCTCGCAGCCGATCACGCGCGACGGCCGCACGCGCTACGAGTATCGCTACGACAAGGCGCACTTCAGCCGGCTGGAGCGCGGCTCGGTTGCGTACGTGTCGTATGGCGATCGGCTGATGGTCTCGACTTTCCCCGACTACGCCGCGTTCGCCGCGACCTACCGCGAATCTGCGGTGGACCCGAGCGCGCACGACACCGCCGTCACGCGTCTCGCGCAACAGCTCACCGCACACGACCGCACGCCGCGCGACAAAGCCAAAACGCTGTACGACTGGGTCCGCCGCAACGTGCGCTATGTGGCGATCAACGTCGGGCGCGGCGCGGTGGTGCCGCATAGCGCGAGTGAGATCCTCGCGAACCGCTACGGCGACTGCAAGGACCACGTCGCGTTATACGGCGCCTTGCTCGACGCGGCCGGCGTGCGTAACGAGCCTGCGCTGATCAGCAGCGGCTCGATCTATACGCTGCCGAGCGTGCCGGGCTACGGCGTCATCAATCACATCATCACGTGGCTGCCGGATTTGCAGCAGTATGCCGATTCGACCGCGTCGAACGTCGAGTTCGGTTTTCTGCCTTCGTCGGATATGAACCGGCCAACCGTGCTGGTCGGCCAGGGCGTGCTGGCGAGCACACCCGCCACCGCGCTGATGACGCGTAGCAGCGACCTCTCGCTGAATGTCGAACCGGATGGCTCGGCGAGCTTCACCTACCGGCTGGAAGCAGTGGGCGCGTCCGCCGAACAGGCCCGCGCGATGTTGCGCACGCAGACGCCCGCACAACGCGAGGATTCGATTCAGGCCGAGTTGCGCAGCGTGAACCTGCGCGGCACGGCCACGCTCAGCACCAGCGACCTGAGCGCTGTCGACGGTCCGCTGACGATCACGATGAAAGGCACGCTGGAAAGTCTCGTGGTGCCGGGCGCGGCGGCATCCATTCCGGCGCTGACGAGTCTGGCCGGCGGCTTCGAAGCGGACACGCGCTATTGGCTGGGCGAACGTCAGCGCACGCAACCGTTCGTCTGCCACAACCTCACGTTGCACGAACACGCGCGTATCGAACTGCCCGCGAATTTCCGCGTGCTCGACATGCCGGAGGCGAAGCGCACGCAAGACCGCTTCGTCGATTTTCAGTCGCAGTACACGTTCGATCCGCTCAGCAATGTCGTCACGATGACGCGCGAAGGCGCCACGCATTTCAACAGCGACGTCTGCACGCCCGACGACTTCGCGCAGATGCGTCCCGCGATGGAAGCGATCGGCCGCGACGTGCGTGCCGAGGTGATTGTTAAATCGATGCTGGTGGAATCGTCGAGCGTGGCGTCGCAGGCGCCGTGAAGCGCCTGCGGTCTCGCCGTTCAACGCAAGTACTCAGACCGGCCAGAGCGGCCCTTCCTGCATCGCGCCGATCTGCTCGCGCAATTCGAGAATGCGGTCTTCCCAATAGCGCTGCGTGTTGAACCACGGAAACGCCGCCGGAAACGCCGGGTCGTCCCAGCGACGCGCGAGCCACGCCTGATAGTGAATCAGGCGCAGCGTGCGCAACGCTTCGACCAGGTAGAGTTCGCGCGGCTCGAAGTCGCAGAAGTCTTCGTAACCGGCGAGCAGATCCGTCAGCGCACGCGACGCCTCGCCGCGTTCGCCCGGCAGCAGCAGCCACAAATCCTGAATCGCCGGCCCCATGCGGCTATCGTCGAAGTCGACGAAATGCGGGCCCGCGTCGGTCCACAGCACGTTGCTCGGATGACAATCGCCGTGCATGCGCAGCAGACGAATCTCACCGGCGCGTTCGAACGCACGCTCAACGCCTTCGAGCGCGAGATTCACCACGGTCTCCCATGCGGTGCGCACGTCGTCCGGTACGAAGCGCTGAGCCAGCAGGAAATCGCGCGGCTCGTAGCCGAAGGTCTGGATGTCGAGCGTGGGACGCTCGGTGTAGTTTTGCGTCTGCCCCACCGCGTGAATACGGCCGATGAAACGCCCCAGCCATTCGAGCGTATCGCGCCGGTCGAGATCGGGCGCGCGACCGCCGCGGCGCTCGAAGATCGAAAAGCGGAAGCCGTCGAAGCTATGCAGCGTGCGACCTTCGAACGCACGCGCGGGCACTGCCGGAATCTCGCGCGCGGCGAGATCGGCGACAAACGCGTGTTCTTCGAGAATGGCCGCGTCGGTCCAGCGCTCGGGACGATAGAACTTCGCGACTACCGGCGGGCCGTCTTCCACGCCCACCTGGTACACGCGGTTCTCGTAGCTGTTGAGCGGCAGCATGCGGCCGTCGGTGCGTACACCGACGGTGGCGAGCACGCTGTCGAGCGCGTCGAGCACGATTTCCGGCTGGAGCCGGGCGAAGGGCGCAGCGCTATTCGCGCCGGCCGGGGAATCGGAAGTGTCGTCGTTCATGCACGCATTGTGCGCCGCGCCGCCGTCAAAGACGAGGGCAACGGCTCACGATGCAGTCGAGAGCGCCTGAGCGCAGGGTGGCCGCGCGATGGGCGCGCGGCTTACAGACAGCAAACGCGCAAACGAACCAACGCGCCAATAAGCCAACGCGTCGAACTCAAACCAGCGTCAATGAATCTGCGCACTCGACGGACGTACCTGCTCGCCCGTGTCGATCAGGTCTTCCAGGAAGAAGGGTTCAGTATTCAGGTGCTCGGACGTGCCGGGCTCGCCGGCATACCACGCCACCATGGCCATGTCGCCGAGAATACGCATGACAATTCCGCGCGCGCCCTGCGGCACGGCGATATGCACCGATCGGACAATAGAACCGATTTGCATGATGTTTCCCCGTTCTCCCATAGCCGGCTTTGTGATTTCGCGCCGGTCAAGGTAAATAAAAACGCCGCCACGCCGATAACGTTGCGTACGCACCCAATCTTCTGCGCGTCTGACGCGTGAGAGGTTCGAGTCATTGTTCCCGTTTTGCGGGGCCATGAAAAGCGCGAACTCAGGGCACTTGACCCGTCGTTTCGCCCTATTCCCATTACGCCGCGCCGGCCCGATGATTCCTAGCGTAACGCGTCGTAACGAGCCCATCATAAACCCAGCTGGGGGGATATATCAAAAACGTGCATCGACACAATGATCCGCTGAATCGGCCCGGCGCGGCCGTTGGCCCGTATGGCGGCCTTCACTGGAGTCGGGGTCGGGTTCAGGCTCGCCGTGCCTGCGGCGTCGCGGGCGCCGTCCTCTTCCGCTTCGAGCGGCACGACTAGCCATGTGGATCGTTCGCCTCGCGCTGCGGCGCCCCTATACCTTTGTCGTGCTGGCCCTGCTCCTGCTGATCGTCGGACCGCTGACGATCCTGCGCACGCCGACCGATATCTTCCCCAACATCGACATTCCAGTACTCTCGGTGATCTGGACGTATAACGGCCTGCCCGCGGACGAGATGGAAAAGCGCATCGTGCTCAACTACGAGCGCGGCTTGTCGGTGGCGGTCAACGATATCGAGCACACGGAATCGACCTCGCTGAACGGCATTGCGGTCATCAAGATCTTTTTCCAGCCGCACGCGAATATCGATGAAGCGCTCGCCGAAGTCACCGCGCTGTCACAGACGCAATTGCGTTCGCTGCCGCCCGGCATCACGCCGCCGTTCATCCTGCGTTATAACGCGTCGACGGTGCCGATCCTGCGGCTCGCCCTGTCGTCCGACTCGCTCACCGAACAGGAGCTATTCGACTTCGGCAACAACTTCCTGAAGACGCAGCTCGCCACGGTGCCGGGCGCGTCGGCGCCGTTGCCGTACGGCGGCAAGCAGCGGCAGATCATGGTCGATATCGACTCGCGCAAATTGCAGGAACGAAATCTGTCGCCGATTGACGTAGTCAACGCAGTCACCGCGCAGAACCTGATCCTGCCCTCGGGCACCGCGAAAATCGGCTCGACCGAGTACTCGGTGGAAATGAACGGCAGCCCCGATTCGCTCGCCGGGCTCAACAATATTCCGATCAAGTCCACCGCCAACGGCACCGTTTATATCCGCGACGTCGCGCATGTACGCGACGGTTTCCAGCCGCAGACCAATATCGTGCGCGTGAACGGCCAGCGCGCCGCCTTGCTGACCATCAACAAAAGCGGCAATACGTCCACGCTCGAAATCGTCGACCGTATCAAGAGAATGATGCCGACGCTGCGCAATCTCGTGCCCGCGTCGCTGAATATCGATCCCGTGGCCGATCAATCGCTGTTCGTGCGGGCGTCGGTGCAGGGCGTGCTGCGCGAGGCGGTGATCGCCGCCTGCCTCACCGGTTTGATGATTCTGCTGTTCCTCGGCAACTGGCGCGCGACGCTGATCATCGCCGTGTCGATTCCGCTGTCGATGATCACGTCGATCATCGCACTCTCCATGCTCGGCGAAACCATCAACATCATGACGCTCGGCGGCCTTGCGCTCGCGGTCGGGATTCTGGTGGACGATGCCACGGTCGCGATCGAAAACATCAGCCATCAACTGGAGCAGGGCAAGACGCTCGAGCAGGCGATTCTCGACGGCGCGCATCAGATCGCGATTCCGACGCTGGTGTCGACGCTGTCGATCTGCATTGTGTTCGTGCCGATGTTTCTGCTGACGGGCGTCGCGCACTACCTGTTCATTCCGCTCGCCGAAGCGGTGGTGTTCGCGATGCTGGCCTCGTATTTCTTTTCGCGAACGCTCGTGCCGACGCTCGCGAAATATCTGCTGCGGCATCACCATAAGGCGGCGGATGCGCATCACGCGCCGGCGCAAACGCGCAATCCGTTCATGCGCGTGCACTACGCGTTCGAAGGCGGCTTCGAGCGTTTGCGCGAACGTTATCGCGTGTTTCTCGAAGCGCGCGTCGCGCGGCCAGGTCTGTTCGTCACGCTGTTTCTGGTGTGCTGCGGCGTGTCGATGTTCCTGATGCCGTTCCTCGGCCGCGACTTCTTCCCCGCCGTCGATGCGGGCACCATCGCGCTGCATCTGCGCGCGAAAACGGGCATGCGGGTCGAGGAAACCGCCGTGGTCACCGATCGCGTCGATACGCGCATACGCCAGTTGATTCCGAAAGAAGAGCTGCATTCGATCATCGACAACATCGGCCTGCCGGTGTCGGGTATCAACCTGTCGTACAGCAACACCGGCACGATCGGCACCTCGGACGCCGACGTGCTGATCACGCTCAATCCCGATCATCACCCGAGCGCCGACTACGTGCGCACGCTGCGGCGCACGCTTACCGACGAATTCCCCGGCGTGCAGTTCGCGTTTCTGCCGGCGGATATCGTCAGTCAGACGCTCAACTTCGGCATGCCGTCGCCGATCGATATTCAGATCGTGGGGCGTGACGTAGCGGGCAATCGCGTGTTCGCGGCCAGCCTGCTGAACCGTCTGCGCAAAGTGCCCGGGCTTGCCGACGCGCGCATCCAGCAACCCGCCGACTTGCCGCGCATTTTCATCGACGTGGACCGCACGCGCGCGCAGCAAGCTGGTTTCACGCAACGCGATATCGCGAGCAACCTGCTGATCACGCTGTCCGGCAGCCAGCAAACCACGCCGACGTTCTGGCTCAATCCGCGCAATGGCGTCAGCTACAACGTGATCACGGAAGCACCGCAATACACGATCGATTCGCTGCAATCGCTCGCCAACATTCCGCTGAACGCGAACGGCCGCAGCAATATTCTCGGCTCGCTCGCCACCATGACGCGCGAGGCCGGCAACGCGACGCTGAACCACTACAACGCGCAGACCACCATCGACATTTACGGCACCGCTGACGGCCGCGATCTCGGCGGCGTGTCCGACGATATCCGCAAGATCATCGACGACGCCAAGGCCGAGTTGCCCAAGACGTCGAGCGTCGAAGTGCGCGGCCAGGTGCAGACCATGAACGATTCGTTCTCGGGTCTGTTCGCCGGTCTCGTGTTCGCGATCCTGCTGGTGTATCTGCTGATCGTGGTGAATTTCCAGTCGTGGCTCGATCCGTTCATCATCATCACGGCGCTGCCGGGTGCGCTCGCGGGCATCGTCTGGATGCTGTTTCTCACGCACACCACGCTGTCGATTCCGGCGCTCACCGGCGCAATCATGTGTATCGGCATCGCGACCGCGAACTCGATTCTGGTGATCAGCTTCGCGCGTGAACGCCTGCTCGAACACGGCGACGCGACGCGCGCCGCGATCGAAGCGGGCTTCACGCGTTTCCGTCCGGTGCTGATGACGGCGCTCGCGATGGTGATCGGCATGGTGCCGATGGCGATCGGTCTCGGCGAAGGCGGCGAGCAGAATGCGCCGCTCGGGCGCGCGGTGATCGGCGGCTTGACGATCGGCACGTTGGCCACGCTAATTTTCGTTCCGGTGGTGTTCTCGATGATCTATCGTCGACTCGCGGCGCGGCGTTTGCGCGCGGCGGAGCATGTGGTGCAGAAGCCATGACGCGCATCGTGGCGGCGAACGCAATGGCGAGCATCACAAGAGGCAGCGCTGACTGCCCACGCATCTTCACAGGGGAAGTTTGATGGAAGCACACCGTCCGGATGGTTCCGGCACCTCGCACGAACCGGCGAAAAGTAAACGCACGCGATTGATCGTTGTGGCCGTGGCCGTGGTGGTGATCGCTCTCGCCGCGCAAGGCATCTGGTCACGCCACGACGCGCACGCCGCGCTCGAACGCGATGCCGAACACGCGAGCCAGACGAGCGTGGAAGTCGTGCGACCGCAAAAATCGACGGCAGGGCTCGATCTCGTGCTGCCGGGCAACGTGCAGGCCTTTCTCGACACGCCGATCTACGCGCGCACCAACGGCTATCTGAAGAAGTGGTACGCGGACATCGGCGCGCACGTGAAAAACGGCCAACTGCTCGCCGAAATCGATACGCCGGAAGTGGACGATCAACTGCGCGCCGCGCGCGCCGATCTCGCGAATGCCGACGCCAACTACGCGCTCGCGAAAAGCACCGCCGACCGCTGGACCGACATGCTGAAAAGCAAGTCGGTGTCGAAGCAGGAAACCGACGAGAAAGTCGGCGACATGCTGGCGAAGAAAGGTACGCTCGACGCGGCGCGCTTCAATGTTGCGCGTCTGGAAAAGACGCAATCGTTCCAGAAGGTCTACGCGCCGTTCGACGGCATCGTCACGGCGCGCAACGTGGATGTCGGCGCGCTGATCGACGCGGGCAGCTCGGGCGGACCGGCAAAGGAACTGTTCCACGTCGCGCAGGCCGACCGCTTGCGGGTGTATGTGAACGTGCCGCAGGCCTACGCACAACAGGTGCGCGCACAACAAACGGCGTTTCTGACGCTGACCGAGACGCCGTCGAAACACTATCCCGGGACGGTGGCGCGCACGGCGGGCGCGGTGGATCCACAACAGCGCACCATGCTGGTCGAAGTGGACGTCGACAATCGCAACGGCGATTTGCTGCCCGGCGCATATGCGCAGGTGCATTTCGCGTTGGGCACGGGCGCGGCGCCGTTCACGCTGCCGGGCAATGCGTTTCTGTTCCGGCCGGACGGCGTGAAGGTCGCGACCGTGGACGCGCAGCACAAGGTGAAGCTGATCACGGTGTCGCTGGGCACGGACTTCGGTACGCGTGTGGCGGTCGCGTCGGGTTTGCAGGGCAACGAGCAGGTGATTCTGAACCCGCAGGATTCGATCGTCGATGGGGCGCCGGTGCGGATCGTGCCGCGAGAGGGGGCTTCGGGTGCTTCGGGTGCAGCGGCGAACGGTGAAGGTTCGGCCGGCGCGTCCGGTGCGCCCGGCGCGGCTGCAAACACACCGGCTGCTCACTTTGCCGCTCACTCTGTCGCGAGTCCATCCGCGAGCGCATCGTCATGAACGCGCCAACGCCCCCCTCGCGCCGCGTTCGCGCGCCGCAACTCAAGCGCGTCAGCGATCGCGCGCCTCAGCTCACGCGCATCACCTTGCGCACGTCGGCGTTGGCGCTCGCTTCAGTCTGTCTGCTCGCCGCCTGCACCGTCGGCCCCGACTACGTCAAACCACCGGCGGCGACCGCCGCCACCTACAAGGAACTCGAAGGCACCGGCTGGATGCCCGCGCAACCCGCCGACACGCTCACGCGCGGCGCCTGGTGGAACGTCTACGCCGATCCATCGCTCGACGCTCTCGAACAGCAGGTCGCCACCGCGAACCAGACCGTGCAGGCCGCCGAAGCGCGTTTTCGCGCCGCCCGCGCAACAGTCGCGCAATATCGCTCGACTTACTTCCCGGTGGTCAGCGCGAACGGCGACTATTCGCGCGCACGGGGTTCGAGCAACGTGCTGCACAAGTCGACCGCCGGCCTCACGCTGAACGACTACCTCGTGCAAGCCGATGCATCGTGGGAGCCGGACTTGTGGGGCCGCGTGTCGCGCAGCGTCGAAGGCGCGAAGGCCGAAGCGCAGGCGAGTGCCGCCGACGTCGACGCCGCGCTGCTGTCCATGCAAGCCGAACTCGCGACCGATTACTTCGAATTGCGCGGGCTCGATCAGGAACGCCAGCTTCTCGACGACACGATCAAGGCCTACACGGAAGCGCTCGATCTGACGCAGCACCGCTACGCCGGCGGCATCGCCACCGACGCCGACGTCGCGCAGGCGCAAACGCAACTGAAGACCACCCAGGCGCAAGCACTCGACATTGGCGTGCAGCGCGCACAACTTGAACATGCGATCGCGATTCTGACCGGCCAGCCGCCTTCGACGTTTTCACTGCCGGTGGCGCCGCTCGTCGCGGTGCCGGTCGTGGCCGCTGCGGGCGTGCCGTCGGCATTGCTCGAACGACGCCCCGACATCGCGGCGGCCGAACGCCATATCGCCGACATGAACGCGCAGATCGGCGTGGCGACGGCGGCGTTTTTCCCCAGCCTGATTCTGTCGGTAACGGGCGGCCTCGAAGCGACCAACTACAGCCAATGGCTGGTGACGCCGAGCCGGCTGTGGTCGCTCGGACCGGCGCTGGCCGGCACGCTGCTCGACTTCGGCGGACGCGCGGCGGTGAAGGAACAGGCCCGCGCGCACTACGACGAAAGCGTCGCGCAATATCGGCAGACGGTGCTGAGCGCATTCGGCGAAGTCGAGGACAACCTGGCCGCGTTGCGCGTGCTCGAACAGGAAGCCGCCGCGCAGGACGACGCCGTCGCCGCCGCGCAGCGTTCGCTGGCGGTCATCTCGAACCGCTACAAGAACGGCGCGATCACCTATCTCGATGTCGTCGTCGCGCAGACCACCGCGCTGACCAACGAGCGCAACGCGGTGTCGATCGCGCGCCGCCGGATGGCCGCGAGCGTCGCGTTGATCAAGGCATTGGGCGGCGGCTGGGATGCGTCCGCGCTGCCCACCGACGAACAGATCGTGCATCCGGCAACGGCGGCGAGCGAGGCGGCGGCGCACGGGTAGTGCCCGGCTCGCCGATCCACACGGCCTTTTCAGCGTATTCTTAACACCTTCGACTCACCCGCGCTCGCCAAGGAGATTGTTTCGTGACCGCGTCGCCGGAATCCCACCGGACTGCTACTTCGGCTGTTCCCCCTTCGTCTGCATCGTCCGCCTCGCCCGCCTCGTCGAGCGCGTCCACGTCCGACACGCCCGACATCGCCAGTCTCTCCTACCTCGAACGCGGCACGCGAGCCTACTGGCGCGCCAGCATCGCGCTGCTGTTCGCCGGCTACGCCACGTTCTCGCTGATGTACTGCGTGCAGCCTCTGCTGCCCTCCTTTTCAGCCGCGTTCAACGTGACGCCCGCGCAAAGCAGCCTGTCGCTGTCGGTGACCACGGCGGCGCTCGCGCTCGCCATCTTCATCGCCGGATTCGTATCGGAAGGCTGGAGCCGTCACAAGCTGATGACGATGTCGCTCACCGTGTCGGCGCTACTGACGATCGGCGTGTCGATCGCGCCGCAGTGGCATCAGTTGCTGGTATTGCGCGCGCTTGAAGGGCTCGCGCTCGGCGGCGTGCCGGCCGTCGCGATGGCGTACCTCGCCGAGGAAGTCCATCCCGACGGGCTCGGTCTCGCGATGGGCCTCTACGTCGGCGGCACGGCGATCGGCGGCATGGCGGGGCGCGTGATTACGGGCGTCGTGGCGGATCTGTTTTCATGGCGGGTGGCGATCGGCACGATCGGCGTGCTCGGCATTCTGTCGATGCTCGCCTTTCGCGCGCTGCTGCCGCCGTCGCGTCATTTCGTGCCGCGGCGTGGACTCGGTTTCGGCCATCACCGCAATGCCTTACTGAAGCAGTTCACGCGGCCTGGTTTGCCATTGCTGTTTCTGCTCGGCTTCGTGCTGATGGGCAGTTTCGTGACGCTGTACAACTACATCGGCTACCGGTTGCTCGCGCCGCCTTACCAGTTGAACCAGACGGAGATCGGTGCGATCTTCATCGTCTATCTGACGGGCGTGGTCGCGTCGCCGTGGTCGGGACGCATGGCCGATACCTTCGGCCGCGCACGCGTGCTCATGGCGAGCCTGCTGTTGATGGCGCTCGGTCTCGCCCTCACGCTGTTGCACCCGCTCGCGGCGATCGCGCTCGGCATTGCCTGCGTAACGTTCGGTTTCTTCGCCGGACACTCGGTGGCAAGCGGCTGGGTCGGACGCCTCGCGAAAGAGGCCAAGGGCCAAGCCGCTGCGCTGTATCTGCTCGCGTATTACATCGGCTCGAGCGTGGTCGGCTCTTATGGCGGCCACATCTGGGCCGACTATGGATGGAACGGTGTCGCGGGACTCGTCGGTGTGCTGCTCGTGATCGGCATGCTGGCGGCACTTCGCTTGCGTGGACATGAACGCGAACGCGCCACGGTCTGACGGCTGACGCTTCGATCCGCTCTGCATCGAAAAACCGCAAAAGGAAAGGCCAGTGTAAGCAAACGCTTCACTGTTTTCGTCCCATTTGCTGCGCCGCGCCAATCGCGGCAAGCCTTGGCGCGCCGGGTTCAGCGGCTTGCGAATAGCCGCTGCAGCGCCGCAAAGCGAAGCGATGACGGTCGAACCGTCTCCTATACTCGAATCGAGCCGGGCAGTTGCATGACGCCAACATGGCGCCGCTGCCTACGCCAGTATCAGGTTACGGAGACGACTATGACGACCTACTTCACGATCGGCGATTTCATCCTGGTGATTCCGATGGCACTAGCCGGCGCTCTGTTTGTCGGCGCGCTGCCCTGCAAGACGGAGTTTCGGCACAACGTGCTACGCGTGCTCGGCGCACTGATCGGCGTGGTCTTCGCGGTCGTGCTGGTCGAAGGTCTGCCGGCGCTGGTCTAGCGAAACCGGCGAAAAAAAGCCGCCTCACGGGCGGCTTTTTCTGTTGCTACTGCTGCGGCAACGACAACGGCATGAACGCGCCGGGGATCAGATCGCCTGATCCGTCGACGGTTTTTCCCACAGGTTGATGCCGCCTTCGGTCGCGTAGCGGTCGATCTCCGCGAGCTCGTCTTTCGAGAACGCGAGGTTCTTCAACGCGCCCACGTTTTCACGCACCTGCTCCGCACGGCTCGCGCCGATCAGCACCGAGGTCACGCGCGGGTCGCGCAACGCCCAGGCGAGCGCCATTTGCGCGAGGCTCTGGCCGCGACGCTGCGCGATGTCGTTGAGCTTGCGCACGTGCTCGATGTTCTGCTCGCTCAAATGCTCCTGCTTCAACGAACCGCCGCCCGGCTTATTGACGCGTGCGTCTTGCGGCACGCCGTTCAGATACTTGCCGGTCAGCAGACCTTGCGCGAGCGGCGTGAACGCGATCGACCCCGCGCCGACCTGCTCCAGCGTATCCAGCAACTCGTGCTCGATCCAGCGGTTGAGCATGTTGTATGCGGGCTGATGGATCAGCAGCGGCACTTTGTATTCGGCGAGCAGCTTCGCCATTTCAAGCGTCTTGCTGGCCGAGTACGACGAAATCCCGATGTACAGCGCCTTGCCTTGCTGCACGGCAGTGGCCAACGCGCCGGCGGTTTCTTCGAGCGGCGTATCGGCATCGAAACGATGCGAATAGAAAATGTCGACGTAGTCCAGACCCATGCGCTGCAGGCTCTGGTCGAGACTCGCGAGCACGTACTTGCGCGAGCCGCCGCCCTGGCCGTACGGGCCCGGCCACATGTCCCAACCGGCCTTCGACGAAATCAGCAGCTCGTCGCGATACGGCTTGAAGTCGTCCTTGAACAGACGGCCGAAGTTGGTTTCGGCGCTGCCGTACGGCGGCCCGTAATTGTTCGCGAGGTCGAAGTGCGTGATGCCGAGGTCGAAGGCCGTGCGCAGAATGTCGCGCTGCGTGGAGATCGGCGTGGTATCGCCGAAGTTGTGCCACAGGCCGATCGACAGCGCCGGCAGTTTGAGACCCGACTTGCCGCAGACGCGGTACTGCATGTCCGAATAGCGTTCTGAAGCTGCTTCGTAAGCCATTGCTTGTGTCCTTGAAGTTGAGGTTGCCCAACCAGTGCGGGCGTGAGGCAATCGCATGCTGCGGGAGGCGTACTTCGCGATGTGTCGTTCGACGTGTTGTCGACGTGTTGTTATAGACGGCTGGTCCGCTATGGTAGCCAATCGACGTGAACCGTGCAGAGGCCCAGTATGCGGGATGGACGATTGCTTGCACGTCCCCTACACTTTGCGCGGACCGAACTGATGGGAGAAGTAGATGGTGAAGGCGATTTCAATCGCGCTGATTGTCGGCGGTATCGTGCTGCTGTATTTCGGCGGACAGGCGTTCAACTCGGTGAGCAGCGAGGTCTCGCGTGTCTTCACGGGTTCGCCGACGAATAAGGCGATCATGCTGATCGTCGCCGGCGTGGCGGCCACGATCGCCGGGCTGACCGGCGTCGCGTTGTCGGGGCGCAAGCGGTAAGTTCAGAACGCCACCTCGGGCTTGGCCGCCGACCGGCTGCCCGGCAACGGCACATTGCTCGCGCCGTGATAGGTGTACACCAGTGAAAACTTCACCTGGTCGCTGAGGTTCTTGCCCGCCGAATGCAGCGTATTGCAGTGGAAGAACACCACGTCGCCGGCCTTGAGTTCGGGCGATACCGCGGTGCGAATCCATGCCTCGTTGTCCGGCAGATCGGAGCGGAAAAACTTGGCCTCGTCGAAGCGTTCAGAGGTGAACGATGCGTTGTGCGACTTCGGCACCAGCCACAGCGCGCCGTTGTCGACCGTTTCGGAGCCGAGCGCCACCCACACCGACACCAGATCGTCGCGCTCGAACGACCAGTAGCGCACGTCGCGATGCCAGCCGGTCAAGCTGCCGTACGCCGGATGCTTGGTCATCACGCAGTTGTGATGCGCCCGCGACAGGCGCGGTTCTTCACCGAAATACAACTCCATCCAGCCGCGAATTTCCGGCGCGGTCGCCCATTGCGCAAAGGCCGGCGCGCGGCCATACGCGTCCAGCAAGCGCCGCACCGTCTGGCCGCCCGGCGCATGCCTGGAATCCGGCGCGCCGGGGTATTTCAGATCGGCTTCGAACTCGATTGGCGCCGCGGCTTCGTGCAACTGGCGCTGTGCAATCTGCTTCAACTCATCGCAACGCTCGGGCGACACCAATCCGGGCACCACGACAAAACCCTGCTCCCGCAACGTCTGAATCTGCTCTTTCTTCGAATGAAGTGACATGGTGTTCCGTTACCGTCGACTAGCTGATCCCTCGATTGTAAAGCGGGCGCGATCGGACGGTGCGCAGTTTCGCCGTGCGGAAGGACGTAGCGCAAATTTGTCGACGAGTGAGGTGACCTGACCACATAGAACCGTGTCTCCCTCATCCGCATTCGCCCACTGTCCGTTCGAAAATCGAATGGCCCGTTTGCCACGAGGTTAGAGTGAAATCGAATTACTTCACAGACGTAATGAACCACGATCGGGTATTCCAGAATCAATCCAAAAATGCCTGAGGATTAATCATTCAATACGAATGGATTAAGAATCTGCGATTTCTCGTAGCGAATCCTAGGTGCGCACCGCGTCACCCGCGACGCGGCAAAATGCCCGCACGCCAAATGGGCAAACACGCACGATAATCGGTCGCAACGGGCGCGACCCCGTCGACGCGCACCATTGCTTCACTCCGTAAAAACCCCGATTCGCAGGGTAAAAACCGACTTTCTGACGTCATGAATCACGTGTAGCCTGCATACATGTTTAACGCCATTCCCGCACTAGCGCGCCGCATACTGGCCGCTAAGGCCAATATCACCGGCCTCCGTGCCTTTTCCGATCAAATCCCGGGCATTCGCGCCGTTCCTTGCGACATTGTCATTGGCACATTTGCTGCTCTGACTGACGCACCTTCCGACACGCGTCGCGTTGCCCACTTGTGAAGCCATGCATACTCTTCTGAATACCCGCCTTACCCGCGCCGCGCTGAAAGCGGCGCGTCCGGCGCGCCGCCACGTCGTGCGCGCGCTGCGCCACCATGCCACGCGCACCCGCGCGATGGGTGAACAATGGCGCGATGCCAAGGCGGTCGACGGCATTCGCACCTGGTTCCACACGTTCTTCTCCGCCCTGCGTCTGCAAGGCAGTTCGCGACGTTTTTCGCTGCGCACGCTGCTGCGTAAGCCGACGCCGCTGCGCCTCGCCGCCCCGCAACTCGCGCCGGTTGCCGCGCCGCAAAACACGAGCCGCCGTCCGCGCCGCATGTCGACGAACGGCAGCACCGGCTGGTTCGCGTTCGCGTTTGCGAGCCGTTAAACGCGCAAGCAAAGCAGTTCGCCCCAACCCGCGCACAAGCAATAAAAAACCCCGCCAGGCTCACACCCGGCGGGGTTTTTCTTAAGCGAACAGCTCGCGCTTATTCAGCCAGCGCGGCGACCGGTTCCGTACCGGCAGCTTCGGCGAGCGTCAAAGCCTTGTCCGTGGATTCCCACGTGAATTCCGGCTCTTCGCGGCCGAAGTGACCGTAAGCCGCGCTCTTCTCGTAGATCGGGCGCAGCAGGTCGAGCATCTGGATGATGCCCTTCGGACGCAGGTCGAAATGCTCCTGCACGAGACGCGTGATCGTCGCATCCGACACGCGGCCCGTGCCGAACGTGTTGACCATCACCGAAGTCGGCTGGGCGACGCCGATCGCGTACGACACCTGAATCAGGCAGCGCGACGCGAGGCCGGCGGCCACGATGTTCTTCGCGACATAACGGCCGGCGTAAGCCGCCGAACGATCGACCTTCGACGGATCCTTGCCCGAGAACGCGCCGCCGCCGTGCGGTGCAGCGCCGCCGTACGTATCGACGATGATCTTGCGGCCCGTCAGGCCGCAATCGCCTTGCGGACCGCCAATCACGAACCGGCCGGTCGGGTTCACGAGGAACTTGATGTCGCCCTTGATCAGCTCGGCCGGCAGCGTCGGCTTGATGACTTCTTCGATCACGGCTTCGCGCAGCGTGGCCAGCTCGATATCCGGCGAATGTTGCGTGGACAGCACCACGGTGTCGATCGAATGCGGCTTGCCGTCGACGTAGCGCACGGTGACCTGTGACTTCGCATCCGGACGCAGCCACGGCAGACGGCCGTCGCGGCGCAGATTCGCCTGACGTTCCACCAGACGGTGCGACAGGTGGATCGGCAGCGGCATCAGTTCCGGCGTTTCTTCGCACGCGTAACCGAACATCAGGCCCTGGTCGCCGGCGCCTTGATCGAGGTTGTTGTCGTGCGCGCGGTCCACGCCTTGGGCGATGTCCGGCGATTGCTTGTCGTAAGCGACGAGCACCGCGCAGCCGCGGTAGTCGATACCGTATTCGGTGTTGTCGTAGCCGATGCGCTTGATCGTATTACGCGCGACCTGGATGTAATCGACGTTCGCGGTGGTGGTGATTTCACCCGCCAGCACGACCAGACCCGTGTTGCACAGCGTTTCCGCTGCGACGCGCGAGTACTTGTCTTCGGTCAGGATGGCGTCGAGGATCGCGTCCGAAATCTGATCCGCGACTTTGTCGGGATGGCCTTCGGAGACGGATTCGGAAGTGAAGAGATAGTCGTTTGCCACGTTGCAGACTCCAGTTGTGTGGTTACGGTTGAGTTTCACGTAGCCAGCTTCGGGAGCCTTGAAGCGGCGACGCTTTAGCGGAATACCTTACTGGCTGGGGCCTATCACGTGGATCGCACCCGCCAGCTTCGCCCCGCAAGTTGTCTATTAACTCGGCGAAGCACTTATTATAGCGACTTCCTTTGTTTGTCACAGAGTGTCCACCCGTGTTGCATTTCGACCCGATCCAGAATTTCTTGAGTAAACCGTCGCGCGACGCCCTGAACGGAGGGACGGCATGCTGAGTCTGCTTGGCGGCCATCTGGCGATCGGCCTGCTCAAATTTCTGGCACTACTGCCTTACGGTTTCGTGGCACGACTGGGCGACGGACTTGGCTGGCTGCTTTATCAGATTCCCAGCAATCGCAAGCGCGTCGTCCACATCAACCTGAGCCTGTGTTTCCCGGAGTGGAGCGCGGAGCACCGCGAAGAGATCGCGCAGAAACACTTCCGCCACGCGATCCGCAGCTACGTGGAGCGCAGCGTCCAGTGGTTCGGCTCGGCGGAGAAGTTGAAGAAACTCATTCAGGTGGACAGCGAGGTCGACCTGCTGGATCCGGACATGCCGCCCACGCTGTTGCTTGGCGCGCATTTCGTCGGCATCGAGGCCGGCTCCGTGTTCATCAACTACTCGCTGCACCGGCAGTGCGGCGCGCTCTACCAGCCGATGTCCAACAAGGTGCTCGACGACGTGGCGAAAGCGGCTCGCGGCCGCTTCGGCTCCGACATGGCGAGCCGCGCCGACAGCGCTCGCATCGTGCTGCGCTGGCTGCGCGACCGCAAGCCGGTGATGCTGGGCGCCGACATGGACTACGGCATGCGCAACTCCACCTTCGTGCCGTTCTTTGGCGTACCCACCTGCACGCTCACCGCGGTGGGCCGACTGGCGGAAGTCGGGCATGCACAGGTCGTACCGTTCATCGGCGAGGTGCTGCCGAACTACAAGGGTTACCGGCTGAAGGTATTCAAGCCGTGGGAGAACTACCCCACCGGCGACGACGAAGCGGACGCCCGTCGCATGAACGCCTTCCTGGAAGAGCAGATTCCGCTGATGCCCGAGCAGTACTACTGGGTGCACAAGCGCTTCAAAACCCGGCCGCCGGGCGAACCCAGCGTGTATTGAACGCAGGCGCGGGCGCGTCACTTACAATAGCGTGATGAAACTGAAATTCACCAAAATGCACGGCGCGGGCAACGACTTCGTCGTGCTCGACGGCTACACCCAACCGGTCAACCTGACGCCGGCGCAGGTGCGCGCGCTCGCGGACCGGCATTTCGGCGTCGGCGCCGACCAGTTGTTGCTGGTGGAAAAGCCCACCATCGCAGGCGTCGACTTCAGATATCGCATCTTCAATTGCGACGGCGGTGAAGTCGAACATTGCGGCAACGGCTCGCGCTGTTTCGTGAAGTTCGTTCACGACACGGGTCTGACCGACCAGCGCACGGTGCGTGTGCAGGTACAGAACGGCACTCTCACGCTGACCATGCAGGAAAACGGCGAGGTGCTGGTCGACATGGGCGCGCCGGTGTTCGACCCGGAGCGCGTGCCGTTCGCCACCAAGGGCCTCGAAGGCCGTCGCGAAGGCGCGGACACGCTGTGGCCGCTCGACGTAAACGGCACGACGCGCTGGATTTCAGTCGTGTCCATGGGCAATCCGCACGCGGTCCAGGTGGTCGACGACGTCGAAGCGTTTCCGGTGCTGGTCGAAGGCCCGGTGATCGAGCGTCACGCGCGCTTTCCGCAGCGCGTGAACGCGGGCTTCATGCAGATCGTCGGCCGTAGCGAGATCAAGCTGCGTGTGTTCGAGCGCGGCGCCGGCGAAACGCTGGCGTGCGGCACGGGCGCGTGCGCGGCGGTCGCGGCCGGAATCCGGCGCGGTTTGCTCGAAGCGCCGGTGCTTGTGCATACGCATGGCGGCAAGCTGACCATCACGTGGGACAGTGCGAAAGCCGACGAGCCGTTGCTGATGGCCGGCCCTGCGGCGACCGTCTTCGAAGGCGAGATTGAGCTGGCCGATTAGTTAGCTGCCTGAATCCATTGACCGAAGCGCCGCCCCAAGGCGTCGCCCCGTAGTCCTTTAGCCGAAACCATGAACGATCGCGAAGTCGCCGAATACCTGCTCGCCAACCCCGAATTCTTCGCCGACCACGCGGAGACACTCGCGACCATCCGGCTCGCGAACCCGCACGGCAAAGCCGCGGTGTCGCTGCAGGAACGGCAGATGGAAATGCTGCGCGACAAGAACAAGCATCTCGAACGCCGCCTCGCCGAACTGCTGCGCTACGGCCACGAGAACGACAGCATCGCGTCGAAATTCAACCGCTGGACCATTCGCGTGATGGCCGAGCGCGATCCGTACGCGTTGCCGCGCACGATCGCCACCGGTTTGCGCGATATCTTCGACGTGCCGCAAGCCGCGCTGCGCGTGTGGGACGTGGCCGAGCCTTATGCACAAGCCGACTTCGCGCGCCACGTCGGTGAAGAAGTGCGGATTTTCGCCAATAGCCTGACCACGCCGTATTGCGGCGCGAACACCGGCTTCGAAGCGGCGCAGTGGCTGGTGCCGTCCGCGAATGCGACGACTGCCGCGCCTGAAGAAAGCGCGTCCGGCGCAGCGCCGTCCGAAGCCGCGCACGTCACCGAGTCGATCGCGCTGCTCGCGTTGCGCGACCCCGAGGGCAAGGAAGAAGCACCGACCTTCGGCCTGCTGGTGATGGGTTCCGCCGACGCGCGCCGCTTCCACGACGGCATGGCGACCGATTTCCTGACGCAGATCGGCGCGCTGGCCAGCGCCGCGCTGAGCCGTTTGCTGCCGCGCTGAGCGCCGATCGTGCAACCGATCCGCTACCGCCGCCCAAGCCGCCCCAGCCGCTAAAAGCCCATCGTGACCGAAACCGACCCGATCGCCGCCTATCTGTCGAATCTCGAACATGAGCGGCGGCTGTCGGCGCATACGCTACGCGCTTATACCCACGAACTCGACGAACTTCGGCTGCTGGCCAAAGGTCGGCCGCTGCAAAGCCTGACCGCGGTGGATATTCGCGGCGCTGTGTCCCGCGCGCATTCGGGCGGCCTGACGGCGCGTTCGATCAGTCACCGGCTGTCGGCATGGCGCGCGTTTTACCGCTGGCTCGCCGGCCGCGTCGATCTGCCGGCCAACCCGGTCGCGACCGTGCGCGCGCCGAAGCAGCCGAAAACGCTGCCCAAAGCGCTGTCCGTCGACGACGCCACGCGCCTGATGGAAAGCCCACCGCCCGCATCGCTCGAAGGGTTGCGCGATCATGCAATGCTCGAACTGTTCTACTCGTCGGGTCTGCGACTGTCGGAACTGGTCGGCCTCGACGCCCGCTTCGCCGATGCCGACGGCTACCGCTCCGCCGGCTGGCTCAAGCTGGATGCCGCCGAAGTCGAAGTGCTCGGCAAGGGCAACCGGCGCCGCATCGTGCCGGTCGGCCGCAAAGCGCTGGAGGCATTGAATGCGTGGCTCGCGGTGCGCGACCAGATGGTGAAGCACGATCCGCATCCGCTGTTTCTGTCGGCGCGCGGCAACCGGCTGTCGCCGAACGTGACGCGCGAGCGCGTGAAACGCGCGGCGCTCGCCGCCGGCATTCCCGCCAACGTACATCCGCACGTGTTGCGGCATTCGTTCGCCACGCATGTGCTGCAGTCGAGCGGCGATCTGCGCGCGGTGCAGGAACTGCTCGGCCATGCCAGCATCACCGCCACGCAGGTCTATACCGCGCTCGATTTCCAGCATCTCGCGCTCGTCTACGACAAGGCGCATCCGCGCGCCAAAAAACGCGACTGATTCCGCTCGTTGTGGCGGTTCGCAGTCTCCGGTTTCGCTTCACTCGCCGCGTGCGTCTTGCCGCGCGGCTTAATGCTCTGCTGACACCCTGATGAATATCGTTACGCTCAAACCGTCGAAAGAAAAGTCGCTGCTGCGCCGCCATCCGTGGGTCTATGCCAACGCGATCGACCGCGTCGACGGCAATCCCGCGCCCGGCGTCACCGTGCTGGTGCGCGCGCACGACGGCCGCTTCCTCGCGCGCGCCGCCTACAGCCCGCATTCGCAGATCCGCGCGCGGGTGTGGAGCTTCGACGAAAGCGAGCCGATCGATCACGCGTTCTTCAAGCGCCGCGTGCAACGCGCGCTCGCGCATCGGCAGACGATGGTGCACGACACCGGCGCGGTGCGGCTGATTTTCGGCGAAGCGGACGGCCTGCCCGGCCTGATCGTCGACCACTACGTCGCCGAAGACGAAGGCCAGCGCAGCCAGTTGGTTTGCCAGTTCATGGCGGCGGGCGTCGAGGCGTGGAAGGATGCGATCGTCGCCGCACTGGCCGACGCGACCGGCTGCCCGAACGTCTACGAGCGCTCGGATGTGTCGATCCGCCAGAAGGAAGGACTCGAGCAGATCACCGGCGTGCTGGCGGGCGAAGCGCCGTCGGACGCATTGATCGCGAGCGAAAACGGCGTGCGTTATCACGTCGACGTACGCAACGGCCACAAGACAGGTTTCTACGTCGATCAACGCGACAACCGCCTGCTGGTGCAGCAGCTTGCGCAGGATCGCGAGGTGCTGAACTGCTTCTGCTACACCGGCGGCTTCTCGCTGGCGGCGTTGAAGGGCGGCGCCAAAAGGGTGGTGTCAATCGATTCGTCCGGCGACGCGCTAGCGATCGCGCAGCAGAACGTCACGGCCAACGGCTTCGACGCTGAACGCGCAACGTGGCTCGACGCCGACGCCTTCAAGACGCTGCGCCGTCTGTACGACGAAGGCGAGCGCTTCGACCTAGTCGTGCTCGATCCGCCGAAATTCGCGCCGTCGAAAGAACACGTGGACCGCGCGTCGCGCGCTTACAAGGACATCAATCTGACCGGTCTGAAGCTGCTGCGCCCGGGCGGCCTGCTGTTCACCTACTCGTGCTCCGGCGCGATCGACTCCGAGCTGTTCCAGAAGATCGTCTCCAGCGCGGCCGCCGACGCACGCGTCGACGCGCGGATTCTCAAGCGACTCGGCGCCGGCGTGGATCATCCGCTGCTCACCGCGTTCCCGGAAGGCGAATACCTGAAGGGCTTGCTGTTGCAAATCGCCTGATCGCCCATAGCTTCAGGGTTATTTCGCGCGCCGGCACTGCTTTGTGCTCGGGCGGTTGAAAAGCAGGCTTGAAACCGCCCGCCTGCACCGGCTTGACAGATATGTTTCAATAACCGGCTAGACAAGGCTGCGCGCCATCCGGCCGCCGCGCCTGGTCCAAGCCCCCGATTACGCACGTTTCACGAACATACAGGCGACCCTCATGATCCCAGTCACCATCCTCACCGGCTTTCTCGGCAGCGGCAAAACCACCCTGCTCAAGCGCATCCTGGACGAAAAGCACGGCATGAAGATCGCCGTGATCGAGAACGAGTTCGGCGAAGAGAACATCGACAACGAAATTCTCGTGCAGGACACGACCGAGCAGATCATTCAGATGAGCAACGGCTGCATCTGCTGCACGATCCGCGGCGACCTCGCGCGCGTGCTGGGCGATCTGGCGGCGAAGAAGCAGGCCGGCGAAGTGGATTTCGACCGCATCGTGATCGAAACCACCGGCCTCGCGAATCCGGGTCCGGTCGCGCAGACCTTCTTCATGGATAACCAGATCGCCGACGAATTCCTGCTCGACGCGATCATCACGCTGGTCGACGCGAAGCACGCGAACCATCAACTGGACGAACACGAAGTAGTGCAGCGCCAGGTCGGTTTCGCCGACCGCCTGTTCATCACCAAGGCCGACCTGGTCGACGAACAGCACGTGGACGCGCTGCGCCACCGTCTGCTGCACATGAACCCGAGGGCGCCGATCAAGGTCGTCAATTTCGGTGAAGCGGACATCAAGGAAATCTTCGACCTGCGCGGCTTCAACCTGAATTCGAAGCTCGAAATCGACCCGGACTTCCTCGCCGAAGACGAACACGCGCACAGCCACGCTCACGCGCACGACGAGCACGGCCATACGCAGGGGCACGACGACCACGATCACGCCGACTGCGATCACGACCACGGCAAGTGCGATCACGAAGGCCACGATCACGCGAATCACCACCATGCGCACCACGACGACAAGATCAAGTCGTTCGTCTACCGCAACGATCGTCCGTTCGATCCGAACAAGCTGGAAGACTTCCTCGGCGGCATCCTGCAGATCTACGGCGAACGCCTGCTGCGCTACAAGGGCGTGCTGTATATGAAGGGCGTCGACCGTAAAGTCGTGTTCCAGGGCGTGCATCAGATGATGGGCAGCGATCTGGCCGCGAAATGGCAGCCGATCGAAAAAAAGACCAACAAGATGGTGTTCATCGGCATCGAACTGCCGCAAGACCTGATCACCGACGGTCTGGACGCCTGCCTCGCATAACGCCCGGCCGAGGGCGCCGGCAAACGCCCGCGCCCCGACGGCGCTGCCGCGCGCACGACAGTGTGGACGCGGCACGCGCCGTGCTATTGGGCTCTTGAATACGCGTGCTGCATGACGCGCGGCGCGGCAATCCTCTGCTGAATACGAGCGGACGGCGGCCGAAAGCCCACTGAAATGTCGGGCGTGTGAAAAGCACGTGAAAACCCTGCTGTATTAAAGCGTGCACGACCATCGCTTTTTGGTCTGGCGCGCGTTATATTTTCGGGATATCCGGGGCGCCACCGGGGATTTTCACGAGATGCGGTGCCGGATTGTGATTCAGTTACAATACGTGCCCACTGGAGAATGACAACGAATTGCCCGGTCAGCGCGTATCCCGCGCCGGGCCTGAAACGGCGCCGGAAAATCTTGTCCGGAAATACGCCGACAATGCCGGCTGGCAGCGCCTGATAAAGGCGCGCTGCCGGCAAGCAATGCCTCAGGAGCATTTGAGAATCGGTTTCCAGAGGAGTTCGGCCCCGCATAGGCGCTGCGACGCCACGGCGTGTGGGCGCCAGGCGCTTCGGCGTCACGACAGTCCATCGTCGTCCGTGCCTGCCCTGCGCTCAGCGTCTTCAAGGCGCCTTTGCGGGCAATACGAAAGTGCGGGCACTATGTAAGAGTTTTGCCTCACATTGAAGAAGTAAGCCAGATGACGACGAAACGACTCTTGACCGAAGCCGAAATCCTGAAGATGAGCGACAAGGATTACATGAATGCGGATCAGCTCGCTTTCTTCAAGAACAAGCTCGAACAGCTGCAAGCGGACATTCTCCGCAATGCCGGCCAGACGACCGAGAACCTGCGCGAAACCGTAATCGTGCCGGACCCGGCCGACCGCGCCACGATCGAAGAAGAGCATGCGCTCGAACTGCGCACGCGCGACCGCGAACGCAAGCTGCTGAAGAAGGTGCAGCAATCGATCGCGCGCATCGATTCGGGCGACTACGGCTGGTGCGAAGAGACCGGCGAGCCGATCGGCATTCCGCGTCTGCTCGCACGGCCCACGGCTACCCTGTCGCTCGAAGCGCAGGAGCGCCGCGAACTGCGCCAGAAGCTGTTCGGCGACTGAACGCCTGCGGCGCGGCTTCGGCTCCGCGCCCTCAAACGCTGCTTCGTCGAGAGGCGCACGGTGATCCGTGCGCCTTTTTTCTTTTGTGCGACGCTTTCATGCGTTCACTGTCAGCCCGGCCTTGCGCCGAAACACCGTTTTTTGTCCTATGCCTTTTGCCGGCTCTTGATATGACCGCGTACGCCCTAAAATAAACCGGACATGCGCTGCACGAGCGCGCGCCAGGCCGGTTGACCCCAGCGCCGCGCGCCGTCCGCTTTCAGGATTCATGCGGTGGCGCATTGTGCTGCCGCGTCCTACCCGTTTTGCAAAGAGGAACGCATATGGAGCAATTTCACGGCACGACGATCGTCTCCGTGCGGCGCGGCGACAAGGTCGCGCTCGGCGGCGACGGCCAGGTGACGCTGGGCAACATCGTCATGAAAGGCGGTGCGAAGAAGGTCCGGCGCATCTACAACGGCAAGGTGCTGGTCGGCTTCGCCGGCGGCACGGCAGACGCCTTCTCGCTGCTCGACCGCTTCGAAGCGAAGCTGGAAAAACATCAGGGCAACCTCACGCGCGCGGCCGTCGAACTCGCGAAAGACTGGCGCACCGACCGCATGCTGCGCCGGCTCGAAGCCATGCTGATCGCCGCGGACGCGACCACTACGCTCGTCATCACCGGTAACGGCGACGTGCTCGATCCGGAAGGCGGTATCTGCGCAATCGGTTCGGGCGGCTCGTACGCACAAGCCGCCGCAATCGCGCTGGCTCAGAACACCGACATGTCGCCCCGCGAAATCGTGGAGAAGTCGTTGGCAATTGCCGGCGACATGTGCATCTACACGAACCATAACCGCGTCATCGAGACGATCGAGTAAGGACCCACGATGAGCACCATGACCCCCGCCGAGATCGTCTCGGAACTCGACAAACACATCATCGGCCAAGGCCGCGCGAAAAAAGCGGTGGCCGTGGCGCTGCGCAATCGCTGGCGGCGTCAGCAGGTTGAAGATCCGCTGCGCCAGGAAATCACGCCCAAGAACATTCTGATGATCGGACCGACCGGCGTCGGCAAAACCGAAATCGCGCGGCGTCTGGCGAAACTCGCCGACGCGCCGTTCATCAAGATCGAAGCGACCAAGTTCACCGAGGTCGGTTATGTGGGCCGCGACGTCGACAGCATCGTGCGCGATCTGATCGAAATCTCCGTCAAGCAAACACGCGAAACGGAAATGCGCAAAGTGCGCACCAAGGCCGAAGATCAGGCCGAAGACCGCATCCTCGATATTCTGTTGCCAAGCGCCCGCCCGGTGGGTTTCGGTGCGAGTTCGAACGTCATCGACACCGCGGACGAAGGCAGCACCACGCGCCACACGTTCCGCAAGCGTCTGCGTGAAGGCCTGCTCGACGACAAGGAAATCGAACTCGACGTCGAACAACCGCAAGCGGGCATGGACATCATGGGGCCGCCGGGCATGGAAGACATGACCGAGCAGATCCGTTCCATGTTCGCGAACATCGGCGGCGGCAAGAAAACGCGTCGCAAGCTGAAGGTGAAGGAAGCGCTGAAGGTTCTCACCGACGAAGAAGCCGGCAAGATGCTGAACGAGGAAGAGGTGAAAGCCAAGGCGGTGCAGAACGTCGAGCAGAACGGCATTGTGTTCCTCGACGAGATCGACAAGATCGCGTCGCGCGCCGAAGCCGGCGGCGGTGAAGTGTCCCGTCAGGGCGTGCAGCGCGATCTGCTGCCGCTGGTGGAAGGCACTACGATCAACACCAAGTACGGCATGGTGAAGACCGACCACATTCTGTTCATCGCGAGCGGTGCGTTCCATCTGGCCAGGCCGAGCGATCTGATCCCGGAACTGCAAGGCCGTTTCCCGATCCGCGTCGAACTGGACTCGCTGTCGGTGAACGACTTCGAATCGATCCTGGTGTCTACGGACGCGAGCCTCGTCAAGCAATACCAGGCCCTGCTCGCCACGGAAGACGTGCACCTCGAATTCGCCGACGACGGCATTCGCCGCCTGGCCGAGATCGCGTACTCGGTGAACGAGAAGACCGAGAACATCGGCGCACGCCGCTTGTACACGGTGATCGAAAAGCTACTCGAAGAAGTTTCGTTCGCGGCCGGCAACCACTCGGGCAAGACGGTGCAGATCGACGCGGCGTATGTGGATCGCGCGCTGAACGAAGTAGCGGAAGACGAAGACCTGTCGCGCTACGTGCTGTGATGCGGATGCCGATATCGCACTGATGATTCGCGTGCAGATTGCTTGACGTAGATCAGACGTGAATCGCAAGAAAAACGGGCTGCCCTTAACCAGGCAGCCCGTTTTTTTCGCCCCGTCGAAACGCGAGCGAAGCTGTGACCGCTTACTGTTTGACCGGCCGCTTGGCCAGCTTGCGCTGCAACGTCCGTCGATGCATGTTCAACGCCCGCGCCGTCGCCGAAATATTGCCGCCGTGCTCGGCGAGCACACGTTGAATATGCTCCCACTCCAGACGCGCAACCGAAAGCGGTGTGGGATGTTCGATCGCCTCTTCCGCCTGCAGCGCGCTCGCTTCGCTTTGCAGCGCCGACAGAATCGTTTCGACGTTAGCGGGCTTGGCGAGGTAGTTGTCCGCGCCGTCTTTCACTGCCTGCACCGCCGTGGCGATACTGGCGTAGCCGGTCAGCACCAGCATGCGCGCGTCGGGCTGCAGATCGCGTAAAGGCGCGACAAGCGTCAGACCGGAGTCGCTGCCGAGATGCAAATCCACGGTGATCTGGCTGAACTTCTGCTGATTCGCCAGCTTGATCGCCTCGTCCGCGTTGTGCGCTTCGCTCACCGTATAACCGCGCCGCGTCAGACCGCGAGCGAGGATGCCGGAGAACACCTCATCGTCGTCGATCACCAGAAAATTCATTTCGCTCATGCCTGTTTCTCCGTGTTGGATGGCGCGCTGCCTTGACGGCCCACGCCTGATAATTTGCGCCCGGCGAGCGGCAGCTTCAGAAGCGCTCGCGTGCCACGCGGCTTGATCGGGCTGACGTCGGTCAGTTCGATCGCCCCTCTCAAACGCGCCGCCGCCGAAAAGGCCAGATAGAGGCCCACGCCATGTCCGCCTTGCGTGCTCTCCACCGGCATCGCGCCGAGCGAGCCACGCAGCGCGGCGGGAATGCCGGGGCCCGCGTCGCAGACTTCGAAGACGATCTGGTCGCCGCGCGCCGCCAGCGTGCAGGCCAGCGTCACGTGATCGCGGCTTGCACGCGCGGCGTTGTCGAGCAGAATCGTGAGAATCTGACTCACGGCTACCGTATCGTCAAGACTGACCTCGGGCGGCGGCACACCGATCCGCTCGAATTTCACATGCGGATGACGCAAGCGCCACTGCTCGCCAAACGATTCAAGCCATTCGCCGACCGGCTGCCGGCTTGTGGTCGTCGATGCACGGCTGCGCAATCTGGCCAGCGCCGACGTGCACAACGACATCTGCTGCTCGAGCAACTCGATGTCGGCGCTGTAGGGCGCGAGCCCTTTGTCGGTGCGTGCCGCGTCGCGTAATTCTTCGGACAACATTGCAATTGTAGACAGTGGCGTGCCGATTTCGTGCGCGACGGTGGCCGCCTGCACACCCAGCGCGACCGCACGCTCGTCATGAAGCAAGCGCTGCTGCGCATCTCCGAGCGCTGCGTCACGTAGTCGCAGCGCGCGCGACATACGTGCGACGAACCATGCAATCAGTCCTACGCTGACCATGAAGTTCACCCACATGCCGGCGCGGTAGTAGTCGAAAAGGTTGGCGGGATTGTCGAGATTGAGCGGCACGGAATCGAAACCGAGTACCGCGTAGCAGGCCACGGCGAATGCCGCGAGCCACGCCATCAGATGCCATGGCAACACCGCCGCGGCAATGGCCAGCGAAGGCAGATAGAGCGAGACAAACGGATTGGTGGTGCCGCCCGAGAGGAACAGCAGCGCGGACAACGCGCCCAGATCGACCCAGATCTGGCCGAACAGCTCCATGTTGGATTCGGGCCGCTGTTGTGACACGCGCCACCACGTGAGTCCGTTGAAGATCACTTCGAGCGCAATCACGAGCAGCATGGCGGGCAACGGCAGGTGCACGCCGATAAAGATCTGCACGACCGCGATGGTCACCAGCTGTCCGATGATGGCCAGACTACGCAGCCAGAACAGATGACCCAGATTGACGCGACCGGTGTTGGTTATTCGATGCATGACTTGAGTGTACCTGTTCAGACTAGTCCGACTTACTGCGCAGCCTCGCGTAGGTACCATGGATTTTTTGCGATAGCGACGCGCGGACCGATCCTTCGGCATCGGCTCTTCCGGCGCACCACTCTTCCATGCTACCTACCTCTGACTGCGAGGCTGAAGCCTCATCAGCTTTCCTGACTTTTCTGCGGCATGCTGCCGCAGCCCGCCAAAACAGCACGGCCCATACCGAAGCCCGATGGCTCGACGCCGCAGGCCAGTTGCATCCGCTCGACGACGAGTCGCTTGAAACGCTCATCGCCGCCTTGCTTGAGCAGGCCCGTCACGGCGAGGCGATCGAACTCGCCGCCATTATTGCCCAACTCGATTCGCGTCGCGCTTTGACCCATTTCCGTCTCGGCTACGTTTTGCAAATGGCGAACCGGCATGGCGAGGCCATTGCCGCGTACCGCCGCGCACTTGCCATCGATCCGACTTTGCCCCGACTGCGCAGCAATCTCGCCTGTGCATTGATGCTGACCGGGGGCGACCCGAACGAGCAGCTTGCGCTGCTGGAAAGCGCGGTGCGAGATGAACCCGGCGAAGGCGACACCTGGACGAATCTCACCCATGCTTATCGCACCGGCATGAACCTGCCGCGCGCGCTTGAGGCCGGCGCGAGAGCCGTGCAATGTGCGCCGCTCAGCCCGCTGGCGCACAACAACTATGCGCTGGCGCTACGCGAAGCGCAACGCTGGGCAGAGGCCGAACAGGCCACCCAAACCGCCTGCGCAATCGCCCCCACGAATGCGACGATGCGCTCGAATCTCGCCATGCTGCAGTTGATGCGCGGCGATTACCCAAACGGCTGGCAGTCGCATGAGTCTCGCTGGGACGGCTCGGCGGAACTCGGCGGCAACCGCCCCGCGATACCGGCGCCGATATGGCGCGGCGAACCGCTCGCCGGTAAGACGCTACTGGTCTGGGGCGAGCAAGGCATGGGCGACGTGCTGCAGTTCAGCCGCTATATTCCGATGCTGGCCGACCGCGTGCATCGCGAGGGCGGGCGCGTGATCTGGAATTCGTTTCCGCAGATGGGCGCACTGCTCGCGCGCAGTCTCGGTCGGTACGTAGACGGTTACTCAACCGGCGTCGATCTGGAATCGCTGAGGCCGTTCGACTATGAGATTCCGTTGCTGAGTCTGCCGTTGATCTTCGGCACACGCGCCGAAACGATTCCGGCTGCCGCGCTGTATCTGCATGCTGACGACGCGACCAGCCAATCGTGGCGTCAGAGGCTGGCGGGCGAGACGCGGCTGAAAGTCGGGCTGACATGGACCGGCAGCCTCGGCCATCAGCGCAATCCGTTCCGGCGGGTCGGCTGGGAGCGCTACGCGGCTCATTTCGGCGGGATGCAAAACGTAGCGTTCTATTCGTTGCAGGCGGGTGCTGATGCCGACGTGGCGGCAGCTCGAAACGCCGGCTTGCCCATGACCGATCACACCGCTGAATTCGCCACCTTCGACGACACCGCCGCCTTCGTGAGCGCGCTCGACCTCGTCATCACGGTATGCACGTCGACGGCGCATTTGAGCGGCGCGCTCGGCCAGCGCACCTGGGTGCTGCTCGACGTCAATCCGCACTGGGTCTGGCTGCTCGATCGCCGCGACAGCCCCTGGTATCCGAGCGCCGCGCTGTACCGGCAACCGCAGTTCGGCCAGTGGGAACCGCCGCTGGAGGCCGTCGCCCGTGACCTGAGCGCACTCGCGGCGGGGTATCGCGCGTCATAAGCCCGTTACGGACGGGCCACGAGCGCTTCGTAAGCGGGCTATCGACGAATCGTCCGCGAATCCTGGGCGCCGTCGTCAACCCGCCGCCGTTCCAGCAACTCACGGCAACGCACCACCGGGCGGCCGCCCCTGAGTCGCTCGCGCAATCTCCGCCGCGAGGCACTCCGGACACAAGCAACCGCCGGCCAGATCCAGCCGCTCCGCCGGTAGAGACGGCATCTCGCGGCACCAACAGTCGAACGGCTGCGCGTGCATCGAGCAATCGAACGCATTACCGCAGCGCGGACAGCGCGCGCTGCTTTCGTGGCGGGAGACGGACGGTTTCATGGCAGGGCCGGATAAACGCGCTGAATCAGGTATCGATCCGCAGATGATGCCACTGCCGGCGAAGCGCCGTTAGTCGTCCATTCGGCTAATTCACAAACGCCTTCGAACCGCGTTAGGCTTGATGGTCGGCCAGCATTCGCGGGCCGTCATGGCGCGGTGCGCAAAAAGCCGCGCCGCGCGCCACCGGCGCCGCTGTCGAAAACCCTGTTGCAGCGCGCCAGTCCTGTACAATTCGCCGTGTTTTAACTGTTCCGTGCCTGAGCCTGCCGCCATGTCCGAGCTTCCCGACCTTTCGCAGATCGCGCCCACCCTGAAGGCTGAAATCCTGGCCGAGGCGCTGCCTTACATTCGTCAATATCACGGTAAGACCGTGGTGATCAAATACGGCGGCAACGCCATGACCGAGGAGCGTCTCAAGCAGGGCTTCGCGCGCGACGTGATTCTGCTGAAGCTGGTCGGCATCAATCCGGTTATCGTCCACGGCGGCGGTCCGCAAATCGACACGGCGCTGAAGAAGATCGGCAAACAGGGCACGTTCATCCAGGGCATGCGCGTCACCGACGAAGAGACGATGGAAGTCGTCGAATGGGTGCTCGGCGGTGAAGTGCAGCAGGATATCGTCACGCTGATCAACCATTTCGGCGGCCACGCGGTCGGCCTCACCGGCAAAGACGGCGGCCTGATCCACGCGCGCAAGATGCTGATGCCGGACCGCGACAACCCCGGCCAGTACGTCGACATCGGCCAGGTCGGCGAGGTCGAGGCGATCAATCCGGCGGTGGTGAAGGCGCTGCAAGACGACGCGTTCATCCCGGTCATCTCGCCGATCGGCTTCGGCGAAGACGGCCTGTCGTACAACATCAACGCGGATCTGGTCGCGGGCAAACTGGCGGTCGTGCTGAACGCCGAAAAGCTCGTGATGATGACCAACATTCCCGGCGTGATGGATAAAGAAGGCAATCTGCTGACCGACCTGTCCGCGCGCGAAATCGACGGTCTGTTCGCCGACGGCACAATCTCCGGCGGCATGCTGCCGAAAATCTCGTCGGCGCTGGACGCGGCCAAGAGCGGCGTGCGTTCGGTACACATCATCGACGGTCGCATCGAGCACTCGGTACTGCTGGAAATTCTCACCGAACAGCCGTTCGGCACGATGATCCGCTCGCATTGATTCCTGCCTCAATCCCGGCACATAGCGCACGTCTCAATGGCGTGCACTGTGTGCCGTGCAGTCGTTCCGCAGTCGCGCGCTTTACAGCCGCACTCACAGCCGCACCCGCATTCGCCTTCACAGCCGGCCGCCTTCACAACAACGGCAGCCCGCAACGCGCCGGCAAGGCGCGCCAGCACACTCCCCCTCTTATCTCGCCGCCGGCGCCACGAACCGCAAACGTTCGTTGCCTGACGCGACACTTCGCGCCTGAACGGCGCGGCACCTCATGCGCACTCCCACTTCGCGGCGCCGCCGTCCGCATATCGCCGGTGGCAAACCGGTCTGGTTGTTCGATCTCGACAACACCCTGCACCACGCCTCGCACGCCATCTTTCCGGCGATCAATCAGGGCATGAACCGGTACATCATCGACACGCTAAAAGTGGATGTCGATGAAGCGAACCGCATGCGCCGCGTCTACACGCAGCGCTACGGCGCGGCGCTGCTCGGCCTCACGCGGCACCATCCGCTCGATCCGCATGATTTCCTGAAGTTCGTGCACACGTTCCCGGATCTCGGCTCGATGATCCGCTACGAACGCGGCGTGGCGCGCCTCGTCGCGGCGCTGCCAGGCCGCAAGATCGTGCTGACCAACGCGCCCGAAGCGTATGCGCGCGCGGTGCTGGCGGAACTGCGCATTGAGCGTCTGTTCGAGCAGGTGATCGCGATCGAGCACATGGCCGATCGCCGCCGCTGGCGCGCCAAGCCCGACCACGCCATGCTGCGCAAGGCCATGCGCGACGCCCACGTTTCCTTGAAAGACGTGATACTCGTCGAAGACACGCGCTCGCATCTGAAGAACTATCGGCGTCTGGGTATCCGCACCGTGTGGATCACCGGCCATCTGCCGCGCAAGCCGCATGTGGACGGTGTGCCGACGCGTCTGCCGGGCACCGGTCGGCCGCACTATGTCGATCAGAGCATTCGTTCGTTAAAATCGCTACGACTGGGCACCCGCTCGGTTCGATTGAAGGGACAGCAGACGGGACGACAGCCATGCAGCCGATCGACAAGCCTGACGAAGCCTTAGCCGAACACGAACCTGAACACGAGCCGGTGGCGGCGGCCGCGCCGCGCGCGCATCGCCTGAAGCCGGGCGAGCGCCGCGTGCATATTCTGCAGACGCTCGCCGCGATGCTGGAAGCGCCGAAAAGCGAAAAGATCACCACGGCGGCGCTCGCCGCCCGGCTGGGCGTCTCGGAAGCCGCGCTGTACCGTCATTTCGCCAGCAAGGCGCAAATGTTCGAAGGGCTCATCGAGTTCATCGAACAGACCATCTTTGGGCTGATCAACCAGATCGCCGGCAAGGAAAGCAACGGCGTGCTGCAGGCCCGCGCGATCGCGTTGATGCTGCTCAATTTCCCCGCGAAGAATCCCGGCATGACTCGCGTGCTCACCTGCGAGGCGCTGGTCGGCGAGCATGAACGGCTGACCGAGCGCGTCAATCAGATGCTGGAGCGGGTGGAGGCGTCGCTGAAACAATGTTTGCGGCTCGCGCAAATGGAGGCCGCCAGCGACGAGAGCGCAACCGCGCGCGAAAACGCGGGCGAAAACAATCCGCAAGCGCAGGCACAAATCCCCGCCGCGCTGCCCGCCGGCTACGATCCCGCGATTCGCGCGAGCCTGCTGCTGAGCTACATCATCGGACGCTGGCATCGCTATGTGCGCAGCGGATTTGTGCGCCTGCCCGCCGAACACGCCGACGCGCAAATCCTGCTGATTCTTCAGTAGTCCACGCGGCCCGCCGCGCGTAGCGGGCCGCGCCGGCGACGCTGCCGCTCCGGATTTTCCGCTATACTTTGCGCCTGACTGCGGCCGCCGGATGCCTACCAGGCGTCTCCCAAGCCGCTTTCCGCATCACCCTGAATACCTTGAATATCGCTTGAATCTCTATTACGCGCCGATTTGCTGACTCGATTGCGGGCGCGCGAACTGCCGGGAATCTCTCCCGCGGTTCACTATAAATGCGGCTAAAGAGGTCGTCAGCCGCGCACACAGCCGTTCTCCTCCGTGCCTCGCCGACGCCATCTAGCCGCCCTGTATTTGTTAAACGGCGGAATGAATGGAATCGATCGGTATCGTCGCTCCCCAAAAAATGCATTTCAGCGAGCCTCTGCAGTTGCAGAACGGCACGTCGCTGGCCGGTTACGACCTGATGGTCGAGACCTACGGCACACTCAACGCCGCGCGCAGCAATGCGGTGCTGGTGTGTCATGCGCTCAACGCGTCGCACCATGTGGCGGGCGTGTACGAAGACAATCCGAAAGACGTCGGCTGGTGGGACAACATGGTCGGCCCGGGCAAACCGCTCGACACCGACAGGTTCTTCGTGATCGGCGTGAATAACCTCGGGTCGTGCTTCGGCTCGACCGGACCGATGAGCGTCGATCCCGCGACCGGCCATCCCTACGGCGCGGCGTTCCCGGTCGTGACGGTGGAAGACTGGGTCAACGCCCAGGCACGCGTGGCCGATGAGTTCGGCATTGCGCGTTTCGCCGCGGTCATGGGCGGCAGCCTCGGCGGCATGCAGGCGCTGGCGTGGAGCGTGATGTATCCGGAGCGCGTGGCGCATTGCATCGTGGTCGCGTCCACGCCGAAGCTGTCTGCGCAGAACATCGCGTTCAACGAGGTCGCCCGCTCGGCGATCCTGTCGGACCCCGACTTTCACGGCGGCAACTACTACGCGCATAACGTGAAGCCGAAGCGCGGCTTGCGCGTCGCGCGCATGATCGGCCACATCACGTATCTGTCCGACGACGACATGGCCGAGAAATTTGGCCGCTCGTTGCGCCGCGCGGAAGGCGCGGTGGACGCCTACAACTTCAACTTCGACGTGGAGTTCGAAGTGGAGTCGTACCTGCGCTATCAAGGCGACAAATTCGCCGACTACTTCGACGCGAACACGTATCTGCTGATCACGCGCGCGCTCGACTATTTCGATCCGGCCAAGGCCTTCGACGGCGACCTGACGGCCGCGGTCGCGCACACTACGGCGAAATACCTGATCGCCAGTTTCAAGACCGACTGGCGTTTCGCGCCGGCGCGCTCGCGCGAACTGGTGAAGGCGCTGCTCGACCACAAGCGCACCGTCACCTACGCGGAAATCGACGCGCCGCACGGCCACGACGCCTTCCTGCTCGACGACGCGCGCTATCACAACGTGATGCGCGCCTATTACGAACGTATCGCGAAAGAGGTGAACGCATGAACCAGCGAGCACTAGATTATCTGGCGTTGCGCCCGGACTTCCGCGCGATTGCCCGCTGGGTCGAACCGCGCGCGTCCGTGCTGGACCTCGGCTGCGGCGACGGTTCGTTGCTGTCGCTACTGACCGAGGAACTGGAGGTGCAGGGCTACGGCATCGAGATCAACGACGCCGGCGTGCTGGCGTCGACGCAAAACGGCATCAACGTGATCCAGCAGAATCTGGAAGACGGTCTGCGCCTGTTCGAAGACCGCAGCTTCGATTTCGCGATCCTGTCGCAGACGCTGCAGACTATCCATCAGACCGCGGCGATCCTGCGCGAGACCGTGCGGGTCGGCAAGGAATGCATCGTGTCGTTTCCGAATTTCGGTTACTGGGCGCACCGGCTGTCGGTGTTGAAGGGGCGCATGCCGGTGTCGAAGTCGCTGCCTTATCAATGGCACAACACGCCGAACGTACGGGTGCTGACCATCGAGGATTTCGAAGCGCTAGCGCCGGAAGTCGGCATTGAAATTCTGGATCGCGTCGTGCTCCATGACGGCCAGGTGGTGCGGTGGGGGGTGAACTGGCGTGGTAGTCTTGCGGTCTATCGCGTCAAGAAAAGCTAACACCAAGTTATCCACATGTCGAACCCGCCGCACGAGGCGCCTGCACTTACCGCTCACGAAGAACATCCCGGCTGGCGCGCGTTCCTGAATACGCGCATGCTGATCTGCGTCTTTCTCGGCTTTACGTCGGGATTGCCGCTGTTCACGCTCGTCTATCTGGTGCAGGCGTGGCTACGCTCCGAAGGCGTCAATCTGAAGGAAATCGGCCTGTTTGCGCTGATCCAGTTCCCCTACACCTGGAAATTCGTCTGGGCACCGCTGATGGACCGCTACGTGCCGCGTTTTCCCGGCTGGCGGCCAGGCAGACGGCGCGGCTGGATGCTGGTCACGCAGATTCTGGTTGCCGGCGCGATTGCGTGTTTAGGGTTTGTGTCGCCGCGCGACTCGATCTGGACGGTGGCCGCGCTGACGGCACTGGTCGCGTTTTTCGGCGCGAGCCAGGACATCGTGATCGACGCCTACCGGCGTGAATTGCTGAGCGACACGCAACAAGGTCTCGGCAATGCGGTGCACGTGAACGCGTACAAAATCGCGGCGCTGGTGCCGGGTTCGCTTGCGCTGATCCTGTCCGACCATCTGCCATGGACCACCGTGTTCATGGTGACCGCGGCGTTCATGCTGCCGGGCATGGTCATGACGCTGGTGGTACGCGAGCCTGAAGTGCACGGCACCCCGCCCAAAAATCTGCGCGAAGCGATCGTGCAGCCGTTCCGCGAATTCATCCAGCGCGACGGCTGGCGCGGCGCGTTGTTCGTGCTCGGCTTCATCTTTCTGTACAAGCTCGGCGACACGATGGCGACCACGCTGTCCACGTCGTTCTTCCTCGACATCGGCTTTTCGCGCACGCAGATCGGCGTGATCGCGAAGACCACCGCGTTCGGTGCGAGTCTCGCGGGCGGGATCGTCGGCGGGATCTGGCTGATGAAGATCGGCATTGGCCGCGGCCTGTGGATCTTCGGCATTCTGCAGATGGTGTCGACGCTCGGCTTTGCGTGGCTTGCGCATCTCGGGCCGGCTTCGCCCGGCCTCACCGCGATTTACGACATCGCCGTGTGGGTGAGTCAAGGGACGACGAAGCTGCTCGCGTTGGTAGGCATCGATTGGGCCGTGCAGCTCGAGCCGCGCTCGGTCGCGCTGGCACTCGTCTACGGCCTCGAAACCTTCGCCACCGGACTGACGATGGCGGCATTCACCGCCTATATCGCCAGCACCACCGATCCGCGCTACACCGCCACGCAGTTCGCACTGTTCACGAGTCTCGCTTCGGTGCCGCGCACGCTGGCATCGGCGGCGAGCGGTTATGTGGTCGCGAAGATCGGCTGGTTCGATTATTTCCTGGTCTGTACCGCGCTCGCGCTGCCCGGCATGCTGCTGCTGATGCGCATCGCGCCGTGGAGAACCAGGTCGTGACGGCGCGTTTTTCGAGGCGGGTGATCGGCCTCAGTTCGGCTAGCGCTAGCGTTAGCGCTCGAGCTTCTTGCCGCAAAATCCGCAGCGCAGTGTTGCGCGCATCGTTGACGTTCATCTGTGCGAGTCTGGCGACAACGGCGATGCCGCTGAGTGCCTACGCGACAGCCATGTCGGCGGTCGCCAATAGCGCGCCCAGCGCAACGGCGACGCCGCCAACGCCTGCACCGGCTGCCGCTGCCGCGCCGTCGGGCAAGTCCGCTGCAGGCACGACCAGTCCTGAAAGCGCGACATCCGCAGCGCCGAGCGCCAATAGCGCGACTAGCGCTGCCAACGCCGGCAGCGCACCGGCCGCCGCCACGCCGAACTCGTCGGCGCAGTCATCGCCACAGTCCGCGCCGCCCGTCACAGCGCGCACGCCGGCAGCCATGTCGACGCCGGCACCGACACCCGCAGCCGCCGCGAAAGCGCCCGCCGCTAACACCATGCCCGCCACCAACGCCGCCGGCTCGTACAACTCGAGCCCGCAGTTGCGTTACGGCGGCTACATGGTGTTCCGCAACCTGATCCCGTCGCCGGTACTCGAGGCGCAAGCTGCCGAAGAATTCAGCCAGATCGCCTACGGCGCGGAGCACGCGAACCGTCTGTACGGCGACACCGACGCGCACGTCGCGCGCGTGCGCTCGATCGTCGACAAGCTGATCCCCTACTCGCTCAAATGGAACGAGCGGGCGAAGAACTGGAAGTGGGAAGTGGCGGTGGTGCGTTCGCCCGATATCCGCATGTACTGTCTGCCAGGCGGCAAAATCGTCGTGTACGGTGGACTGCTCGACCGCGCTCACCTGAACGACAACGAACTCGGCATGCTGATCGGCCACGAGATCGCGCATGCGTTGCGCGAACATGCCCGCGAGCGTCTCGGCCAATTGCAGGCCAGCCAGCTCGATTCGTCGGGCACGATTCCGCAGCTATTCGGCCTCGCCGATCTCGGCGTCGCGCCGCTCGGCATCGGCTCGCGCCTGCTGGAAATGAAGTACGCGAACACCGACGAAACCGAAGCCGACGTGATCGGCAGCGATATCGCCTCGCGCGCCGGTTACGATCCGCGCGCGGCGGTCACGCTGTGGGACAAGCTGGCGCAAGTGACGCAAAGCAATCGCAACCAGGGCTTCATCTACGTGCATCCGTACACGCCGGCGCGCCGCCAGGACATCATCAAGCGCTTGCCGGATATGCTGCCGCTGTACGCGAAGGCAATCGGCAAGAGCGTCGATGCGCTGCCGGACTACGCCGGCATGGGCCGTCCGCGGCGCAAAGTGCCGCGCGACTGAGTTGAGTCGACCAGGTGACGCGCTGCGTTACTTCTTGACCTTGTGGTCGTAGTCGACGGTCAGCGGCGCGTGGTCGCTGAACTTGATATCGCGGAACACGTCGGTGCGTTTCGCCTTGCTCGCAATGCCTTGCGTCGCGATCTGATAATCGATCCGCCACCCGACGTTCTTCGCATACGCCTGACCGCGATTGCTCCACCACGTGTACTGCTCGGGCCGCTGATCGAGCGTGCGGAACACGTCGACGTAACCCACTTCGTCGAACAGCGTGTCGAGCCAGGCGCGCTCTTCCGGCAGGCAGCCCGAGTTCTTCTGGTTGCTCTTCCAGTTCTTGATGTCGATTTCCTTGTGGACGATGTTCACGTCGCCGCACACGATCACTTCGCGCTCTTTCGCCAGTTCCGCGAGATGCGGCATGAACTCGGCCATGAAGCGGAACTTGGCCTGCTGACGCTCCTCACCGCTCGAACCCGACGGCACATACACCGAAATCACCGAGAGCTTGCCGAAACGCAGTTCGACATAGCGCCCTTCCGGATCGAATTCCTCACTGCCGAAACCGATAACTACTTCGTCCGGTTCCTGCCGCGTGTACACGCCCGCGCCGCTGTAGCCCTTCTTCACCGCATGCTGAAAATAGCCGGTGAAATTGTGCGGGGCCATGAATTCCGGCGTCATGTCGTCTTGCGAGCATTTGATTTCCTGCACGCACAGCACGTCGGCTTTCTGTTCGCCGAACCAGTCGAAAAAGCCCTTCTTTGCCGCTGAGCGGATGCCGTTCAGGTTGGCGGTAATCACACGCAACATGTCGTTCCTTTTTGTGTTCGATTCGTTTGAAATGCCTTCAGGCGCCAGCCAATGCGCAAGGTCACTCGACCTTGACGCCCTTCAGCGATTCCTTGGGCGGCGGATAGTCGAGCTGCAGCGTTTCGAAGGTGCGCAACAGCAACTCCGCGACCATCACATTGCGATGCGTTTTCGAGTCGGCCGGAATCACATACCACGGCGCGTAATCCGTCGAGGTCGCCGCCAACGCGTCGCGATACGCGGACTGGTAGGCGTCCCACTGCTTGCGCGCTTCGAGGTCGGATACGTCGAATTTCCAGTGCTTGCTCGGATCGTCGATACGCGCCTGCAGACGCGTGCGCTGCTCGTCTTTTGAAATGTGCAGCATGCACTTGATGATCGTCGTGCCGCTATCCGCCAGCAGCGCTTCGAACTGGCGAATGTGACGGCAACGCGCCTCGAACGCTTTCGCGTCGAGCGTGCCGAGCACGGTCGGCACCAGCAGGTCTTCGTAGTGACTGCGGTTGAAGATGGTCAGCTCGCCGGCGGCAGGCGCCTGCGAATGCACGCGCCAGAGAAAGTCGTGCGCGAGTTCGACGGGCGTCGGCGCCTTGAACGGCACGATGCGCAGCCCAAGCGGATCGACTTCGTGAAACACCGCGCGGATCGTGCCGTCCTTGCCGCTCGTGTCCATACCTTGCAAAACCAGCAGCACGCGACGCTTCTGTTGCGAGTGCAGTCGCTCTTGCTGCTGGTCGAGCTTCTCGCCGATCTCCGACAAACGGGCCTTGTCCGAGTCTTTCGATCCGGTCGAAAACGGCTTGGATGCCGGGTCGAAAGCGTCGAGCGAGAACTTGCTATTTTTCTTGCCGTCTTCGAAAAACGGCACACGGAAATCGTCGAGTTCGGGTTGCTTCGCCATCCACACACTCCGTGATCTGCGTTCAGCGGGCCGGCAAAAACGGAGCCCGCAAAATGAAACGGGCCGTTGCCCCACTTTCGTTTCCGGCAACAGCCCGCGGTGGCTCAAGCGCGAAGCCCAAGCCGGTTCTGGTCAACTGAAATTCAACTCAGGACAGCTTCTTCTTCAGCAGTTCATTCACCTGCGCCGGATTGGCCTTGCCCTTGGTCGCTTTCATCGCCTGGCCGATCAGCGCGTTGAACGCCTTTTCCTTGCCGGCGCGGAATTCTTCGACCGACTTCGGATTCGCGGCGAGCACTTCGTCGAGAATCGCTTCCAGCGCGCCGCTGTCCGAAATCTGCTTCAGGCCTTTCGACTCGATGAGGCGGTCGGCGGCGGCTTCGTCGGTGGCCTTCTCGTCCCAAATCGCGACGAAAATTTCCTTGGCGATCTTGTTCGAGATCGTACCGTCGGCAATGCGTTGCAGCAGCAGCGCGAGTTGCGCGGCCGACACCGGGCTCGACGCGATATCCAGCCCTTCGCGATTCAGTTGCGACGACACCTCGCCCATCAGCCAGTTCGCCGCGACCTTCGCGTGCGACGGGCCGACCTTGACGACCACCGCCTCGTAATACGCGGCCATCGCCTTGCTCGACGTCAGCACGTTCGCGTCGTACGGCGTCAAACCGTATTGCGACACGAAGCGCTGCTGAATCGCTTCCGGCAGCTCCGTCATCTCGCTCTTCACGCGCTCGATCCATGCCGCGTCGATCATGAGCGGCATCAGATCGGGATCGGGGAAATAGCGGTAATCGTGCGCGTCTTCCTTGCTGCGCATGGAGCGCGTTTCGCGCTTGTCCGAGTCGTACAGACGCGTTTCCTGCACCACCGTGCCGCCGTCTTCGATCAGTTCGATCTGACGGCGCACTTCGTACTGGATCGCTTCTTCGAGGAAGCGGAACGAGTTCAGGTTCTTGATCTCGGCACGCGTGCCGAATTCCGCCTGACCGACCGGGCGCACCGACACGTTCGCGTCGCAACGGAACGAGCCTTCCTGCATGTTGCCATCGCAGATACCGAGCCACATGACGAGCGTGTGCAACGTCTTGGCGTAAGCAACCGCTTCCGCCGCGCTGCGCATTTCCGGCTCGGTGACGATTTCGAGCAGCGGCGTGCCCGCGCGATTCAGGTCGATGCCGGTCATGCCCGCGAAGTCTTCGTGCAGCGACTTGCCCGCGTCTTCCTCGAGGTGAGCGCGCGTCAGGTTGACGACCTTTTCGTACGCTTCCTTGCCGGTCTTTTCATTGGCCGGGACCTGAATCGTCACCTGGCCGCCCTGCACGACGGGGATTTCGTACTGGCTGATCTGATAGCCCTTCGGCAGATCGGGGTAGAAATAGTTCTTACGCGCGAAGATGCTGCGCGGCGCCACCGTTCCGCCGATCGCGAGGCCGAATTGAATCGCACGCTCCACTGCGCCGCGGTTCATTACCGGCAACGTGCCCGGCAACGCCAGATCGACGGGGCTGGCTTGCGTGTTCGGCTCGGCGCCGAACCGCGTGGGCGAGCCGGAGAAAATCTTCGATTGCGTCGACAGTTGCGTGTGGGTCTCCAGACCGATCACGACTTCCCATTGCTTGGTCATGGTGCTCACACTCCTGCCGGTGCTTGACGATGCCAGTCGGTCGCGCGTTGGAACGCATCGGCCACCTGCAGCATCCGGGCTTCATTGAAATAGTTGCCGATGATCTGCAAACCCACCGGACGCTGCACATTCGCGCCCGCGCCGAAACCGCACGGCACGCTCATGCCCGGCAAACCGGCAAGGCTCACCGACAGCGTGTAGATGTCGGCCAGATACATCTGCACCGGATCGTCGCCCTTCGCGCCGAGGTCCCATGCCACCGACGGCGCGACCGGTCCCATGATCACATCGCACTGCTTGAACGCTTCCTGGAAGTCTTGCGCGATGATGCGGCGAATCTTTTGCGCCTGCAGGTAGTACGCGTCGTAGTAACCGTGCGACAGCACGTATGCGCCGACCAGAATGCGGCGCTTCACTTCCGGGCCGAAACCTTCGGCACGCGACTTCTTGTACATGTCGAGCAGATCGCGATACTCCGCGGCGCGATGGCCGAAGCGCACGCCGTCGAAACGCGACAGGTTCGACGAGGCTTCCGCCGGCGCGATCACGTAGTAGACCGGGATCGACAGCTCGGTTTTCGGCAGCGAGACTTCCACCAGCGTGGCGCCGAGCGCTTCGTATTGCTTCAACGCGGCGTCGATCGAGGCGCGCACGTCGTCGGCCAGACCCGCGCCGAAGTATTCCTTCGGCAGGCCGATGCGCAAACCGGCGAGCGGCTTGCCGGCGCTGTCTTCTTTCCACGGCTGGCCGAGGTAGCGCGTGTAGTCTTCGTCGTCGCGCACGAGGCTGGTCGAATCGCGCTCGTCGAAGCCGGCCATCGCGTTGAGCAACGTTGCGCAATCCGCGGCGCTCTTCGCCATCGGGCCGCCCTGATCCAGCGACGACGCGAACGCGATCATGCCGTAACGCGACACGCGGCCGTACGTCGGCTTGATACCGGTGATGCCGGAGAACGACGCCGGCTGACGAATCGAGCCGCCCGTATCCGTGCCGGTTGCGGCGGGCGCGAGACGCGCGGCCACAGCCGCTGCCGAACCGCCCGACGAACCGCCGGGCACGGCCTTGACATCCCACGGATTCTGCACGGGACCAAAGTACGAATTCTCGTTGGACGAGCCCATCGCGAACTCGTCCATATTGGTCTTGCCCACGCACACCATGCCGGCATTCTGCAAACGCGCGACGACAGTTGCGTCGAACGGGCTTTCGTAGTTCGACAGCATCTTCGAGCCGGCCGTGGAGCGCCAGCCCTTGGTCACGAACACGTCTTTATGCGCGATCGGCAGGCCGACCAGCGGGCCGGCGTGGCCGGTGTGCAGCAGCGCGTCGGCGGCTTTCGCCTGCGCGAGCGTCAGATCGGGATCGACCTGGATGAACGCGTTCAGGCTATTGGCCGCGTCGATCCGCTTCAGATACAACTGCGCCAGTTCGACTGCGGAGCATTCCTTGGCCGCCAGTGCGGCACGCAGTTCGGTCAGACTTTTTTCATGCATTGCGTTTTATCCTGAAGAGCGCGGCAGCGCAGTCGCGCTGCCGTGGAGGCATTCGAGCCCGCTACGCGGGTCTTACTCGATCACCTTCGGCACGAGGTACAAGCCGTCTTGCACCGCCGGCGCCGGGCGCTGGAAAGCTTCGCGTTCGACCGTTTCGGTCACCGCGTCATTGCGCAGACGCAGCGCGACGTCTTCGATCTGCTCGATCGGATGGGCAAGCGGCGCGATGCCGGTGGTATCGACCGCCTGCATCTGCTCGACGAGGCCGAAAAAATCATTGAGCTGGACGAGCGTGTGCTCAGCGTCGGCATCAGCCAGTTCGAGCCGCGCGAGGTGCGCGATGCGTTTAACATCGGTCAGGGTCAGAGCCATGCAGTCACCGGAAAATGTGGTGGAACGCCGCCGCAAGGAAAAAACAATGCTGCGACAGCGGGTTACGACGCTGGAGGAAGACCTCGAAAAAGGGGTCAGCGGCGGCAAAAAGTGCCGTCCGTTTCCTTCAAAACATCCAAAATTATAAGGTATCATTACGCGTTCGACCCAAACCCGGACCGACTTACCAAGGCCTTTCGAACAATTCCCACAAGATCGTTCGGATTTCCAACCTGGCTTTGCAACGGCCTCCGGTAGACTCCCTCGCAGCTTCAAGTTCCTGTGGCGCCGCTTGTTGCACCGCTTGCGCCCGGTTGAAGCTGTTATTTTTTCCGCTGCCGCCCTACGCATACGTTGCGAGGCCCGGCCCCAAGCGAGACAGGATTTTGAATGTTCGGTTTTCTGCGCAGCTACTTCTCCAACGATCTGGCGATTGACCTTGGCACTGCCAACACGCTCATCTACATGCGTGGCAAGGGTATCGTTCTCGACGAACCGTCGGTGGTTTCAATCCGCCAGGAAGGCGGTCCCAACGGTAAGAAAACTATTCAGGCAGTCGGTAAGGAAGCCAAGCAGATGCTTGGCAAGGTGCCGGGCAACATCGAGGCGATCCGCCCCATGAAAGACGGCGTGATCGCCGATTTCACGGTCACCGAGCAGATGATCAAGCAGTTCATCAAGACCGCTCACGAATCGCGTATGTTCTCGCCGTCGCCGCGCATCATCATCTGCGTGCCGTGCGGTTCGACCCAGGTCGAGCGTCGCGCGATTAAAGAAGCGGCGCACGGTGCGGGCGCTTCGCAGGTTTATCTGATCGAAGAACCCATGGCCGCCGCTATCGGCGCCGGCCTGCCGGTGTCGGAAGCGACCGGCTCGATGGTCGTCGACATTGGCGGCGGCACGACCGAAGTCGGCGTGATCTCGCTCGGCGGCATCGTGTACAAAGGCTCGGTGCGCGTCGGTGGCGACAAGTTCGACGAAGCTATCGTCAACTACATCCGCCGCAACTACGGCATGCTGATCGGCGAGCAAACCGCTGAAGCGATCAAGAAAGAAATCGGCTCCGCCTTCCCGGGTTCCGAAGTCAAGGAAATGGAAGTGAAGGGCCGCAATCTGTCGGAAGGCATTCCGCGCAGCTTCACCATCTCCAGCAACGAAATTCTCGAAGCCCTCACCGATCCGCTGAACCAGATCGTGTCGTCGGTGAAGATCGCGCTGGAACAAACGCCCCCGGAACTGGGCGCGGACATCGCCGAACGCGGCATGATGCTCACGGGCGGTGGCGCACTGCTGCGCGACCTGGACCGCCTGCTCGCCGAAGAAACCGGCCTGCCGGTGCTCGTCGCCGAAGACCCGCTGACCTGCGTTGTGCGCGGCTCGGGCATGGCGCTCGAACGCATGGACAAGCTGGGCAGCATCTTCTCGTACGAGTAAGCGAGCCCGTCTCCATGTCAGTAGCGCGGATCTGGCACTCGGCCCCTTGCGGGCCGGTTTGCCATTGGCTGGGCCACCCAGCCTCCGCGCGCTGAACGCGCGTTCCTCGCGCGCCGCCGTCTCACCCAACCGCTCACGCCCCCGGCGCCGACCATGGAATACAGTCCGCCGCCCCTGTTCAAGCAAGGCCCATCCGCCCTCGCCCGACTGGTGTTTTTCGTCGTGCTGGCGCTGGCCCTGCTGATCTCCGACGCACGCTTCAAAACGCTCGAAATCGTTCGCGGCGTGCTCGGCGCGGGTCTTTATCCGTTGCAACGCGCGGCGCTCGTGCCGCGTGACGTCTTTATGGGCGCCGCCGACCTGGCCGTGACCAGCGCCACATTGCGCAGCGAGAACGACAAGCTGCGCACCAAAGATCTGCAACTCTCGCAGCAAGCCAATACGGCCGCCGAACTGGCGGCGGAAAACGGCCATCTGCGCGCGCTGTTGCAACTGTCGCAGCGCTCAGCCACTGAATCGCTGCCCGCCGAAATCCAGTACGACACGCGCGACCCGTTCACGCAGAAAGTGGTGATCGGCCGTGGTGCGCAGCAAGGCATTCAGAACGGCTCGCCAGTCGTCAATGAAGACGGCGTGATCGGTCAGGTCACCCGCGTGTTCCCGCTGCAAGCCGAAGTGACGCTGCTCACCGACAAAGATCAGGCCGTGCCCGTGCAGATCGTGCGCACCGGTTTGCGTAGCGTGATCTACGGCACGCCGAAGGGCGACACGCTCGACCTGCGCTTCGTGCCGATCAGCGCCGACGTGCAAACCGGCGACGAACTCGTCACCAGCGGACTCGACGGCACCTATCCGCCGGGACTGCCGGTTGCCAAGGTGGTACGCGTCGACAAGCAGGCGGATACGGCGTTCGCGCGCGTGATCTGTCTGCCGATCGCGCCGGTGCGTGGCGCGCGGCAACTGCTGGTGCTGCACTACCTGAACAATGTGCCGCCGCGGCCGGCTGAAGAACCCGACGCGGCCACCATCGCCAAAGACGCGAAGGCGAAGAAGGGTAATAAGCCGGCGGACGGCAAGGCCGCAGCGGATAAATCCGCGCTGGCCAAGTCGAGTGACAAAACCGCGGGTGAAAAGGCCGCAGCCGACAAACCGGCCGCTGCCAGGTCGTCCGAGAAAGCCCCGGCCAAATCCACTGCCGCAGAGAAAAAATCCGCCGCCGAAAAGAAGCCGGCCGCCGAAAAGAACGCGAAGCCGCAAGCCACGCCTGGGGCGCAGCCATGAACCGTCCGCAATACATCCTGCAGCCGGTCAATCCGTACTTCATCTCCTTCAGCCTCGCCGCGGCGTTCCTGCTGAACCTGATGCCGTGGGGGCGCCTCATCGGCGTGCCGGATTTCGTCGCGCTCGTGCTGCTGTTCTGGAACGTGCACCAGCCGCGCAAGGTCGGCATGGGCATCGCGTTTTTCCTCGGTTTGCTGATGGACGTGCATAACGCCAGCCTGCTCGGCGAGCACGCGCTGGCGTATACGTTGTTGTCGTACGGCGCGATTACGATCCACCGCCGGGTGCTGTGGATGTCGCTCGGCGTGCAGACCTTCGCGGTCATGCCGCTGCTGGTGATCGCGCAACTGGTGCCGTTCGTGATCCGTCTGCTGACGGGCGCGGCGTTTCCGGGTTGGGGTTATCTGATCGACGGTTTCGTCGAAGCCGCGCTGTGGCCCATCGCCAGCATGCTGCTGCTGATGCCGCAGCGTCGCCCGGCCGATCCGGACGATACCCGGCCGATTTGACCCTGCCAGCGCGCGCCGGGCGTCCAGGCGGTTCCATCGGCATGGAGCCTACGCCGCCGGCCTGCGCAACGCGCGTCGCTGTTCATGCCTCCCGGTTCCGGCCGGATTGGGCGCACACTCATGATGGCCGTCACCCGGCCTTTTGCAGAATCGCATGACCGAATTCAAGGACACTCAGCAACAGCTCTCGAAGTTCCGCCTGCGCGTCGCGGCGGCGGGCCTGTTCGTGTTCGTCTGCTTCGGGCTGATCGGCTTCCGTTTCCTATACCTGCAGGTCTGGCACTACAGCAAATACTCGCTGCAGGCCGATGAAAACCGCATTTCCGTCGCGCCGATCGTGCCGAACCGCGGCATCATCACCGATCGTAACGGCGTGGTGCTGGCCAAGAACTACTCGGCCTACACGCTCGAACTGACGCCGTCGAAACTCAACGACTCGATCGAAAACGTGATCGACAACCTGGCTACGGTCGTCTCGATCGACGCCCGCGACCGCCGCCGCTTCAAGAAGCTGCAGGAAGACTCGAAGAACTTCGAGAGCCTGCCGATCCGTACCCGCCTGACCGACGACGAAGTCGCGCGTTTCACCGCGCAGCGTTTCCGCTTCCCCGGCGTTGAAGTGCGCGCGCGGCTGTTCCGCCAGTATCCGCTCGGGCCGACCGCGGCGCATGTGATCGGCTATATCGGGCGGATTTCGCAGCGCGATCAGGATCGTATCGACGACGCCAGCGACCAGAACGACAGCGATCCGGACCACTACGATCCGCGTCTGGACGCGAACAACTACAAGGGCACCGACTACATCGGCAAGATCGGCGTCGAGCAGAGTTATGAAACCGAGCTGCACGGCCAGACCGGTTTCGAAGAAGTGGAAGTGACCGCCGGCGGCCGGCCGGTGCGCACCTTGTCGCGCACCCAGGCCACGCCCGGCAACAACCTCGAACTGTCGCTGGATATCGGCTTGCAGCAGGTCGCCGAGCAGGCGTTTGCGGGTCGCCGCGGCGCGCTGGTCGCGATCGAACCGGCTACCGGCGACGTGCTCGCGTTCGTCTCGGCGCCGAGCTTCGATCCGAATTCGTTCGTCGACGGTATCGACCAGCAGACCTGGGACGACCTGAACAACTCGCCGGATCACCCGCTGCTGAACCGTCCGCTGCATGGTACTTATCCGCCGGGTTCGACGTATAAGCCGTTCATGGCGCTCGCCGCGCTGACACTGCATAAGCGAACGACGGGCTGGGGCTTCCAGGATCCGGGTTCGTACACGTTCGGCGGCCACACGTTCCGCAACGACGTGCGCTCGGGTCAGGGCTGGGTCGACATGAACCGCGCGATCGTCGTATCGAACGACACGTATTTCTACATGCTCGCGCACGACCTCGGCGTCAACAACATCGCCAACTTCATGAAGCCATGGGGCTTCGGCCAGATTACCGGCATCGACATTTCCGGCGAAGCGCGCGGCATCCTGCCTTCCACGGACTGGAAACGCAAGGCGTACCACAAGCCCGAGCAGCAGCGCTGGTACGAAGGCGAAACGATCAGTCTCGGCATCGGTCAGGGCTACAACTCGTTCACCATTCTGCAGCTCGCGCACGCCACGGCGACGCTCGCGAACAACGGCGTCGTGATGAAGCCGCACCTCGTGCGCGACATCGAGAATCCGATCACCAAAGAGACTCGCGCCGTGGTGCGCGATCCGAGCGACAAGATCGCCGTCAAGCAGGCGGACATCGACTTCATCAAGCACGCCATGGCCGAAGTGGTCACCAACGGTACGGCGTCGAAATTGTTTATCGGCGCACCGTATCAAGCGGCCGGCAAGACCGGCACGGCCCAGGTCTACTCGCTGCAAGGCGCGAACTACAAGGGTCACGCGATCGCCGAGCATCTGCGCGACCACGCGCTGTTCATCGCTTTCGCGCCGGTCGACAACCCCAAGATCGCGCTCGCGCTGATCGTCGAAAACGGTGGCTGGGGCGCGGAATCGGCCGGTCCGATCGCGCGCAAGGTGCTCGATTACTACCTCGTCGGCAAGAACAAGCCGGGCGCTCAGGCGGCGGCGATTGCCGCAGCGGCATCGGCGACGCAGGATGCGTCCGCGCCGGTAGTCGGCGGCGCACCGGCTTCCGAGGAACCCGCCGTGCAGCCGGTCAAGATTGCCGCTGGGTTTACGGCACTGCCGATTCCCGGTGCGGCTTCGGCGGCGGTTGCTGCCTCGGCGGCTGAGGCGGCGTCCGCTGCGGCTTCGGCAGCGGCGCTTGGTGCTGGTGCTGGCGCTGGCGGTACAGCGACGGCCGCCAAGGGGGCTTCGGCTTCAGCCTCTACGTCCACCTCCACCTCCACCGCTACAAAAAATCCGGCGCCGCGTAAGCCAGGCGCCCCGCATAAGCCCCGTCCCGCCAGCGAGCCGGCGCCGACCGCCGCAGCGCCGTCGCGGGATGACGGCATTGAAGCCACGTCGCCACGCCAGCCGGTTGCCGGCGGCATCGACGAGTAAGGAGAAAGGCATGCAATTCGACAAGCGCGCCTGGCTCGACCGCATCAAGCGGATGTTCGCGGGCTTCGACCGCCCGCTCGCGCTGATCGTGTTCCTGCTGCTGTGCGTCGGCATCGTGACGCTGTACAGCGCGAGCCTGGATGTTCCCGGTCGCGTGGAAGACCAGTTGCGCAACATTCTGCTGACGTTCGTGCTGATGTGGGGGCTCGCCAATGTGCCACCCACCACGCTGCTGCGCTTCGCGGTTCCGCTCTATACGTTCGGGATCGCGCTACTCGTTGCGGTCGCGATGTTCGGTCTCACGCGCAAGGGCGCGAAGCGCTGGATCAACGTCGGCGTGGTGATCCAGCCATCGGAAATCCTCAAGATCGCGACACCGCTGATGCTCGCCTGGTACTACCAGCGCCGCGAAGGCGTGATGCGCTGGTACGACTACCTGGTCGGCTTCGTGATCCTCGCGGTGCCGGTCGGCCTGATCGCCAAGCAGCCCGACCTCGGCACCGCCGTGCTGGTGTTCGCAGCCGGTTTCTTCGTGATTTACTTCGCGGGCCTGAGTTTCAAGCTGATCGTGCCGGTGCTGGTGGCGGGCGTGATCGCGGTCGCCGCGATCGCGACGTTCCAGGACAAGATCTGTCAGCCCGAAGTGCAATGGCCGTTGATGCACGATTATCAGAAGCACCGCATCTGTACGCTGCTCGATCCGACTTCCGATCCGCTCGGCAAGGGCTTCCACACGATCCAGGCGGTGATTGCGATCGGCTCCGGCGGACCGCTCGGCAAAGGCTGGCTGAAGGGCACCCAGGCGCATCTGGAGTTCATCCCCGAGAAGCACACCGACTTTATCTTCGCGGTGTTTTCGGAGGAGTTCGGCTTGGCGGGCGGCGTCGTGCTGCTCACGCTTTACATGCTGCTCATAGCGCGCGGGCTATATATCGCGGCCAATGGCGCGACGCTGTTCGGGCGATTGCTCGCGGGCTCGCTGACCATGGCGTTCTTCACCTATGCGTTCGTCAATATCGGCATGGTGAGCGGTATCTTGCCGGTGGTCGGCGTGCCGTTGCCGTTCATGAGTTACGGCGGCACCGCGCTGACGACGCTGGGGGTCGCGATCGGCCTCATCATGAGCATCGCGCGGCAGAAACGCTTGATGCAGAGTTAGCGGCGCTTTTTCAGGCGACGTTGATTTAGAAACAGAAGGGGCGCAGTTCAATTGAACTGCGCCCCTTCTGTTTTTACCGCCGCCGTTTTTACTGCGGCTTCACTTCCTTCTGATCCCGCAACTGCGCGCTGAGCTGCTGATACTTGAGCTTCGCCGCCGGATCGCCCTGCGCGGCCGCCGCCGCGTAATACGCGCGCGCCACGTTCAGATTCTTCTCCACGCCATCGCCACCGCGCTCGTAGAACGAGCCGGCCACGTATTGCGCGGTCATGTCGCCGCCTTGCGCCGCCTTCTTGTACCAGACGAATGCCTGCTTGTTGTCGCGCTCGGTGCCGCGGCCATCGAGGAACTGGTTAGCCAGCGCCAACTCCGCCTGCACGTGTCCCTGCTGCGCCGCTTTCAGGAACCAGCGGTGCGCTTCGACCGGATCGCGTCCGACGAACTCGCCATCGTCATACATCTTGCCGTACACGTATTGCGCGTGCGACATGTTGGCGTCGGCGGCTTTGCGCAGCCATTTCTTGCCTTCGTCGACATTGGCCGTGGTGCCTTCGCCGTTGAGCAGCATCATCGCGTAGTTGAACTCGGCGAGCCGGCTGCCGCGCTCCGCGGCCTTGCGGAACTCGGTCAGCGCCGCGCCCAGATTGCCGGCGTTGTAATCCGCGACCGCGGTCTGCGTCTCCGGATCGCTCGACTTCACGGCGCCGTCCGCCGCGTAGGCCGTCACACTCACCGCGCCACTCATGATCAACGCCGCGCTCACTGCCCATTTCACGACGACGCCTTGCACCTTCCCCTTCATGACCTCACCTCCTGCAGCGCCTGGCGAGTCGCGCGCAACATCCAGATGACGTCGGCAGCCAGAGCGATAAATCGAAAACCCGCATCGCGATGCTGCTTCGCACTCGCGACGTCCATAGAGAAAATGCCGGTCGCAATGCCGGCTTTGTCGGCAGCGCTGACGATACGCGCCATCGCCGCCTGCACGTCGGCGTGCTTCGAATCGCCGAGATGACCGAGGCTCGCGGCGAGATCGGCCGGCCCGACGAACAGGCAATCGACGCCCGGTGTCGCCGCGATCTTTTCCACTTCCTGCAAGCCGCGCGCCGACTCGATTTGCACGATGGTCGCGATCTGCGCGTTGGCCGTCTGCACGTAATCGCGACGCATGCCGTAGCCCGCCGCGCGCACTACGCCGGCGACGCCGCGCTGACCGTCGAGCGCGTCGGCGGTCGGATATTGGGTAAGACGCACGGCGTGCGCGGCCTCTTCGGCGGATTCGATATTCGGGAACATCAGCGTGCGCGCGCCGGCATCCAGCACGCGCTTGACGAGCCACGCCTCGCTGGCGGGCACCCGCACGACCGGCTCGCTCGGCAGATGCGCAGCGGCGATCGCGCGCAATTGCGACGCGACGTCGCCGCTATCGTTTGGCGAATGTTCCATGTCGATCAGCAACCAGTCGTAGCCGGCGTGCGCGAGCGCTTCGGCCGCGGCGTCGCTACCGAGCGACAGCCATAAGCCGAACAGCGGATCGGTTTCCTTCAGACGTTGCTTGAGCGGATTGGTAAAGGTGCTCATCGCCGTGCTCCATGGCGCTGACGGTGATCGGACACCTCGCCTGAAACGCGGGACGGCATGCTGGCCGTGTGGGCCAGAGAAAGACCTGGGCTTGCGTTCAGGCGCGGATGGCCTGCAAGCCTGTTGCGACGCAATGCGGTGACCGGCATGTCTCGCTCCGTGTGGTTATCGGAGCGATCATACCGTGACAATAACGGGAGGGTTGGAGCGTCCCTAATAGGGACTTTTTTTCGGAGCCTTCAGGGCGAAGGCGCCCCGGCGCGATCAGTCGCGGACCACGTCGGCCCAGCAATTCGGCGTCTCGTACAGACGCAGCTTGTGCAGGCGCAGGTTCACGCCGTAGTGCGCGTCATAGACGTTTGCAAGGATGTTAAACGCGACGGCGGCCAGATTTTCCACCGTGGGAATGCGGTCGAGCACCACGGTCTTATGACCGGCCATGGTTTCCAGAAAGCCGCGCACTTGCGTGTCGCCTTCGAAGACCAGGAACGCGTGGTCCCACTTGTCGACCAGATGCTCGTTGGCGAGCGACTTCACGTCGGCGAAGTCCATCACCATGCCGCGATCGGGCGCGCCTTCGGTGTCGACCAGATCGCCTTGCAGCGTGATTTCGAGCACATAGCGATGGCCGTGCAGATTACGGCACTGGCTGCGGTGATCGGGGATGCGGTGACCCGCGTCGAATTCGAGTTTTCGTGTAATCGTCAGCACGGCAAATCAGGGAATGTTCAGATACTTGTGGGTCTGCATCGACAGGCGCCATTGCGGATGGCGTTTGCACCAGTCGATCGCGAGCTTCGTGTTGAGGTCGCGCGACGGACCGTCCATCGGCTGGACGAGGAAATACTCGAAGTCGAGCTTCGCATAGTCGGACAAGCGCTGGTTGTCCTGCGGAATCACGACCTTCAGTTCGTTGCCTTTGGTCACGACGAGCGGCGCGTCGGCCTTCGGGCTCACGCAGATCCAGTCGATCGTCTCGAGCACCGGCAGCGAGCCGTTGGTTTCGATGGCGATTTCGAAGCCGGCGGCATGCAGCGCATCGACCAGTGGCGGATCGATCTGCAGCATCGGCTCGCCGCCCGTGCACACCACGAAACGCTCGCCTTCGCCTTCCGGCCATTGCGACGCGATCATCTGCACCAGCTCTTCAGGCGTGCGGTACTTGCCGCCGTTCTCGCCATCAGTGCCGACGAAATCTGTATCGCAGAAGCGGCACACCGCGTCAGCGCGATCTTCTTCGCGGCCCGACCACAGATTGCAGCCGGCGAACCGGCAGAACACGGCCGGACGCCCGGCATTCGCGCCCTCGCCTTGCAATGTGTAGAAGATTTCCTTGACCGCGTACGTCATGCTGCTTTCTGCCTTTGTGTTCCTGAAAATGGTTGCCTGAATTGCGTGGCTGCGTGGCTGCGTCGCTGTGATGCTGGGTGCTGCGTTGGCGGGCCGTGCTGCCGACGCCGCCGACCATCAAACCATCGACATCAACGTATCAAACCGGCGGCTCGGTGACCTTCTCGCCGGACAGGTACGCTTCATACCCGCGCTTGCGCAGACGGCACGCCGGGCACTCCCCGCAGCCGAAACCCCACGCATGCAATTCGGAGCGTTCGCCGACGTAGCAGGTATGCGTTTCGACGCGCACCAGCTCGACCAGTTCGTCGCCGCCCAGCTCATGCGCGAGGCGCCACGTGTCGGCCTTGTCGAGCCACATCAACGGCGTTTCGAGCAGGAAGCGCGTATCCATGCCGAGGTTCAACGCGACCTGCAACGCCTTCATCGTGTCGTCGCGGCAATCGGGATAGCCCGAGAAATCCGTCTCGCACATGCCGCCCACCAGCACCTGCAAACCGCGCCGATAAGCAATGGCTGCGGCGATGGTCATGAACATCAGATTGCGGCCCGGCACGAACGTGTTCGGCAAACCGTTGGTCGTGGCTTCGATCTCGATCTCGCGCGTCATGGCGGTATCGCTGATCGAACCGAGCACCGACAGATCGATCATGTGATCGTCGCCGAGGCGGTCGGCCCATGCCGGAAATGCGCGCATGACAGCGTCGCGAAACCCTTCCCGACATTCGAGCTCGACGCGATGCCGCTGGCCGTAATCGAAGCCGAGCGTCTCGACCGTGTCGTAGCGTTCGAGTGCCCAGGCGAGGCACGTGGCGGAATCCTGGCCGCCGGAAAACAGCACCAGAGCGCTACGTTTAGCGTCTTTGCGGATCACCGTGAAACTCCGTGAATGATGAGTGCCACGTCGCGCTGCGCGAGGTGCGCCATGCAAGCAACGCGGCGCGACGCGTGCCGGCACTGCTGCCGGCCCCAAGCAGTATAGGCGGCGCCTTCCGCATGCAGAGTCGCTGGGCGCTTATACCGTTAATCGTCGGGCGAAGGATTCGGTGGGTGTCAGCCTTGCGTTGGCGGCTCGGCCGCGCGGCAGTCAGGCCGCGATCCACGCGACACACTGATCGTGCAAGTCCTTGAACTGGCGCGATTTTATCACGCGATGCCAAACCTCGCCGCGCACCTGCCGGTGGATCGGAGCGGCAAGCCGCATCAACGAGTGCCCGTCAGAAAAGGAAAAGCCCCAGGAATCTTGCGATTTCCTGGGGCTGAATCCTGGTGGCCTGGGACGGAATCGAACCATCGACACGCGGATTTTCAATCCGCTGCTCTACCAACTGAGCTACCGGGCCAACGAAGAACGAAATAATATCAAAGGGTCAGCAGCAGGGCAAGCCCCTTTCTCGAAAAATCTGCACGGAGCGTATACGTAGCGCCCCGCGCGAGGTTCACTCGCCTTTGTTCTTGCCGAGATCGACACCGAGTTGCTTGAGCTTGCGATACAGGTGCGTACGCTCCAGCCCGGTCTTCTCCGCGACACGCGTCATGCTGCCGTTCTCACGCGCGAGGTGATACTCGAAGTACGCGCGCTCGAACGCATCGCGTGCGTCGCGTAGCGGAATGTCGAATGAGATCGAGGCGGTTTGCGCAGCCAGCGCGCCGCTGCCCATGCCGTCGGTGGAGAGCATCGGCAACGCGGCCGCCGAGGCCACCGCCGACGCACTGACCGGCAGCGCCGGTTTGGCCGCCGCGCCGCCCGGCGCACCCGCCGCATTGCCACGCGCGAGGCCCTGCTCGACCGCCTTCAGCAGCTTCTGCAACGCGATCGGCTTCTCGAGAAAATTGAGCGCGCCGATCTTGGTCGCTTCGACTGCGGTGTCGATCGTGGCGTGACCGGACATCATGATCACCGGCATGGTCAACTGACCTTGCGCGGCCCATTCCTTGAGCAAGGTCACGCCGTCGGTGTCGGGCATCCAGATGTCGAGCAGCACCAGATCCGGCGCCTGACGCAAACGGAATTCGCGCGCTTCCTGCGCGTTTTCCGCGGCCTCCACGACATGCCCTTCGTCGCTCAGGATCTCCGAGAGCAATTCCCGGATGCCCATTTCATCATCTACCACCAGGATGGTTGCCATTTACGCTGCCCTTGTCTGCACTGTTGCTTTTGTCTTTCCCTGCGACGCACCACCGTGCGCCGGACGCGGCCCGGCTCCGGGCGCCGCGGCATCGTCTGCCAACTGAAGGAAGAGAATCGATATCTGCGCGCCTTCGATCACGTCGCCCGCTTTCATGCGATTCCGAATGTCGATGCGCGCGCCGTGTTCGTCGACGATCTTCTTGACCATCGCAAGACCCAGACCCGTACCTTTGGCCTTGGTCGTCACGTAAGGTTCGAATGCCCGTGTGAGGATACGCGCGGGGAAGCCCGCTCCGTTATCCGACACGGTCAGACGCACCGCGACGTGGACTTTGCCTTCCGCGTCGGGGTCTCCGTATTCTACTGTCCTCGTTTCGAGCAACACACGCGGATGCTCGAGCTCAGCTACCGCATCCTGCGCGTTCTGCAGCAGGTTGTGAATCACCTGGCGCAATTGCGTCGCGTCGCCGCGGATCGCCGGCAATGCGGCAAGCTCCACCTGGATCGCGCCCTTGCCTTCCTCGATACCGTACAGCGTCAGCACTTCGCTGACCAGTTCGTTCAACTGCAAATGCGCGAGCACCGCCGGCGGCGTGCGCGCGTAGTCGCGGAAATTGTCGACCATCTGCTTCATCGCGGCGACCTGGTTGACGATCGTGGTCGCGCCGCGCTTCAACACGTCCGCATCCGACGGCGACAACTTGTCCGCGAGCTTCATCTGCAAACGCTCGGCGGAGAGCTGGATCGGCGTGAGCGGATTCTTGATCTCGTGCGCGAGGCGCCGCGCGACTTCGCCCCATGCGATTGAACGCTGGGCGGAGATCACGTCGGAGATATCGTCGAACACGACTACGTAGCCGGAGGTTTGCATGTCTTCGGCGTCGCGGTCGGTGGCGGAAACGAGACGCGCGCCGCGCACCAGCAAGGTCAACGGTTCGGTTTCGCCCGGCACCTGAATCGAGAACTGCTGCTGCCAATGGCCGCGATCGTCGTGACCGTCGCCGCTGGCGGCTTCGCGATCGGCGAACGCCTTGCGCACCATACCGCCGAATTCGCTCAACACGCCGATCTGATCGAGCGCGGAACCCATGGTCGCCTGGAACGGCTGTCGGAAAATCCGCTCGGCGCCGCGATTCGCGGTGGTGAGCCTGAACTGCCGGTCGAACACGAACACGCCGGCGGTCAGGTTCGCGAGAATGCTCTCCAGATACGCCTTGGAATGCTCTAGCGCGATGCGATTGTTCTCGACCGCCGCGCGCGCTTCCGACAACTGCCGCGTCATCGCGTTGAACGACTGCGTGAGGAAGCCCAGTTCGTCGCGCGACTTGATTTCGCGCTTCGGCGTGTAGTCGCCCTCGGTCACTTCCTTCGTGCCCTGCGCGAGCAGGAACAACGGCCGCGCCAACTGGTTGCCGAGCGCCAGCGCCAGCATCATCGCGATGAACGTGGCGAGGAACAGCGCGAGCGTCAGCGTGCCGATATACATCTTGCGCAGACCGGTGCGGCCGAGCGCCTTTTCCTGGTACTCGCGATAGGCGCGCTGCACCGCATCCGCATTACGCGCGAGCGTGGGCGACACCGGCTGCGTGAGTTGCAGGAAACGTTCGGTGGGCTGCAGCAGCGCGGCACTCGAATCGGGAATGCGCTGCACGATGCGCAGCCGCAAAGCGCCCTTGCTGCCATGCGCGTTGGGATCGCCGTCGACTTCGCCTTCGATCGCCGCATAGCCGCGACCGCGCGCCTGATCGATCATCAACGGCGTGGGCAGATCGTTCGGCACCAGCGTCGCGTAATTGCTCGAAGCCTGCGCGACGACGTGCATGTCCGGCGTCGCGCCCGACATGCTCCGCGTAGGTTCGACGATCGTCGCGTCCTGCACGCCGAACTGATCGCGCAAGCGCAGCAGCGTGAGCGTGGTGCCGGCGGCATCCGCGCTGGCGATCTGCTCGGACATCAGGCGGCCCTTGGTCTGCAGATCGGACAGCGACGCGTCGAGCATGCCGCGCCCGAGATTCAGACCCGACGTCAGCGCGGTTTCGACGTTCACGTCGAACCACGATTCGATACTGCGCGACACGAACTGATACGAGACGACGTAAATGATCCCGCCCGGCACCACGCCGACCAGCGCCATGAAGAACGCGAGTTTGGCCAGTAGCCGGGTGCCGAACTTCCCCTTTCTGAGCCGCGCGATGATGATGACGACGAGCGTCGCCACCACCAGCAGAAAGATCATCGCGACCACCAGGTTGGCCGCGTACAGCCACTGGTAATAGCGGTCGAAGAATTCGGTATTCGCGCTCGCGGCAGCGAGCAGCACGAGCAACAGCACGGCCGTGACCGCGACCGTCGACACCAGCACGCGCACGACGATGCTGCTGACACTGGTGGTTTGGCGCACTTTATTTAGCACGTTCGCTCACCGTGAAGGTAAAACGCTTCCACTCGGACGAGAGGCTCCAGTCGCGGTTGTTCACCGCGTCGATCTGGAACGGCTTGGGCATCAGCGCGATGTCGAGTTGCATGCGCACCGACGCGTTGTAGGTCTCACCGGCGTGCACGTCGTTGCGGTCGATCACATGCCACGACGTGATGTGCTTGATCACCGCGAGCGCATCTTTCAGCGTCTGGAAGCCGAGCTGCAAGCCGCCGGACGACACGCTCGACACACGGTATTCGCGCGTGAGCGGCTGAAACGACAGGCGAATGCTTTGCGACACGCTGACCGGCTGCTCGTCGAACCAGTACCAGCGCGGCCGGCTCAATTCGAAGTCGGTCGTGAAGTAAAGCGGAATGCCTTTATTGACCGCGTCTTCGAGATTGCTGTTCAGGTCGAAGTCGAAACGCGCGTCGAGATTCCAGCCGGTGTTGTCCGATTGCAGCGACGCGCGCTGCACTGCGATCGGGTCGGCGTGCGCCGCGCCCGGTGCGGCAAGCCAGAAGGCCAGCGCGATCCAGAGCACGGCAGCGAGCCGAAGCGGGAAGAAGCGTTTGATGGTCACCGTTTCTGAAAGCGCGCGTAGAAAAATCCGTCGTGGTCTGAGTTCGCGCCGGCGCGCTCTTCAACGAGTTGTCCGGCAAGGGAACCGGCCGAGGTGTCGGCGGGCGCGCGGGCGACTGAAGGGAGAAGTTGCCCCGGCGCGTCCAATCGTACCGCATCCTGGTACTTGTCTCCAAACCACTGCGCCTGTAACTCGCCTTCTTCGGGGAAGATCGAACACGTAACGTAAAGCAACTCGCCGCCAGCTTTTACGAGCGGCCACAGCGCGTCGAGAATACGGCGTTGTTCCGCGACCAGCGCGGGAATATCCGACGCGCGACGCAACCAGCGAATGTCCGGATGACGCCGCACGATGCCCGACGCCGAGCACGGCACATCGGCGAGAATGCGGTCGAACGGCTGGTCGAGGTCGTCGTGCCATTGCGCGGGCGCGCCGGCGTCGCCGATACGCACTTCCGCTTCGAGCTTGAGCCGCTGCAAGTTTTCGCCGATGCGCCGCGCGCGCGACGCATCGCTTTCGAGCGCGACGAGCTGGAGATTGGCGAGTTCGAGCAGATGGCCGGTCTTGCCGCCGGGCGCCGCGCAGGCATCGAGCACGCGCATGCCGTCGCGCACGCCGAGCAGCGGCGCGGCGAGTTGCGCGCCGGCGTCCTGCACCGAAACGATGCCCTCGCTGAAACCGGGAATGCGGTCTACCGGCATCGGCGTGGCGAGCTTGACGGCGTAGTCGCCGGCCTTGCTCGCGGGAATGTGATGGTTCTGCAGCACTTGCAGATAGGCGTCGACCGTCGAGTGACGGGCGTTCACGCGCAGTGTGAGCGGGCCTTGCGTGTTGCCGGCGGCGAGCACCGCCTGCCAGGCGTCGGGCCAGGCGCGTTTCACCGCGTCGATCCACCACGACGGGTAGCTCCAGCGGGCCACTTCGTCGGCTTGCGCGGCCGCGAGCAACGTCTCGCGCTCACGCAGGAAACTGCGCAGCACCGCGTTGACGAGCCCCTTGGCGAACGCGAATTCACGACGCGCGTTGATGGCGCCGACCGCCTGATCGACCACCGTGAACGGCGTGTACGCGGCGCTCGCTTCGTCGTCGACGAGTAGCGCGAGCGCGCAGGCAAGCACATGACCGACATGCGGCGGCGGCGCCTTCTTCACCAGCTTCGCGATCAGCCATTCGGCGGTGGCAAGACGCCGCATCGTGCGGTACGCGATGTCCTGCACCGCGCCGCGCGCGGCGGCGGCACTACCTTCAGGCGCGGAGACGAAGACGGCTTGCAGCGCGGCCGGCAAAGCCGCGCCGAGACGCACGGCGCCGACGGCCTGGCCCGCGCAGTCGAGCGCGAACGCGAGCGATTCGGGCGCAAGGTGCAGCATCGACAAACGGGATTCGCGCGGTCGCGTCGATGGAGAAGCAGAACGCGAAGAAGGCTTTGGGGTCATGAAGAAGGCAAAGACAGGCCGCACGGTACGCGCGACGCAAACAGAACACATTGTAGCGTGGCGAGGCGCGGCGGCCCGGTGCTCGCACCGCTCGCAGGCATTTGGCCGCGGCCTCGAATAAAAAAGGCGAGTCCGTGGACTCGCCTTTTATCGCAGCGCATAAGCGCCGCGAGGTGTTATTCGAAGCGCCCGGTACGCGCCATTTCCATCAAACGCGCGACGCGTTCTTCGGTAGCCGGGTGTGTCGAGAACAGCTTTCCGATGCCGCCACCCGACAGCGGATTCATGATCATCATCTGCGCGGTGGCCGGATGCTGCTCGGCGACCGGGAACGGAATACCGCTTGCGTAGCGATGAATCTTGTCGAGCGCCGAAGCGAGTGCTTGCGGATCGCCCGAAATCTGCGCGCCGCCGCGGTCCGCTTCGAATTCACGCGCGCGCGAAATCGCCATCTGAATCAGCGCGCCAGCGATCGGTGCCAGCAGCGCCACCGCAATGCCCGCGATCGGATTCGTGGAACGGCCGTTTTCGTCGCGGCTGCCGAAGAACATCGCGAAGTTCGCCAGCGCGGAAATCGCGCCCGCCATGGTGGCCGACACCGTCGAGATCAGAATGTCGCGGTGCTTCACGTGCGCCAGTTCGTGCGCCATCACGCCACGCATTTCGCGCTCGGACAGCACGCGCAGAATACCGGTGGTCGCGGCAACCGCCGCGTGCTCCGGGTTGCGGCCCGTGGCGAACGCGTTCGGCGCGTCTTCGTTGATCAGGTAGACGCGCGGCATCGGCAAATTAGCGCGCGTGGCGAGCTCGCGGACCATGCGGTAGAACTGCGGCGCGCTGGTTTCGTCGACTTCCTGCGCGTTGTACATGCGCAGCACCATCTTGTCCGAGAACCAGTACGAAAAGAAATTCATTCCCAGCGCGATCACGAGCGCGATCATCATGCCGCGCGATCCACCGATCATGCCGCCGATCACGATGAAAAGGGCCGTGATCGCGGCCATCAACATCGCGGTTTTGACCCAATTGAACATGTCTGCTACTCCTTGCCCTAACGCGGGGTTCATATCTGCGCCGCATCATGCGACGCCTGATTGTAAGCTAATTGTTAGATATGGGCGCGCGCGGAAAATTCAATCATCTTGATGCGGTGGCCAGCTTGATGCCCAAGCCGACAAAGGCGCTGCCGACGCCGCGATCCAGCCATTTCTTCAGCGACTGCTTGCCGGAGAAACGCCGCGTCACGCTACCGGCGATCCAGGCGACGAAACTGCTCCAGAGCATGCTCATCACCACGAACACGGCGCCGAGCGTGAGGAACGCAAACGCTTTGTGGTCGCTGCCCGCCGTCACGAATTGCGGGAAGAACGACACAAAGAACAGCACCACCTTGGGATTCAGCACATTGGTCCAGAAGCCTTGCAGGAACAACTGGCGCAACGACTTGGCGCCGCCGACCGCACGCGCTTCGCCCGCGACCTGGTCCGCTGCCGGTTTGGCCAGAAGCAACCGCACGCCGAGATACATCAGATAAAGAGCGCCGACAAACTTGATGACGGTAAACGCGGTGGCCGAGGCGGCCAGCACCGCGGTCAGGCCGAACGCGCAGGCGAGCGAGTGAACGCAGCAGCCCGCCGAGATGCCGAGCGCGGACATCAATCCCGCACCGCGGCCCTGTGCGACGCTGCGGCCGACGATATAGGCGGTATCCGGACCGGGCGTCACGTTCAACAGAAAGACCGCGGCGATGAAAAAGCTGAAATGGGTGATGCCGAACATGAAAATCCTCGAAACGTGGGGGACTGCATGGAGGATTCTAACGCGCGGCAGGGTCGCGGCGGAGGCCTTGAGCATCGGCCGAACGGACGATGTTCAAGGCCTGCGCGAGCCTGTTATTTTGCTTCGGGGAGCTGGAAACGCTGTCCCACGGCCAGCGTCGAGCCGGCCAGGAATTCGCGCACCGGCAGGCGCTTGCCGCCGGGTTTCTGCAACTGTGTGAGACGCAGCGCGCCTTCGCCACAAGCCACCAGCACGCCTTCGGTGGACACTTCGGTGATCGTGCCGGGTGCGCCGTCGCCCTGTGCGCTGACGGAAATCGCGGGAACCGCCGCCCAGATTTTGATTGAGGTGCCGTCTTCCAGCGTGCCGAGGCCGCCGGGGAACGGGTCAAACGCACGTACCTGGCGCGCGAGGACCGTAGCCGGGCAGCGCCAGTCGAGCGCAGCTTCCTGCTTGCCGATCTTTTCCGCATAGGTCACGCCGTCCGCCGGTTGCGGCGTGGCGGCCAGCTTGCCGCTGCGCTCAAGCTCGATCAGCGCCTCGACGATCAGCTTCGCGCCGTCTTGCGCCAGACGGTCGTGCAACGTGGCCGTGGTGTCGTCGCCGGTAATGGAGGTGCGGGCCTCGGAGATCATCGCGCCGGTGTCGAGGCCGACGTCCATCTGCATCAGCGTGATGCCGGTTTCAGCGTCGCCCGCTTCGATTGCGCGGTGAATCGGCGCGGCGCCACGCCAGCGTGGCAGCAACGAGGCGTGAATGTTGATGCAGCCCAGTCGCGGAATATCGAGCACTTCCTGCGGCAGGATCAGACCGTAGGCGGCCACGACCATCACGTCGTGCGGCGTGGCGCGCAGTTGCTCGATCGCGGCGGCCGCCTCTTCGGGATATTTGCCGGCGCGGCGCAGCGAAGGCGGCTGCGCGACAGCCAGCCCGTGCTCCTCGGCGTAACGCTTGACCGGGCTCGCCTGCAATTTCATGCCGCGCCCTGCGGGACGGTCCGGCTGGGTCAGCACGAGCGGCACCGCAAAGCCGGCGCTGTGGATCGCGGCCAGTGCGGCTGCGGCGAACTCCGGCGTACCGGCAAAGATAACGCGCAACGAATGACTCATGGACGGGGACAGGTGGCGAGGTGGACGCGCATTACATCGCGTGGGCGAGCTTTTTCATCTTGCTCTTGATGCGCGTCTGCTTCAGCGACGACAGGTACTCGACGAACACGCGGCCCATCAGGTGATCCATTTCGTGCTGGATGCACACCGCGAGCAGGCCTTCACAGTCCAGCTCGAAGGTTTCGCCCTTCTCGTTCAACGCCCGCACGCGCACTTGCTCGGCGCGCTCGACATTGTCGTAAATACCCGGCACCGACAGGCAACCCTCTTCCGACAGCTTTCTTTCGTCGCTCGACCAGATGATTTCCGGGTTGATGAACGCGAGCAGTTCGTTGTGATCGTCCGACACGTCGATCACGATCACGCGCTCGTGCACGTCGACCTGGGTCGCGGCAAGACCGACGCCGGGCGCCGCGTACATGGTTTCAGCCATGTCTTTGACAAGGCGGCGAATGCGGTCGTTGACCGCCGCGACCGGCTTCGCGATCTTGTGCAGCCGTTTGTCCGGGTAATTGAGGATGTTCAGTAAAGCCATGATCTTGAGTGTGTTTTTAGGCGCCGCTGACCGTTGTGAGGCCCGCGTTAGCCATTCGGCCAGGTTGTGGACGCGCCGCGTTACGCACAGGATAGATGGTGTCGAACCGGTTCGATTCAACGCGCCAGGTGCGCTAGACGACGAGCCCGCGCGGGTTGGCGCGGCGCTGCAGTTATTTCGGATGATGAAAATTTTAGCATGGCGCCCGCCTGCCCGCTGGCCCTGCAGGAGGATCGACTCGCAATGCACAGCTTGCCTGCAACCGATTTTGAAATCGCCGCCTGGCTGCGGCTTTCGCTCGCGCCCGGTCTGAAACCAGCGGCGCTGCGTCTGTTGTTGACCGCTTTTGGACTGCCGGAAGCGATTTTCGACCAACCACCGGCCGCACTGGCAGCGGTCGCCGGCGAGGCCGCAGCGCGCGCGGCGCTGGCGCCGACCGGTCCGGAATTCGACGCCCAGCTCGACGCCGTGCTCGCGTGGCGCGAACTGGCCGGTAACCAGGTCGTCATGCTCGATGACCCCGCTTACCCGCCCGCGCTGCTGACCATGCCCGATCCACCGCCGCTGCTATATATAAAGGGCCGGCTGGATCTGCTGCATACGCGCGCGGTTGCGCTGGTGGGCAGCCGCAGCGCGACGCCGCAAGGCGTCGAAGACGCGGAGCGCTTCGCGCGGGCGTTGTCGGCGGCCGGCGTGACCATCGTGTCGGGGCTGGCGCTCGGCATCGACGGCGCCGCGCATCGGGGCGCCCTGGAGGGCGTGGGCGGGACCGTCGCCGTGATCGGCACCGGCGCGGATCTGGTGTACCCGTCGGCGCATCACGCGCTGGCGCGGCAGATCGCGGTGAAGGGCGTGATTCTCTCTGAATGGCCGCTCGGCACACCCGCGCGCGCCGCCAACTTCCCGCAACGTAATCGGCTGATCGCCGGATTGGTCAGCGGCGTGGTGATCGTCGAGGCAGCGATGCGCTCCGGCTCGCTGATTACCGCAAGGCTGGCCAACGAAATGGGACGCGACATCTTCGCGTTGCCGGGATCGATTCACGCGCCGCTCTCGCGCGGATGTCATCGGATCATCAAGCAGGGGGCCAAGCTGGTGGAGACGCCGGACGAAATACTGGAAGAGCTTGGTTTCACGCAGCGACCGACCGCCAAGGCTGGCTCTGCGGCATCGCTACACGCGCTTTTTGGCGACGGGGTCGAACAACCGGGCGCGCTTCCTCAGGCTGGGGCAGCCTTAGCGGCGGAACACGCGGCAACTCGCGAAAACGCCGCCCACGCGGCCACACGAGCAACGGCGTCATCTGCGCGTCCACCGAGCGCCGAGGCCCAGCAACTCCTCGCTGCGCTCGGTCATTCACCCACCACGCTTGAAATTCTTGCGACCCGCACCGAGATGGAGGACACCGCTTTACAAACCACCTTGCTGCAACTCGAACTCGCCGGCCAGGTGACGATGCTGCCCGGCGGCCGCTTCATGCGGGCAAGCCACGACCGACCTCGCCTTGACCAAGGTTGACCACTCTCGCGGATCGACCATGCTACATTCGCGCCAAAGCACTCGACAAAGTACGTAAGGAACCACCATGCCCGCGCTGAACCTCGACACCGACCAAGACCGGATCGCCGAGCGCGTCAACGAGCCCGACACGCTGTTCGTCGCCTGCCTGTGCGCGGAGTGGTGCGGAACCTGTCGCGACTATCAGGACGCCTTCGACAAGCTGGCCGATCGTCACCCGGATATCTGTTTCGCATGGATCGACATTGAAACCCATGCGGACCGTTTCGACGATCTGGACGTCGAGAATTTCCCGACCATCCTGATCGAAGACTCGGTCACGACACGATTCTTCGGCACGGTATTGCCACAGGCGGCGATTGTGGAACGGATGTTGTCGGATCTGACGGCCGTGCCCGGCGTCAGCGGCGCGCCTAAATTGCGGCCGGCGCTCCAGGTGGCCTGATGAGGCAGCCTGAAACCGCAACGCCCAAGCCTTGCGGCACAAGCGTTGCGAGCAGGTCACGGCGTGTTTTCCATAACTTGCCCGAGCGCGGAGCCCGCAATTAAGATGGCGCGCTTTTATGGCACTTGACACGTCGCCTTCGCGGCGTGTGCTATAAAGCGGTCGTTAATGGGTCGCAAAGGTCGCAAACGAGGGTCGCGCGAATAACCGCGCACTCAAGGCCATCAACCCGGATCTACCAACCTCACATCGAGTCATGTCCAAAGCACTGATCATCGCCGAAAAGCCTTCCGTCGCGAACGACATCGCGAAGGCTTTGGGCGGCTTTACCAAGCATGACGAATACTACGAAAGCGACGACTACGTCCTTTCCTCGGCAGTCGGCCACCTGCTGGAAATCGCCGCGCCCGAAGACTATGAAGTCAAACGCGGCAAGTGGAGTTTCGCCAATCTGCCTGTCATTCCGCCGCATTTCGACCTCAATCCGATCGCCAAGAGCGAGTCGCGCCTGAAGGTGCTGACCAAGCTGCTCAAGCGTAAAGACGTCGACCGCCTGATCAACGCATGTGACGCGGGGCGCGAGGGCGAGCTGATTTTCCGCCTGATCGCGCAACACGCGAAGGCCAAACAGCCGGTGCAGCGCCTGTGGCTGCAATCCATGACGGCCGGCTCGATCCGCGACGGCTTCGCCCGTCTGCGTAGCGACGAAGAGATGCAGCCGCTGGCCGATGCCGCGCGTTGCCGCTCGGAAGCCGACTGGCTGGTCGGCATCAACGGCACGCGGGCCATGACCGCTTTCAATAGCAAGGGCGGCGGCTTCTTCCTGACCACGGTCGGGCGGGTGCAGACGCCGACGCTGTCGATCGTGGTCGAGCGCGAAGAAAAAATTCGCCGCTTCGTGGCGCGCGACTATTGGGAAGTGAAGGCGGAGTTCGTCTGCGCCGGCGGTTTCTACGAAGGCCGTTGGTACGATCCGAAATTCAAGCGCGACGAGTTCGATCCGGAAAAGCGCGATTCGCGTCTGTGGGCGCTGCCCGCGGCCGAAACGATCGTTGCCGCCTGCCGCGGCCAGATCGGCAAGGTCAGCGAAGAATCGAAGCCGTCCACGCAACTCTCGCCGGCGCTGTTCGACCTGACCAGCCTGCAACGCGAGGCCAATGGCCGCTTCGGCTTCTCCGCGAAAAACACGCTGGGCCTCGCCCAGGCGCTGTACGAAAAGCACAAGGTCCTGACCTATCCCCGTACCGACGCGCGCGCGCTGCCGGAAGACTATCTGGATACGGTCAAAGACACGCTCGGCATGCTCAAGGAGAGCAACAACTATCTGCCGTTTGCCAAGCAGGTGTTGGACAAGGGCTGGGTGAAGCCGAACAAGCGCATCTTCGACAACTCGAAGATCAGCGATCACTTCGCAATCATCCCGACGGCGCAAGCGCCGAAGAACCTCTCCGAGCCGGAACAGAAGCTCTACGACCTGGTCGTGAAGCGGTTCCTGTCGGTGTTCTTCCCGGCCGCCGAATATCGCGTGACGACGCGGATCACGGAAGTGGTCGGCCATCACTTCAAGACGGAAGGCAAGGTACTGGTCGAGCCGGGCTGGCTGCAGGTCTACGGCCGCGAAATCAGCGGTGAAGACGCGAACCTCGTGCCGGTGCAGAAGGACGAGAAGGTCAAGACCGACAAGATCGCCGCCCAGCAACTGGTGACGAAGCCGCCCGCACGCTACAACGAAGCGACCTTGCTGTCGGCCATGGAAGGCGCAGGCAAGCTCGTCGAAGACGACGAACTGCGCGAAGCGATGGCGGCCAAGGGGCTCGGCACGCCGGCCACGCGCGCCGCGATTATCGAAGGTCTGCTCGGCGAAAAGTATCTGATCCGCGAAGGCCGCGATCTGATTCCGACCGCCAAGGCATTCCAGTTGATGACGCTATTGCGCGGCCTCGGCGTGAAAGAACTGACCGCACCGGAATTGACCGGCGAGTGGGAATACAAGCTCTCGCAAATGGAACGCGGCAACCTGCCGCGCGACGCGTTCATGCAGGAAATCGCCCGCATGACGCAGACCATCGTCAAGCGCGCGAAAGAATACGATTCCGACACGATCCCGGGTGATTACGCGACGTTAGAGACGCCGTGTCCGAACTGCGGCGGTCAGGTGAAGGAAAACTACCGGCGCTTCGCCTGCTCGAAATGCGAGTTTTCGATTTCGAAGATTCCGGGTGGACGCCAGTTCGAAATTCCGGAAGTCGAAGAGCTGCTGCAGAACAAGACGATCGGGCCGCTGTCGGGTTTCCGCAGCAAGATGGGCCGTCCGTTCTCGGCGATTCTGAAGCTGTCGCTCGACGACGAGATCAAGAACTACAAGCTCGAGTTCGACTTCGGCCAGGATTCGGGCGGCGAAGATGGCGAACCGCCTGATTTCTCCGACCAGCAGTCGGTGGGCGCGTGTCCGAAGTGCAAGGGCCGCGTGTTCGAACACGGCATGAGCTATGTCTGCGAGAACTCGGTTGCGAATCCGAAGACCTGCGACTTCCGTTCGGGCAAGGTGATCCTGCAGCAGGAAATGTCCCGCGAACAGATGGCGAAGCTGCTCGAAGAAGGCCGTACGGACCTGCTGACGAACTTCAAGTCGTCGCGCACCGGTCGCAACTTCAAGGCGTTCCTCGTCAAGCAGAACGACGGCAAGATCGGCTTCGAGTTCGAGAAGAAGGAACCGTCCGCCAAGACAGTGGCGAAAAACGCGGCGGCGAAGTCGGCTGCCAAGGCGGCGCCGGATTCGGAATCGGACGACGACGAAGGGTCTGTCGCGGTGAAGGCCGTGCCGGCTGCCAAGAAGATCGCAGCGAAGAAAGCGCCTGCGGCCAAGAAGGCGGCCACTAAAACTGCAGCGGCAGCCAAGAAAGCACCGGCGAAGAAAACCGTGGCGCGTAAAACCGGCTCCTGATCCAGGCCACCAAGGCTGGAGGCAGCGTTTGCTTCCAGCCAGCTTCATAGATTTGGAGTCGCGCAGTCTCCGCCGCGCCACGAAAAAAGGCGCAGTCACTTCCGTGACTGCGCCTTTTTCTTTGTCCGCCGGAGCGCGGCTATTGCGCGCCGCGCCCGGCTTCCGAGCCTGATCGATCCACCCGCACTTACAGCGGCGACAAAACCGTCGGTCGCGCGCGAGCGGTCGTCGTGGCCAACGTCGTGGTCGGCATCGGCGATAACTCGCTGTCCAGCAGGCGAGACAGCGGCTCAGCGCCGTCGAACGCTTCCGGCGGCATGTGATCCGACGATTCGAACGCCGACGACGTGTCGGGCCGTCCAAGGCCGTCCTTGATCCACTGTTCGCCGAGCAGGCTGTTCGGCGTCTGGCTGAAATGCTCGACCAGATGATCGATGAACGTGCGGACCTTCGCCGGCAAGTGACGGCGGCTCGGGTACGCAATGTTGATCTCAACCTGCGGCAAACGGTAATCGCCGAGCAAACGTACCAGCCGGCCACGCGTCATGTCACGGCCGATCAGATAGCTGGGCAGAATCGCGATGCCCATGCCGAGCAACGCGAACTGCCGGAGCATTTCCGTATTGTTCGCCACGATTACGTTCGACGGTCGCACACGCACCTCGCCTTCCGGGCCCGTGAACACACGCTCGTCGCCCCAATATTCGGACGGCAAGCTCAGGCACGGATGCTCCAGCAGGTGCTCGGGACGCGTCGGCATGCCGTGCTTCTCGAGATACGCCGGCGTGGCGCACACCGTCATGCAACCCGTGGTGAGACGCCGCGTGACGATGCTCGCGCTGCGCATCTGCCGCGCGATCACGACGCCCACGTCGAAGCCTTCTTCGACCAGGTCGACCTGACGATCGACCAGCGTGACATCGGGAATGACTTTCGGGTAACGCTCCGCGTACGTCTGAAGCACGGGCGCGAGGTTGTGTAGCCCGAACACCACCGGCGCGACGATTCTCAGCGTACCGACGGGTTCGTGATTGCGCGCCACCACCATCTGCTCGACGTCTTCCAGTTCGTCGAGAATCTGGCGCGCGCGCTCGAGATAAACCTGACCCGATTCGGTCAGAGACAAGCTGCGGGTTGTGCGATTGAGCAGCCGCGTACCAAGACGCCCTTCGAGGTCGGCAACGTGACGGGTGGCAACTGCGTTGGAAATATCCATCGCGCTCGCAGCGCGGGCAAAACTGCCGAGATCCGCCACTCTGACGAAAACTCGCATCGACTGCAAATGATCCATAAGACAACTCCTGCCGTGTTACAGCTTCCTGACAATTAGTGAAAACCAGTGAAGCGAACTTGGAATTCTCCTACGACTCGCGAAATCGTGCAGAAGTTGCCCGCAAAAGCGGAAATATTGTCGATTTCTGTGCGACTGTACTCACCAATGTGGGGCGCGACCACCCATTATTCCGAAAAAAGAAACAATCTGCTGCGCTGCAGCTTGCACTGTCTTTTTTGTTCGAACAGACGTAATGATTGTCCGGGCGTTGCGGAATCGGAAAAAATCGCGATGCGGGAGGCGTGAGACAAAGAAAAACCGCCCGAGGGCGGCTTTTCTTGCGAAGTGAATACTCACGTGATCAGGCAGAGAGTTTCTGTTCCAGCGAGCGTTTAGCTTCCGTCAGGGCGGTCGGCAAGCCTTGCTGCAGTGTGTCAAAAAGCTCGGCATGCAGCGCGAGTTCGTCGCGCCATGCTGCGTCGTCGACGGAAATCACCTGCTCGAATTGCTCGCGGCTGAAGTTCAGCCCGCTCCAGTCGATGTCGTCATAGCGCGGCGACACGCCAAACGCGTGCTCCTCACCTTCAGCAACCGTGCCCTCGATACGGCCAACCATCCAGCCCAACACGCGCATATTCTCGCCGAAGCCCGGCCAGACGAACTTGCCGTCCGCGCCCTTGCGGAACCAGTTGACGCAGAAGATTTTCGGCAGCTTCGCGTTCAATTGCGCCAGACGCTCGCCGGTTTTCAGCCAGTGGCTGAAGTAGTCGCTCATGTTGTAGCCGCAGAACGGCAGCATCGCGAACGGGTCGCGGCGCACCACGCCCTGCTGACCGGCCGCGGCAGCGGTGGTCTCGGAGCCCATGGTCGCGGCCATGTAGACGCCTTCGACCCAGTTGCGCGCTTCGGTGACGAGCGGCACGGTCGTGGAACGGCGGCCGCCGAAGATAAACGCGTCGAGCGCGACGCCCGCCGGGTTTTCCCAGTCGGCGTCGATCGACGGACATTGCGCGGCCGGCGCCGTGAAGCGCGCATTCGGATGCGCCGCCTTGCGGCCGCTCTCCTTCGCGGCGGCCGGCGTCCAGTCCTTGCCCTGCCAGTCGATCAGGTGCGCGGGCGCTTCGTCGGTCATGCCTTCCCACCAGACGTCGCCGTCGTCGGTCAGCGCCACGTTCGTGAAGATCACGTTCTCTTTCAACGTGGCCATGGCGTTGAAGTTGGTCTTTTCGCTGGTGCCCGGCGCGACGCCGAAGTAGCCGGCTTCCGGATTGATCGCGTAAAGGCGGCCGTCCTTGCCCGGCTTGATCCACGCGATATCGTCGCCAATCGTGGAAATTTTCCAGCCGTTCAAGCCTTCCGGCGGGATCAGCATCGCGAAGTTGGTCTTGCCGCACGCCGACGGAAACGCCGCCGCCACGTGATGCTTGCGCCCTTGCGGCGACGTGACGCCGAGAATCAGCATGTGTTCGGCGAGCCAGCCTTCGGCGCGGCCCATGGTCGACGCAATGCGCAGCGCGAAGCACTTCTTGCCGAGCAGCGCGTTGCCGCCGTAGCCCGAGCCATAGCTCCAGATTTCGCGCGACTCGGGAAAATGGACGATGTATTTGGTGTCGTTGCACGGCCACGGCACGTCTTTCGCGCCGGCCGCCAACGGCGCGCCGACCGAATGCACGCAGGGCACGAACTCGCCGTCTTCGCCGAGCACGTCGTACACCTGGCGGCCCATGCGCGTCATGATGCGCATGTTCGTCACCACGTACGGGCTGTCGCTCAATTCAACGCCGATGTGCGCAATCGGCGAACCCAGCGGGCCCATCGAGAACGGCACCACGTACATCGTGCGGCCGCGCATCGCGCCGTCGAACAGACCGTCGAGCGTGGAGCGCATTTCCGCCGGGGCGATCCAGTTATTGGTGGGGCCGGCGTCTTCGCGGCGTGGCGAGCAGATGAACGTGCGGTCTTCGACGCGCGCCACGTCGGACGGATCGGACCAGGCAAGGTAAGAGTTGGGACGTTTCGCGGGATTGAGCTTTCTGAGGGTGCCCGCTTCGACCATTTGCGCACACAAGCGGTCGTATTCCTCCTGCGAGCCGTCACACCAGACGATCTGGTCGGGCTTGGTCAGCGCGGCGACGCGCTGGACCCAGTCGAGCAGCTTTCGGTGTTTGACCCACGCAGGCGCCTCGATTACGGGCTGTCCTTCGAATGAGGGATGGTTCATCGACTTGTCTCCGTTTTGAAAGCGAATAGAAAAACGGTACAAGCCCAAGGGGACGCTGCATGCGAGAGGCGTTCAATTCTTCGCGCCGGGAGACTGCCTGAACCGGCGCGCAAATAATTGTGCAGGTCATCATGGGCCACACAGCCTGCTGCGCGGAGGCATCCACCGACGGTTGTCTGCAACCGTCTGTAAAGCGGCTTGCCTCAACACGCAACAAACTGTTAAAAACGATGTCAATCGGCCTTTCCGTGGCGCAGCCGTTCTACGCGGCAGCTTCTACGGTAAGGCATCCAGCCAGTCCGGCATGTGACCTAGGTCACATGGTGGGACAGTCAGCATAACACTCCGTTCCGCACCGTCATGGTGCGCCGCAAGACACATACCATGAAGATTGCCATCCTCGACGATTACCAGGACGCCGTTCGTAAGCTCGACTGCTTTCAATTGCTGGCCGACCATGAGGTCAAAGTTTTTAACAACACCGTCCGCGGTCTCGGCCAACTGGCGAGTCGTCTTTCCGAAGTCGACGCACTGGTGCTGATTCGCGAACGTACCCGCATCAACTCGCAACTCCTCGATAAACTGCCGCGTTTGCGCATGATCAGCCAAACCGGCAAGGTCTCCAGCCATATCGATCTGGCGGCCTGTACCGAGCGCGGCATCGCCGTGCTTGAAGGCAGCGGTTCGCCGATCGCGCCGGCCGAGCTGACGTGGGCTCTCATCATGGCGGCCCAGCGGCGCATTCCGCAATACGTGGCAAACCTTAAGCAAGGGGCCTGGCAGCAGTCGGGTTTGAAGACGTCCGCGCTGCCGCCGAACTTCGGTTTGGGTCAGGTGTTGCGTGGCCAGACGTTAGGGATTTGGGGCTACGGCAAGATTGGTCGCCTGCTCGCCGGGTATGGCAAGGCGTTCGGCATGAACGTGCTGATCTGGGGCCGCGAGCATTCGCGCGAAGCTGCGCGCGCCGACGGCTACGGCGTCGCCGAAAGTCGCGAAGCGTTGTTCGAACAAAGCGATGTGCTGTCCTTACACCTGCGTCTGCATGACGACACGCGCGGCATCGTCAAGCAGGAAGACCTGATGCGGATGAAGCCGACCGCCTTGCTCGTGAATACGAGCCGCGCCGAGTTGCTCGATGAAAACGCGCTGGTGAACGCGCTGTCGCACAACCGTCCGGGGATGGTCGCGATCGATGTGTATGAAAGCGAACCGATTCTGCAAGGCTACAGCCTGCTGCGCATGGAGAACGTGATCTGCACGCCGCACATTGGCTATGTGGAGCGCGAGAGCTACGAGCTTTACTTCACCGCGGCGTTCCAGAACATTCTCGCGTTCGACGCCGGCGATACGGCCAGCGTGGCGAATCCGGAAGCGTTGCAGGGCGGTCGGCGGCGGTAATTCGGGGCGAGAGGGGCGTTGGGTCGGCCCCCCTCGTTTCGGTGTCAGCGCGCTGCGTGCGCGCCGGCCTCCAGCAATGCGGGCATGCGCTCGAGGAAAGTCTCGCCGTCGCCGCGGCCGAGGTTGTACGCGTGCACCATCTGCGAAGGGCTCGTGTAATCCCAGCTCGAAATCGGCACCTTGCGCGACGGCTGTACATACAGCCGTTGCTGCACGCCATGCGGCACCACGAACATCTGCGGACGCGGATAGAGACGTGTGACCATCACCAGCACGTTGCCGGGCGCATCGGCGTCGAGCGCGCCGACCGGCACGTTGTCGACCATGCCGCCATCCAGCACAGGCCGCCCGTTGCGCCGCAAAACCGGCGTGAACGGCGGCGTACTCGACGATTGCAGGATCAGATCCGCCAGATCCTCGACGCTCGCGCAGTCCTGCGCGCGCACGAATTCCGGATGAAAGCCGAGCGTCTGACCGAGCGTCGGATGCAGCGTTTTGCGGACGTATTTCTCGATGTTGTACGCGATCAGCCCCGCGGCGACCGCGCTGCGCGCGCCGAGCCAGCGCGGCAGATGCGACACGCCGATGCGGATTTCCGGCGCCCCGGCGAGCGTCGAAAATTTCTCGCCGTAGATGTCGAGCAGCGCCTGCCGGTAAATGCGGTAGTGCGGAAACACCGACTCGCCGCGCAGCAGGTTGCCCCAGTAGGCGTTGCGGGTGTTGTGGCGAAGCGCGTCTTCGTAGTAGCGCATCACCCAGTCGGAATCGCGCGTGTAGAGCATGCACGCGGTGGCGGCGCCGGCCGAAATGCCGGTGATGACGCGCGGCCGGATCTGCAATTCCGGCTGCACCACGTCCCAGAAACCCGCCTGCCACCAGCAGCGGTTGCCGCCGCCCGCGAATACGACCTGATCGAACATCCTGCGTTTTCCTTTTCTTTTTGACTTCGATGCGGCTCACGTCGCCGTGCTAGTCGAGCAGCGCGTAGGTGGTGGTGGCGTGGACAGCCATGTTGCCGGCCTCGTCGAACAATTCGACTTCGCCGAACACCAGATTGCGACCCATGCGCAGCACGCGCGCGGTGATCAGCACGTCGCCCTTGCGGACCGCGCGCATGAAATTGATGTTGAGCGAGACGGTGCTCATCGGCTTGAAGCCGCCGAGTGCAGCCGAAATGGCGACGATCATGGCCGTGTCGGCCGCGGCCATGAACACCTGGCCGCAGATCACGCCGCCCGAATGACGCAGGCCGCCGGAAAACGGCAGGCGCAGCGTTGCGCTTTCGTCGTCGACTTTGACGGGCGTCAGCGTCAGCGCTCGGACCCAAGGAGCGAGGATGCGGTCGAGCAGCGCGATAATCTCTTTCTCATCCATGGCAATCCTCGGTGGAGAGCCGCGCGACGCTTCGTGCGGCAAGGTTTCGCGACATAATACCGGGACGGGAAAGGCCGCGTGTTGTTGACGGCCGCATGGCGAGCGAAGAATGCTTCAGGCCCGCTGAAGCCGCTATTTTTAAGAAATCTGCTAAAGAGGCTTGGCAACTTCGCGAAATTACTGCATAATTTCGCTTCTGTTGGGGGCGTTAGCTCAGCTGGTAGAGCAGCGGACTCTTAATCCGTAGGTCGACAGTTCGAATCTGTCACGCCCCACCAAAGATTCAAAGCAAAAAGCCCGGTCCTCGTGACCGGGCTTTTTGCTTTGCGGCGCGCGGTTTCAGCAAGCAATCGCCTCAAGCCGGAGTCCGACGAAATCCCACGCATTCCCGCACAGCAATTTCCTTCAATACACCCCACCCCACCGCCCGCTACCGTTCAGCGTCGCCAATCCGGCGCACTCCTGTTTCGGGGCATCAGATGACCGCATTACTCTCCATGGCCGCATTCGCGCTGGCCAGTTCCATTTCTCCCGGTCCGGTGAATGTCGTGGCGCTCAGCGCCGGCGCGCAGCACGGACTCGCCGCGAGCATGCGGCATGTCACCGGCGCAACCGTCGGCTTCACCGCGCTGCTTCTGCTCATGGGTCTCGGACTGCACGAGTTGCTCGCTCATTTCCCGAATCTGATCGCGGTAGTCAAATGGGCGGGCGTCGGCTTTCTGCTCTACATGGCCTACAAGCTCGCCATCGACGACGGCCGCCTCGGCGCGGATCAATCCGCCCGCGGTCCCTCGTACGCCAATGGCGCGGCGATGCAATGGCTCAACCCGAAAGCGTGGCTCGCGTCGTTGGCCGGCATGGGCGCCTATGCAGCCGATGGCGACGGCCAGCTCGTCTGGCAATTCGCCGTGGTCTATTTCGTGATCTGCTATGGGTCGATTGCGAGTTGGGCGTACGCCGGCACGTTCCTGCGCAAGTACTTGCAGGAACCGCAGCGTGTCAAGGTATTCAATCGCGTGATGGCCGCGTTGCTCGCGACGAGTGCGCTGTATCTGCTGGTCGAGTGACGCGGCGGTTCAACTGCGATACTGACCCGGCGTCGCCGCAACCAGTCGCTTGAACGTACGTTGCAAATGCGCCTGATCGGCGAAGCCGGCGTCGAGCGCGACGTCTGCGATCAAGCGACCGCGTCGCAATTGCGCGCGGCTGTACTGAATGCGTCGATTGATCAGATACGCGTGAGGCGTCATGCCATAGCGCTGTTTGAATGCGCGAATCAGATGCGACGGCGACAGTTCGGCCGCTTTGCACACGTCATCGAGTGTCAATGCGTGGGTGCAGTTTTCCGCGATGAATTCCGCCGCGCGCGAGAGTTGCCGGCTGGCGTCATGATCCGGCAAAGATGCCGGGTTCAGCTTTTGTTGTACTTCGGAGAAGAAGCCGACGGCCGCGCTTTCTTTGTGAAGAATCTCGGCCTCACTGTCCACGAGAATCGCATGCAGGTGGTTCAAATCATTGAACAGTTTCGGGTCCGTCGTCATGGTCTGCGAGAACGCGCGAAACGCGTGGTTCTCGCTGAAACCCAGTTCGTGTTGCAAACTCGTGAACCACGTCACGTCCACATGCAGCATGCAGTACGACCAGCGTTCATCGGCGACGGGATTGCAGGCATGCACGTCGTCCGGATTCATCATGACGACCGCGCCCGCGCCGATCCATTCGCTCGCGTGGCGATTCACGTAGACGCTGCGCCCGCCGGTCACGGCGCCGATAGAAAACGTCTCATGCGAATGTTTGGCGTAGCAGACCTCGCGACCATCGTCGATGGAACGCGCCTCGATGAACGGCAACGCGTCGCTGCGCCAGAACTTCGGCGAAGAAGCGTGTTTCGCGTGAATAGCCGCTTCCGTCGTCTCGCTCATTTGCCGGCTCTCCGATGTGTACGCAGACCTCGCTCACCTGCAAGGCCTACGTATCGTAGCCGCCAAACGGATCGCCAACAAGACAACTCACAGAACGAAGACGTGGGGGCGTTTTAGCGTGCCCGGCACACAACAGCGTTACTTCGCCGAGATGTCGATATTGCCGAGATATTTGGCCGCCAGCGTCTTCACCGTGCCGTCCGCCTGCACCTTGGCGATCGCCGCGTTCAACTGCTCGCGCAGCGCCGTATCGCCTTTGCGAATCCCGTACGCGATACCGCTGCCGAGAATCTTGTCGTCACGCACCGGTTGCCCAACGAACGCATAGTCCTTGCCATTCGGCTTCGACAGAAACCCCGTCTGACCCGCAGGTGCCAGCACGAGCGTCGCGTCGAGGCGACCCGCGACGAGATCGGTATAAACCTGGTTCTGGTCCTGATACGGCACCACCGTCACACCGGCCGTTTCCCAGTGCGTCTTCGCGAAGGTTTCCTGAATCGACGCCTGCAATACGCCGACGCGTTTGCCCTTCAACGACGCGGGCGTCGGCAGCAAACCGCTGTCGCGCTTCGCGATCAACTGCGTCGGCACGCGATACACCACGGTGGTGAAATCGATCGCCTGGCGGCGTTGTTCGGTGGCGTTCATCGCCGAGTTGATCGCGTCGAATTTGCGGCCCTGCAGCGCGGGAATCAGGCCGTCGAACGACGTCTCTACCCACTTGCACGTCATATGTGCGGCGACGCAAACTGCATTGCCGACATCGACGTCGAGTCCTTGCAACTCACCATTCGGACCCTTCGACTCGAACGGCGGATACTGCGCTTCGAGTCCGAATCGCAGTGTCGTTTCAGCCGCACTAGCCGTTGAAAAAGCCGCGATCGATGTGAATGCGCAGGCCAACGCCAATAATGGCTTGAGCAATGTCATAACAGGTCCCTTCCCTTCGATTCGGTGTCAACGCCTTCCTGCAACCCGCTGCTGCAGGAAGGCGCCACGATCATACTGCGGTCAAAAACCCGACCGTTGCGCGCGCAATCAAACAATCAGATTTCGCACAGACGCCGCGCGCCTTCGATCAACGTCGCGTCGTCCTTCGAGAAGCTCAGGCGAATCAAGCCCGAATCCGTGCCGTCGGTGTAGAACGCCGACAGCGGAATCGTCGCGACCCGCGCATCGCGAATCAGGCGCAGCACGAAGTCGCTATCGCTTTCGTCGGAGAAACCGCGAAACCGCGCGAGCATGAAAAAGCTGCCTTCGCTCGGCAGCAATTCGAAGCGCGAATCGCGCAATGCATGCGCGAGCAGATCGCGCTTCTCCTGATAGAACGCGGACAGGCCGAGGTAGCTGTCGCGATTCGCCAACGCATCGACGAACGCGTACTGCATCGGCGTATCGGCGGAAAACACCATGAACTGATGGACTTTGCGAATCTCGTCCATCAGCGCGGCGGGCGCGAGGCAATAGCCGACACGCCAGCCGGTCACGTGATACGACTTGCCGAACGACGAGACGATCACGCTGCGTTCCGCGAGTTCGGTATCGCACGCCATGCTCTGATGTTGAGCGCCGTCGAACACCACGTGCTCGTAGACTTCGTCGGCGAGAATCACGATATCGGTATTGCGTGTGACGGCTTTCAGGCGCGCGATGTCTTCCTCGCTGAACACGGTCGCGGTCGGATTGTGCGGCGTGTTGATGATGATCATGCGGGTCTTCGGCGTGATCGCGGCGGCGACCTCGTCCCAATCCACACGGAAACCGTCTAACGAGAGCTTGATCGCTACCGGCGTGGCGCCTTGCAGCCGGACGATCGGACCGTAGCTGTCGAACGAAGGCTCGAAGTAGATCACTTCATCGCCCGGATGCACGAGTGCGCTGATCGTCGAATACAGGCCTTCGCTGGCACTGGCGATCACGGTCACTTCGCTCGCCGGGTCGTAGCGCACGCCATACAACGTTTCGACTTTGTCGGCGAGCGCTTCGCGCAGCGTCGCGATGCCGGCCATCGGTGCGTACTGGTTGTGGCCGGCGCGCATGGCTTGCGCGACACCGTCGATCAGCTTCGCGTCCGGCGCAAAATTCGGCGCGCCTTGCGACAGGTTCAGCGCATCGTGTTGCGCGGCCAACTGACCGATCACGGTAAAAATCGTCGTGCCCACGTCAGGCAATTTCGAGCGGGCTTGCATGGCGCTCTGCATAAGACTTCTCCCTTTCTTCATCCGGCAATGGATTCGCGGACGGCCAACGGCGTGGCGGTCCCATCCGGTTCGGTGATTAGGCATCAGCCAAAGAAGCGTCACAATCGAAACTTTGTCATGCGCTGCATGCGTTTACGTCATGGCTTGGACGAGCACGCGCCACCACCGGCGAAGCCTGTGAGATCGGGATTGACAGGGAAAAGGCGGCACCGCGCGAAGAACGCGAAGACGGCGGGAAGCGCCAAGGGTATGAAGGAATGTGATGAGGCAGGGGCCGCTACGATCAGGGCGATCGCGGCTTGACATGGCCCGGAAAAGCGCAGGACGGCCAGCGAGGCAAGCATGACCGCTCGCCCCGCCAGCCAACGCCGATCAGGCGTCGTCCATCATCCGGACTCTGACCTTCTTGCCCTTCACCTTGCCGGCGCTGAGCTTGCGCAGCGCGTCACGCGCAATGCTGCGCTCCACGGCCACGTAGGTCGACATTTCGGTCACGTTGATCTTGCCGATCTGCGAGCCGTCGAATCCCGCCTCGCCGGTCAGCGCGCCGAGCACGTCACCGGGACGGATCTTTTCCTTGCGGCCGCCGAGAATCTGCAGCGTCTCCATGGGCGGCAACAGCCGCTCATTGCTTGCCGCCGTGAGTTCGGACAGCTTGTGCCATTCCACCTCGCGCTTTTGCGCCTGTTCGAGACCGGCGACGCGGCCCATCTCGTTCATGCTCGCGAGGCTGAGCGCCCAGCCTTCCTGATCGGCCCGGCCCGTGCGGCCGATACGGTGCACGTGGACTTCCGGATCCGGCGTCACGTCGACGTTGATCACGGCTTCCAGTTGCGCAATGTCGAGGCCGCGCGCGGCGACGTCGGTCGCGACCAGCACGGAGCAGCTACGGTTGGCGAACTGGATCAGCACCTGATCGCGTTCCCGCTGATCGAGCTCGCCATGCAGCGCGAGCGCATGAAACCCTTGCGCGCGCAACACGTCGAGCAGATCGCGGCATTGCTGCTTGGTATTGCAGAACGCGAGCGTGCTGACCGGGCGATAGTGGTTCAACAGCAGACCCACGGCATGCAGACGCGCGTCTTCGGCGACTTCATAGAACCGCTGACGGATCTTGCTGTTGTCGTGCCGCTCGGCCAGCTTCACTTCCTTCGGGTTGCGCAGGAATTGCTGGCTCAGCTTGACGATGCCTTCGGGGTACGTCGCCGAAAACAGCAGCGTTTGCCGCTCTTTCGGACATTGCTTGACGACGGTGGCGATGTCGTCGAAGAAACCCATGTCGAGCATGCGGTCGGCTTCGTCGAGCACCAGCGTGTTGAGCGACTGCAACGGCAGGCTGCCGCGCTCCAGGTGATCCATGATGCGGCCCGGCGTGCCGACCACGATGTGCGCACCGTGTTCGAGACTGGCCGTTTGCGGACGCATCGGCGTACCGCCGCACAGCGTCAGCACCTTGATGTTTTCTTCGGCGCGCGCGAGGCGGCGGATTTCCTGCGTGACCTGGTCGGCGAGTTCGCGCGTGGGGCACAGCACCATGGCCTGCACGGCGAAGTTGCGGACGTCGAGGCGGGCCAGCAGCGCCAGCGAAAACGCGGCGGTCTTGCCGCTGCCGGTTTTCGCCTGGGCGATCAGATCGTGACCGGCGAGCGCGATCGGCAGGCTCGCGGCCTGAATCGGCGTCATCTCGACGTAGCCGAGCTGCGTCAGATTCGCGAGCGCGGCGGGCGGGAGCGGCAACTGGCTAAACGGCGCGCCGGCGGGAGTGGGACTGTTCATAGGGTGAGCTCGCTGTCGGCTGGAAACAAAAAGGACTTAGTCGGCCATCGGGCCGGTGGCCGGACGACCTTCGATCTGCTCGTACAGCACCGAACCGTCTTCGCCGTCGAAGCGCTCGACGTAATTGCGCGCGCCGCACATCGGGCAGCGGAACAGCAGCCCTTGCCCTTCGTTCTTGATGACGACGTCCGATTGCTCCCACCGCGCGTTGCAGGGCTGGTTTCTACAAGTAAACACGTTGATTCTCCAACTGGATTCGATGATTGTTTGGATCGGCCACAAATAGGGCGAGGCCGGGGCCGTCAAGCTACGCGCCGCCGTCGCGCGGCATTCGCGTTAATGGCGCGCCTTAACCCAGATGCGTATGCCGCGCTCGCGGCGCGCTCACATCCATATCGGTCAGACCTTGCACGATGCCGCAGTCTTCGACGGCCTGTTCGCCGTGGCATTGCTCGCGCAACGTGGTGAGTTGCACTTTCAACTGCTTCAGCTCCTCGATGCGCGTATCGACATGCGCGATGTGCTCGTCGATCAGGGCATTGATGCCGCCGCAGCCGTCGGCGGGTGCGTCGGTGAGGCGCAGCAACGCGCGGATCTCGTCGTGAGTCATATCGAGCGCGCGGCAGTTGCGGATGAAGCGCAGCCGTTCGACGTGCTTGCCGGTATAGCTACGGTAATTGGCTTCGGTGCGGTCCGCTTCGGGCAACAGGCCCTCTTTTTCGTAGAAACGGATCGTTTCGGTCGTGCAATGGGCGATTTTCGCCAGTTCGCCGATTTTCATGGACCCTCCGGATAGCGGCCTTGACCTTGTAGTGGCTTCAAGGTGTTTACTAGACCACAAATCGAACCAGGAAGCCACCATGTCTCACGCCGACCACGCCGAAGCAGGCCGTCCCGACCAGGCCAAAGCCTGTGCCCACGGGCACGCCGGGCATGAACACGCTCACGGAAAGACCGCAAAACACGATCACGCCGCGCACGGCCACGATCACAAAGGCCATGACCACGCAGGTCACGCGCACCACCACGCCGACGCAGGCTGCTGCGGCTCGACCGTCACCACCCTCGCCGCGCCGATCCGCTTGCCGCAATCCGAAGCCGTCGGCAGCGACGTGCGTACCGCCATCCGCATCATGCAGATGGACTGCCCGACGGAAGAAGCGCTGATCCGCAAGAAATTCAGCCGCATGCCGTACGTGCGCAGCATGGACTTCAACCTGATGCAGCGCGTGCTGACCGTCGTGCACGCACCGGACGCGCTCGAATCGATCCTCGCCGCGCTGCGTTCGCTCGACTTCACGCCCGAAATGGCGGACGCCGGCCCGAACGGCTCGCCGGCGACCGCCGCAGCGGCGCCGGCCAAGCCGTGGTGGCCGCTCGCCCTCGCCGGCGTCGCCGCAGTGGGCTCAGAGGCCGCTGGCTGGCTCGGCGCGCCGGCCTGGATGGCAGCGGGTCTGGCGGTCGTCGCGATCCTCTCCTGCGGCCTTACAACCTACAAGAAGGGCTGGCTCGCGATCCGCAACGGCAACCTGAACATCAACGCGTTGATGAGCATTGCCGTCACCGGCGCGCTGGTCCTGCGCCAGTGGCCGGAAGCGGCGATGGTGATGGTCCTCTTCACGATCGCCGAACTGATCGAGGCGAAGTCGCTCGACCGCGCCCGCAACGCGATCCAGGGCTTGATGCAACTCACGCCCGAACAGGCGAGCGTCCAGCAGCCCGACGGTAGCTGGCAAGCCACGGATCTGAAAGCGATTGCGCTCGGCGCGGTGGTTCGCGTGAAACCGGGCGAGCGGATCGCGCTCGACGGCGAGATCGTCGCGGGCCGTTCGAGCGTGGATCAGGCGCCGATCACCGGTGAAAGCCTGCCGGTCGACAAGACCGTCGGCAACGCCGTGTTCGCCGGCACGATCAACCTGGCCGGTTCGTTCGACTATCGGGTCACGGCCGCGGCCAGCAACACGACGCTCGCGCGCATCATCCACGCGGTCGAGGAAGCGCAAGGCACCAAGGCGCCGACGCAACGTTTCGTCGATCAGTTCGCTCGCGTGTATACGCCGATCGTGTTCGCCGTCGCGCTGGCGGTGGCGATCGTGCCGCCGCTGCTGTTCAGCGGCGCATGGCACGAGTGGGTCTACAAGGCGCTGGTCATGCTGGTGATCGCCTGCCCGTGCGCGCTCGTGATCTCGACGCCGGTGACGATCGTCAGCGGACTTGCTGCGGCCGCCCGCAAAGGCATTCTGATCAAAGGCGGCGCTTACCTGGAGCAAGGCCGCAAACTGCGCCGCCTCGCGCTCGACAAAACCGGCACGCTGACGCACGGCAAGCCGGTGCAAACCGAGCTGGCGATCCTCGCCGATGTCGACGGCACCCGTTGCCGCTCGCTCGCGGCGAGTCTCGCGGGACGCTCGGATCATCCGGTGTCGATGGCGATTGCGGCGGCGGCGAAGACCGACGGCGTCGCCAACGTCACGGTCGACGCGTTCGAAGCCCTCGCCGGACGCGGCGTGCGCGGCAAGATCGACGGCTTGTCGTACTGGCTCGGCAATCATCGGCTGGTCGAGGAACTCGGGCGTTGCTCGGCGTCGCTTGAAGCGCGGCTCGACGCGCTGGAGCGGCAAGGCAAAACCGTCGTGATGCTGGTCGACGCGGAGCGCGTGCTCGCACTGTTCGCGGTCGCCGATACGGTGAAGGAGACGAGCCGCGCCGCCATCGCCGAATTGCAGCGCCTCGGCGTCGCCACGACCATGCTCACCGGCGACAACCCGCACACCGCCGCCGCGATCGCGCAGCAGGTCGGGATCGACGAAGCGCGCGGCGATCAGTTGCCGGAAGACAAGCTCAACGCGGTCGCGCAGTGGTCGACGGAAGGCGCGACGGTCGGCATGGTCGGCGACGGCATCAACGACGCACCGGCGCTGGCGCGCGCCGACATCGGCTTCGCGATGGGCGCGATGGGCACCGACACCGCGATCGAAACGGCCGACGTCGCGCTGATGGACGACGATCTGCGCAAGATCCCGTCGTTCATCCGGCTCTCGAAGGCGACGCATGCGGTGCTGGTGCAGAACATCGCGCTGGCGCTCGGCATCAAGAGCGTGTTTCTCGTGCTGACGGTGATGGGTCTCGGCACGATGTGGATGGCCGTGTTCGCCGATGTGGGCGCGAGCCTGCTGGTGGTGGCGAACGGGTTGCGGTTGTTGCGGAAGTAAAAACCGCCACCAGTCACCCTCAACCGCTGTCAATGCGCGAACGAGCGCTGCCCCGTTACCGCCTGCGCCCCCACCGCGGCCTTCAACGTCTCCGAAGGCCGCATACCGAACAGCTTGCGATAGTCCGTCGCGAACTGGCTCAGATGCCAGAACCCCCACGCCGCCGCAACATCCTGCACCGAACGTGATTCACGCGCGGCATTGGAAAGATCGCGACGCGCGCCGTTCAGGCGTATCGCGCGCAGATACGTGGCGGGCGCCATCCCCAGCACATCCTGAAAGCAGTACTGCAGCGTGCGCCGGCTCACATGCAACCGCTCGCACAACTCCGGCACGCTGATCGCCCGGTCGCGATTGACCAGCACATACTCGCGCGCTTCCGACACGATCGACTGACGACGTGGCCGCGCCGGCATCGCCACCGGCTCCGACGCCGACGCCGACAACGCGCCGACATCGAACAGCGAAGCCAGCACCGACGCCTGCAGATTGTTTCGCGCGAACGGCGACAGCGGCGTGCCGCGCGCCGCGCCGTCGTCGAGCAGTTGCCGCAGCGACGCGCACAAATGCTCCTTGCGCGCCCGGTCGATCGGCACCACTTCCGTGTGCGGCACATGATCGGCCAGGCCGACGCGCTCGACATCCGCCGCGTAACGGCGCAGCACTTCGCCTTTGACCACCACGCCAAAAATCTCGTAACCGGCCGACGTCAGCAGTTCGAATTCGACGCCGCCCGGACGGAACGCCAGCGCATCGCCCGCGATCACTTGCGCGTCGATACGGCCCGACCCCGCCGGGCAGGTCGGAATGCCGAACCAGTACGCGTCCTTCTGTACCTCGCAGGTTTGCCGCAACGTGTGGCTGGTCGTTTCGACGAACACCTGCATGTGATCGAGGCACAACTCGGTCAGGCCGCCGACAAAACTGCCGGCAGTCAACTGGTCGTAGGTCTGGTTCCAGCCGTGCAGATTGCGCGCCTGTTCATCGGCGTCATGCGCGACGCAGGTCTGCACGCGGAAGCTCGGCTGCGACGTGAGCATGGCACTGGACTGGCCGTCGGGTGGGGTGTCGATCGTCATACCGGATCTGCGCAAACGGATATCGAAGCGGGACAGGAAGGCAATTCCCATGCCGAATGGTTTCGCGGCCCGCCCCACTCTGCCTGAGCGGCGTGGCATGCGCCGCACCCCTGTTCAATTCCTGAACAGCTCCGCACAGGCTGATCAGGAACGGCACGTTGCCGCATTGCCGCCTGAACAGCGACGCGTCGCATGCCGTGCGCGAGTGCTTGCTGCGCGTGCACGGATCCCCAGCGCGGTGCATTGGCACACTTCTGGCTCTAGCCTCTCGCGGCCAAGCGGAATATCGCGCCGAATATAGCCCATTCAAACATTCACCATGTGAGGAGCACACAGATGAATCACGCAGAGATGCAATTTCTGACCACCGAATTCCCGTACAAAAAGCAGTATGCGAATTTTATCGGCGGCGAATGGGTCAAGCCTGCGGGCGGTGAGTACTTCGACAACGTGTCGCCGATCACCGGCGAGCCGTTCACATCCATCCCGCGTTCGCGCGAAGCCGATATCGAACTCGCGCTCGACGCTGCGCATCGTGCGAAAACGGCATGGGGCAAAACCTCGACCACCGAACGCGCGAACATCCTGAACCGCATTGCCGACCGGATGGAAGCGAACCTGCAGCGTCTCGCGATCGCCGAAACGATCGACAACGGCAAGCCGCTACGCGAAACCATGGCGGCCGACATTCCGCTCGCCATCGACCACTTCCGCTATTTCGCCGGCGCTGTGCGCGCTCAGGAAGGCTCGCTCTCCCAGATCGACGACGACACGGTCGCCTATCACTTTCATGAACCGCTCGGCGTGGTCGGCCAGATCATTCCGTGGAACTTCCCGATTCTGATGGCCGTGTGGAAGCTCGCCCCCGCACTCGCCGCCGGTAATTGCGTGGTGCTCAAGCCTGCCGAGCAAACGCCCGCATCGATTCTCGTACTGGCCGAACTGATTCAGGACCTGCTGCCCGCAGGCGTGCTGAACATAGTCAACGGCTTCGGCCTCGAAGCCGGCAAGCCGCTCGCGTCGAGCAAGCGGATCGCCAAGATCGCGTTTACCGGCGAGACCACCACCGGCCGCCTGATCATGCAGTACGCGAGCCAGAACATCATTCCGGTCACGCTCGAACTGGGCGGCAAGAGCCCGAACATTTTCTTCGCCGACGTGATGAGCGCCGACGACAGCTATTTCGACAAGGCGCTCGAAGGCTTCACGATGTTCGCGCTGAATCAGGGCGAAGTGTGCACATGCCCGTCGCGCGTGCTGATCGACGAGAAGATCTACGATCGTTTCATGGAACGTGCGTTGAAGCGCGTCGCGGCAATCACGCAAGGGCATCCGCTCGACAGCAAGACGATGATCGGCGCGCAGGCTTCGCAGGAGCAACTGGAGAAGATCCTGTCGTACGTGGACCTCGGCAAGCAGGAAGGCGCCGAATGTTTGATCGGCGGCGAACGCAATCAGCTCGACGGTGAATTGAGCAAGGGCTATTACGTGAAGCCGACCGTGTTCCGCGGCCACAACAAGATGCGCATCTTCCAGGAAGAAATCTTCGGGCCGGTGGTGTCGGTCACGACATTCAAGACCGAAGAAGAAGCGCTCGAGATCGCCAACGACACGCTGTACGGTCTCGGCGCCGGCGTGTGGACACGCGACGGCACGCGTGCCTATCGCTTCGGCCGGCAGATCCAGGCGGGCCGCGTGTGGACCAACTGCTATCACGCGTATCCGGCGCATGCGGCATTTGGCGGTTACAAGCAATCGGGCATCGGCCGTGAGAATCACAAGATGATGCTCGACCACTATCAGCAGACCAAGAACCTGCTGGTCAGCTATAGCGACAAGCCGCTCGGCTTCTTCTAAGCATCACGATCCTGTTCGCACGAGCCGCCTTGCGCGGCTCGCGCTTTTTTCAGCGAGGCATGGGATGGTTGACGAGAAAGAAGTGGCCCGCGTGGTCGCGACACCGGCCGCCGTCGAGTTGATCGACAAGCTGCGCGCCGAACATGGCGACGTGTTGTTCCATCAATCGGGGGGCTGCTGCGACGGCAGTGCGCCGATGATGTTTCCGCAAGGCGAATTCATGGTCGGCTCGTCCGACGTGAAACTCGGCACGATTGCCGGCGTGCCGTTCTACATGAGCGAATCGCAATTCGAATACTGGCAGCACACGCAGTTGATCATCGACGCGGTGCCGGGCAATGGCGGGATGTTTTCTTTGGAGCGCCCCAGCGGCTTGCGATTTTTAACGCGTTCGCGGCTCTTTGAAGACACCGAGAACGCGTGGCTGGAAACGCATCCGGTGGAACGGGTCGTTGCGTGACGGGTTTACGCCGTCGTGCCCTACGGATTCGAGTTGTCGCTAACAGCGGGCGTTGCAGGAGCACTTTCCAGCAGCGCATCGCTGTCGTCTTTAAGGCCCACGCCCGTGAGACCCAAACGTCTTGCGTGCGTCAGCAGGTAGTGCAACTTGTGCGCGGCATGCGGATAGTCGAGTCCTTCGGGACGCACGTTGGAAATGCAGTTGCGCTGCGCGTCGCTGCAGCCGACTTTCGGCGCGTAGGTCAGATAGATGCCGAGACTGTCCGGTGAACTCAGCCCGGGCCGTTCGCCGATCAACATCACCACCAGCTTGCTATTGAGCAACTCGCCGATCTCGTCGCCGAGCGCGACGCGCGCCTGACGCGCAATCACGACCGGCCCGATTTTCCAGTCGACAAGTTTCGCGCACACCGCCTGCAGCAGCGGAATGGATTGCTTCGCTGCGGCGAATGCGGATAGGCCATCGGCAATGACAAAAACCACTTCCGGTGAATCGTTCTGAACTTGCCCGAGCGCTGCACGACTCTCATCCGATAAGCGCCGACCGAGATCGGGACGCCGCAAATAATGCTCACGATCCGGCGCGGCGCTGTGCGCATCCAGCGTCGAGAAATTCAGCGCGCGCAACTGTTCGTGCAGCGCCTCGGCGTCGAGCGGATGATGCACGGCATCGCGCGCTTGCGCATGCGACAGGTTGAACGCCAGCAGCGGCGCCGTCGGCAAACTATTGCCCGCACGGCCCAGCGCAATGCGCGCGTTGGTGAACTGGCGCAACGCGTTCCACGGATTCTTTTCGAGGAACTCGCTCATGCGATTCCCATCCAGTCGTTCGCCCCTTCCAGCAGCGGTTGTTGCGGCGATGCGCTCAGCAACGCGCCGCGCGCGTCGGTGATCTGCATCGACTCCAGCCATTCCTCGAATTCCGGCGCACGACGCAGGCCGAGCACGTCGCGGACGTACAGCGCGTCGTGGAACGAGGTGCTTTGATAGTTGAGCATCACGTCGTCCGCGCCCGGAATGCCCATGATGAAATTGATGCCCGCCACGCCGAGCAGCGTGAGCAGATTGTCCATGTCGTCCTGATCCGCTTCGGCATGGTTCGTGTAGCAGATGTCGCAACCCATCGGCACGCCGAGCAGCTTGCCGCAGAAGTGATCTTCCAGTCCGGCGCGCGTGATCTGTTTACCGTCGTACAGGTACTCCGGGCCGATGAAACCCACCACCGTGTTGACCAGGAATGGATTGAATTTGCGCGCCACCGCATAGGCGCGCACTTCGCAAGTCTGTTGATCGACGCCGAAATGCGCGTCCGCCGACAATGCGCTGCCTTGCCCCGTTTCGAAATACATCAGGTTATTGCCGACGGTGCCGCGCTTCAGCGACAACCCCGCTTCATACGCCTCCTGCAGCAACGCGAGCGAAATGCCGAAACCCGCGTTCGCTTTCTCCGTGCCCGCAATCGACTGAAACACCAGATCGACCGGCGCGCCTTTTTCGATTGCGGCAATCGTGTTGGTGACGTGCGTCAGCACACACGATTGCGTCGGCACCTGGTAGCGCAGGCGGAAGTCGTCGATCATCAGCAGCAGCTTGGTGATCGCGGCGAGATTGTCGCTGGCCGGATTGATGCCGATCATCGCGTCGCCGCAACCGTACATCAGACCGTCGAGCATCGAGGCGGCGATGCCTTTGACGTCGTCGGTCGGATGATTCGGTTGCAGACGCACCGACATGCGGCCCGGTAAACCCACCGTATTGCGAAAGCGCGTAATCACCGGACGTTTACGCGCCGCCGCGATCAGATCCTGATTGCGCATCAGCTTCGAGACCGCCGCGACCATCTCCGGCGTGAGGCCCGCCGTGATACGCGTGAGCGCGTCGGCGTCCGTCGTGCTGCTCAGCAGCCAGTTGCGAAAATCGCCCACCGTCAGATGCGAGATCTCGGAGAAGGCTTGCGGCGAGTGATCGTCGATCACGAGACGCGTGACCTCGTCGCTCTCGTAAGGAATGAGCGCTTCGTTGAGAAACGTGCGCAACGGCACCTGCGCGAGCGCCATCTTGGCCGCAACGCGCTCTTCCTCGCTCGCTGCCGCGACGCCCGCGAGCTGGTCGCCGGAGCGTTGCGGACTGGCCTTCGCCATCAAGGTCTTCAGGTCGGCAAAGCGATAGGTGCGACTGCCGATCGTTTCGGTGTAGCTCATCCTTACGACTCCATCGCCGCTGCTTGCGCAGCGGCCCGATCCGTCATTCTTCGAGCAGGGCGTCTGACGGCGCCGCTTCGCGTTGATGGCGCGTCAGCAAAAAGTAGACGTAGCCCAGCGCGAGGAAAATGGCGAACACAATCGCCACCAGAAAATTGAAGTAAACCATCGTGGCCAGACAGATGACCGCGGCGACCAGTGCAAACGCCGGAAAGAACGGAAACAGCGGCGCGCGGAACGGGCGCTCCATGTCCGGATCGCTGCGGCGCAGCTTGAACAGCGACAGCATGCTGATGATATACATCACGATAGCGCCAAATACCGACATCGTCACGATGTTCGCGGTCAGCGTCTGGCCGCCGAACTGGATCAGCTCGTCGCTGTAGATCGCCGCGATGCCGACCACGCCGCCCGCAAGAATCGCGCGATGCGGCGTCTTGAACCGCGGATGCACCTTGGAAAGCCATTCCGGCAGATAGCCGGCGCGAGCCAGCGCGAAAATTTGCCGCGAATAACCGAGGATGATGCCGTGAAACGACGCGACCAGTCCAAACAGCCCGAGCCATACGAGCATATGCATCCAGCCGCTGTGTTCGCCGACGATGAACTTCATCGCCTGCGGCAGCGGGTCGTTGATATTCGACAGCTTGGTCCAGTCACCGGCCGCGCCGGCAAACACCATCACGCCGATGGCGAGCACGACCAGCGTCAGAATGCCGGCCACATAGGCGATCGGAATGGAGCGCTTCGGGTTTTTGGCTTCTTCGGCGGCCATCGCGACGCCTTCGATCGCGAGGAAAAACCAGATCGCGAACGGAATCGCCGCGAACATGCCGTGGAACGAACCCATGCTGAAGGTATCCGCGCCGGACCAGCCGCCCTTCGTGAAGTTGGACCATTCAAACCCGGGCGACACCACGCCCATGAAAACCAGCAGTTCGAAGATTGCGAGTACCGTCACGCACAACTCGAACGCCGCAGCGATCTGCACGCCGACGATATTCAACGCCATGAAGACGAGGTATGCGCCCATTGCCGCATGTTTCGGCTCGAGTCCGGGAAACTGCACGTGCAGATAAGCGCCGATCGCCAGCGCAATCGCCGGCGGCGCAAACACGAATTCCACCAGCGTGGCAGCGCCCGCCAGATAACCGCCGGTCGGGCCGAACGCGTGACGCGCGTAGGCGAACGGGCCGCCGGCGTGCGGAATCGACGTGGTGAGTTCGGTGAAACTGAAAATGAAGGTCGTATACATCGCGGCAATGAAAACCGCCGTGATGACGAAACCGAGCGTACCGGCGCTTGCCCAGCCGTAACTCCAGCCGAAGTATTCGCCGGAAATCACGAGCCCCACCGCAATGCCCCACAGTTGCCACGTGCCGAGCGTCTGCTTCAACTCGTGATGGGTGACTTTACCGACGTGCTGACTTTTGGCTTCTGATTTCATCGGAGCTCCCTGATATGGCCGCTTGCTCGACGCCGCAAGGCTTTGCGGTGCAGGGGCGGACAGCGTTCAACCGATGGTAGTGAGCCATTAATCGAGGTGTTATCGAAATTCGGCAAAGTTCGGGGTGGTCGTGGCAACGGGCGCCTGACGCTTTTCGCGGGCTAACGGCGAAGTCCGCAGGATTTGGTAAATGGGCTCGTGGTACTTTCGTTCGCATTGAACTCGCCCATTTCATTTTTTTGGCATCGGCATCGTTATGAACGAATCAGCCCATCGGGCGCGCTACGAAACCCGGCTCGGCCGCGTGCTCGATCATATTTACGATCATCTCGACGAACCGCTCGATATCGATCGACTCGCCGAAATCGCGTGTTTGTCGCCGTATCACTGGCATCGGATTTATCAGGCCATGTATGGCGAAACGGTCGCGACGACGGTGCGACGTTTGCGCTTGCATCGCGCGGCCGGTTATCTCGCGAACGGTTCAATGCCGATCGCCGAGATTGCCGAGCGCGCGGGCTACAGCAGTTTGCAGTCTTTCTCGCGCACGTTTCGCGCGGCGTTCGGCGTGCCGCCGGCGCAGTATCGCAAGCAGGGCACGCATAGCCGGTTTCGTCCGGCACTTTCAGGAGACGATCAAATGACCTTGCGCGAAGTCACGATTCGACACGTGGAGCCGATGGACGTGTTGTCGGTCGATCATGTAGGACCGTATATGCAGATCGGTAAAGCGTTCGATGCTTTATTCGGCTGGCTCGCGAAACACAACTTGCTGGCCGCGGAGATGCGCATGGTCGGGATTTACTACGACGATCCCGGTGTGATCGAAGAAAACGCGTTGCGTTCGAAGGCCGGCGTGTTGTTGCCGCATCCGGTTCAGGCTTCGGTGACGGTGAGTTCACCAGCTTCGGTCGCGCATGTGAAGGGCGGTGAGTACGCGGTGCTGCGGCACAAAGGTCCGTATAGCGATATGCGTGCTGCGTATGAATGGTTGTACGGAACGTGGCTCGTGCAGTCAGGGCGCGAAGCAGCGGATGCGCCGGTGTTCGAGGAGTATCTGAACAGCCCGAAGGATACGGCGCCTACGGATCTGATCACCGAGATCTGTTTACCGTTGGTTTGAGGCTTGGAGGTTTGGCGATTGCCCAACGGTTGCCATTGCTTTGCCTGCTTCGTGCCCGCTTGTGCAGCGCGTTTCGCGGAGGCCTCTCTGTTTTTTATAGTCTTTGTATACGTATACGTAGTAATAGTTAACAAGCCTCGCATCCCGCTGTGGATAACTGGAAACTTCGTTTACGGATCAACGCGCTGCGGAATCCATAACCCTGCGCAGCGTGTGCGGACAGCGAGGCGGAGCCTGGGAAAACTTTCGCGCGGCGAACCGTCGCGGCATCGTTATCAAGATTTCGCCCACAACGTGTCAGACGGCTTTTACAAATGTTGTCCAGAGGGGGCTGTGGATAAGTTCGACGGTTTTCGGACGAGGCCTCGACGTTGACAAGGCGCGGCTCGCTCGCTTATCGTCGGCACGCGGGACGGCTGGTCAAGCACGCCTGTGATCGGGCAGCATACGTTCCGGGCACTACGGGGCTACCCCGTGGATCAGCATGACCTCCGCAGTTCGTCGCATGAGCGTCACTTGCGCTTTGCGCAACACAGCTCACGCAGCACAAGACGCGTTGACTGGCCGGCCCGCCCCTCTTCCCTATGCCCTCCTCTTACCTGCAGTACGTTGCCAATGCGATTGCCGACGCCATGCTCGCCGGTCCCGCGCAGCCTGCGTCGATCGTCGAGCGGATGGTGCTCGCCTTAGGCGCGCCGGCCGACTGGATGAGCGGATTGGCGCGTCGCATTTCGCGGCGATTTGGCAAGCGGTGGGATAGCGTCGGACGTCATGAACTGTCGAAGATCATTGCCGACCATGCGGCGTTTGTCTTGGCGTGGCAGAGCGACAACCGTCCGCGCGTGGTGCGTCTGCTGACGCGACCGCCGGTTCAGCGCCAGGCGCCGCCCTGGTTGCACGGCGTCACGTTGCCGCAGTTGCCCACGCTCGCGGATCTGGCCGACTGGCTCGAAGTCGAGCCAACGGAACTGGATTGGTTTGCCGATCGCTGGCGCGCACCGGCGCACGCCGCCGCAACGCCGCTGCATCACTATTCGTACAAGGCGATCGAGAAGCGCGACGGTCGCTGCCGAATCATCGAAATTCCTAAATCGCGCTTGCGGACCGTGCAGCGGAAAGTGCTGCACGGCTTGCTCGATCGGATTCCGGTGCACGATGCGGCACATGGGTTTCGGCGCGGCAGGAATACGCTGAGCTTTGCGACGCCTCATGCGGCGAAAGCGGTGGTGATTCGCTTCGATCTGACGGATTTTTTTGCGTCGGTGCATGCGGGACGCGTTTACTCCGTGTTTCGTGATTTTTGCTATCCATTGGCGGTTGCTCGCTCGCTGACGGCGCTGTGTACCAATCGTGTGCCTAGCGGCCGCCTGCTTGAAGCGGATGTGCGGGAGCGGATCGATTGGCTGGGGCGACAGCGCTACCGGAACCGCCATTTGCCGCAAGGCGCGCCGACCTCGCCTGCGTTGGCGAACCTGTGTGCTTACCGACTCGACCTTCGGCTTGAAGGGCTCGCGCGTTCTGTCGGCGCGACTTACACGCGCTATGCCGACGATCTTGCCTTTTCCGGCGATGAAGATCTCGCGCGAATAGCCGAGCGCTTATCGATTCGCGTTGCGGCCATTGCGATCGAAGAAGGCTTTGCACTTAATCTCAGGAAAACGCGCGTCATGCGTCGTGGGGCGCGGCAACATCTGGCCGGCGTGGTGGTGAATAGCCATCCGAATCTCGCCCGGCCAATGTTCGATACGTTGAAGGCGATTCTCACCAATTGCGTGAGGCATGGACCGCATTCGCAGAACCGTGACGCACATTCGGATTTCCGGGCGCATCTCGCGGGACGTGTCGCGCATCTGGCGATGCTGAATGCAGGGAGAGGCGCGAAGTTGAAGGCGATATTCGAGCGGATTGTTTGGGAGCGGGATGAAGGTGGACCGGTGGAATACGGATCGAACGCTTGAGGCTACTGACTTGCCTGGGACGATCGACCACCACGCGCTGAATGCTTGCGGAGTGCTAGTCGACCACTAACACAGGCTTACCGCTTTTCTTTTCGAGTTGGCACGGCAAGCGAATCATCACGAGGTAGATTCGAACCATCACGCCAGCAACCCACAGTGACATCGGCATGCCCAGGATCGCCAGCACGAGCAATACGCCATTCGTGCCGAAACTCGCACTCAGCAGTCGGCCCAACACCAAATAAAACGGCGCGATGCCGAAGACGAACCAGTAGTAGATCTTCGGAAACGGCAAGCGCTCCTTGTGGCGCTTTTCGAACTGCGTCAGGGCCGCCTGAAATTCGTAGGCAAGGTGGGATCCTTCGTCGATGAAAGCGTGATTCACGAAAGACGTTGCTTTGATCGTATGCGAGACGCTGTGCGCGGTGATGGCTAGCCAGTACAGCGTCAATGCCGCGCCGCCCAGCAGACCCGGCCATTTGAACAGCGGTTGCAGCGGCGCGAAGATGAAATAGAAAAAGTAAGCGAATATGCCGAAGAAAAAATAAACGGCGAACATGCCGATCGACTGTATTAGCCCGCATACCCATAGCAAATTCGTGCGACGGTATCGCGCGGCAATCGCAAAGGGCATGAGGACGCACGTCGACGTTACGAGTAGACCGATTTTCCACGGCCACGCGGAGACGGATAGGTCGTCGGCGTAGGCGGCGTAGGACACGCCGGTGCCGAGTAAAGGCAAAAGCAGGCTCGCTAGTGCGACTTTTTTTGCCATGTCCCAGATCGCGTCTTTGGGTTTGACCGGCGGCCGGGGCATTGAGGGGGTTTTTGACATCGATCAGTGGATCATTAGTTGGCCGCGGAGGTGTCGTTTGAGAAGCGGTGCAATAGAACCTTGGCTTTGAATAACGACCGAAGGAATATAACAAATGCACCATGTAGTGCTTGTGACCCGCAGGCTTGCTGCTATTGTTCGATTTCTCCTTCGTGTTGGCCCGATAAACGAATGCGCGATAAACGGACACAGGTTCGTGATCCCGTCAGCTCGCCGTGTACTCCCAGACTTTTTCTGACCGCCCTCATGTTCACCAAAATATTGAAATGGATAGCCGGATTCTGGCTGCTCGCAACGCTGATCATTGTTTCCGCCGGCTTGCTGTCGAGACCTCAGCAAGCCGATCTCGCTATCGTCTACGGCAACAAGGTTCACGTGGACGGCAGCCCGTCGTCGCGGCTAGCGGCGCGACTCGACGAGGCGCGTCTGTGCTACGAGAAAGAGCTGTGTCGCGAGATCATGGTGAGCGGCGGCATCGACAAACACGGCACCGATGAAGCGCTCGCCATGAAGCGTGATCTCGTCAACCAAGGTGTTCCCGAGAATCGCATCGTGATGGACAACATGGGCCGTGACACGTGGGATACCGCGAGAAATGCGAGTGCGTATATGAAGGCACATGGTCTGCATAGTGCGATTGTTGTTTCCCAGTACTTTCATGTGCCGCGCGCGATGATTGCGTTGAAGCGGTTCGGTGTCAGTCGGGTTAGTGGCGCTTATCCTGTGTTCTTTGAGGCTCGCGATGTCTATTCGTCGTTGAGAGAAGTGCCGGGGGCGTTGTGGTATTGCGTGAGGCGTGATTTCTAAGTGAATTGTCCGGTGCTCGCCGAATCGCAGCCAGCGCGCTAGTTAAGCGGTGATCGACGTTCCGATCCAAAACAATCTGAGCGGGCGATAAAACATAGGTTGATTCGCGCAGTCGAATCGAAGAAGCTATTGCGAGGCGGATATCGGTTTATATGCGCCTCGCATTTTTTCGGCGGACGAGCATCGGCCCACCAGAACAGAATAGCCGTGCAGTCAGTTCAATCACTTCGAGGGGTACGCTTGCATGACAAAAACGACACTGCGTCTCGCCAGACTCGCGATCTTGAGTGGCCTCGCGTTTTTCACGCTCGGCGCTCACGCTAAAACGGATTGCGACGCGTCCAATCTCAACCGGGATCAGCAACTCACTTGCGCGCAACAGCAAACCGCCGTCAAGGCGGCTCAGGCCGACAAGCTCTATCAGGCTTTGCGGCGAGACGTGCCGGAAGCGCAGCGCGACACGCTGCAAAAAAACCTGCTGGTGTGGACTTATAAAGTGGACACGGACTGCGCGCTCCAGCGCGATGCGTTTAACGACTGGGGCAAGAATCCCGCGCCGGATGCGGACTTCCAGTACGAGGGCTGCAAGTCGGCGGTACGGGATGAACAGGTGTCGTTTTACGAAAGCCTCATTTGTCCGGATTCGCTCGAGACCGGTGACAAGGCGAGTTGTGGGAAGTTGGCGGCGATTTTGAGGTCGTCGAATTGAATGGATTCTGCTGCGTCGCGAACGGCCGGTCAGCGTGATCTCGCTGACCGGCAATTGACTTTTCCCTTGCCCTATTCGCAGCGCTTCTTGTTATTGAGCGATGCGCCTGAAAACCAGTTGCTCTCCTTTGGTTTTCACCACACCAACCCATCCCTGGCCGTCAAACCGCGGTGCTAAGATTTCGCCGTTCAGTTGACTCACAATCGCAGCGGTTTTGCCGATCAGGTCAATCGCCACGATCACGGACGTCGACTTTCCCGTACAGGACTTACCGATCGCTTTTAGCGCATGGCCGTCCAGCGCAAGCGCTTTGATTTCGCACAGCGGTTTTTTGACAGCGAAGCTGTTCACGTTCTTGCCTGTGCGATCGACGACCGACACTGCCAGGTCGGACCCTGTCAGCGCGGCGACGTACGTACTGCCGTCCGGTCCGAACACCGATGTCACGCTCTGGGCATCCAGCGGGAACAGATACTTTGACCACGTGTACCTGCTGCTGCCAGCATCGATCTTCGATACCGCATACGCTTCCTGCCCAGCAGATGAGCCCTTGTTCGGCATGAATTGCCCCGACACGAGCAAGTGATCGCCGTCGAGCTTCGCGTTCGACCCAAGCCAGAAGGCACCGTTTTCGAGCGTGGTGGTTCTGGTTCGCGCGAGGTTGGAATCGAACTGCCACAGGAAATTGCCGAATTTGCCACCGTGGTCAAGTGTCGCGCTCGTGCCGCCGCCGATGGTGATCGCGCTCGGTCCCACATCGAAGAAGTAGGACCATTCGTCCAATCCCGCTTCGATCTTTTGTTGTCGCAGCAACTTGCCTTGCGCCGAAACTTTGTTGATCACGACACGCTCCTGACTGACCGCCGGCGAGTTGTCGGAGTTTTCTTCCGAGAGGAGGTAGTAGGCGTTGCCATCGCTCAGGCAGCGATCTACGTTGCTGCCGACGAAGTCGCGATCCAGTGGGATGGGCAGGCGCCAGAGGACCCGATGCGTGGTGGCGTCGACGAGCAGCGCGTAGGCTGTCATCGTTGGGACGGAGTCGTCGTAGACGGCGCCGCTGATGCAGTAGCGGCCGTTGCCGGCTGGGTCGATGGTTGAGGCGGTGAAGCCTTCAGGGGTGCCGAGGGGGATGTCGGGGGAGGTGCTAGAGGCGGCGTTGGTGGTGGTTGCGGTGAAGGAAAATAACAGGCTGAATAAGGCAGAGCGTACGTGGTTGAGTTTCATGAATTCGCCGGACTTTTTACACTATCAATATCGAAAATAGAGAATGCCGAGCGCGCCGGGCTCGCCCGATGCTTTGCTCTTCCTGGTGATTTCAGTAGTCGTTCCGAGTTCTCATTTGTTGCCAACCCAAAAACACTCTTGATGAAATAGCGCGACGCGAGGCAAACCTTGTTGTGGCCAGCCACCGCCTCGCTATTCGTCGCCACGCTGACGCCTCGGTTTGTTGCAATTGAAACCGCGGCATGATCTCGATCGAACTTATAATTCAACGGCCATCCGCCCGGAGATTGATTGCATGAATTTTCCATTGCCAAAGTTCGTCAAGCTTACCGTTGTCCCGCTGACGGTATTCGCGGTTTCTCTTCCTGCATGCAGTCAGGCGGGCCCATCGCCCGAGGTCAAGGCACTCGTCAAGAAATCGCTAGCGAATATGGTTTTCGTGAAGGGTGGCACCTTCACGATGGGCGACTTCGGTCCGCAAGTCACACCGGAAAAACTTCCTCTCACGTCGCAGCAGGAAAACAAGCCGGCGCATCCCGTCACGCTGGATAGCTTTTCAATCAGCAAGTACAAGGTCACCTACGCGGACCTCGACATCTACACCGCGGCGACCGGCAAACCGTCGTGGCCGCAGGACAAAGCGGACCGGCAATACAAAGCCGCCGATCACCCGGCCGGCGTTCCCTGGCAGATGGCCAAAGACTATTGCGAGTGGCTCGGCAAGCAAAGCGGCGCGCCCGTTGATCTTCCTACCGAAGCACAATGGGAATACGCTGCGCGCTCGGGTGGCAAGCCGGTCATTTTCGGCACCGACAACGGCAAGTACGAAGCCGACCAGAACCTGCCGTCCGCCGATACTATCGAACAGAAGTACACGCCCGATACGGCCGTTTCACAGTACATTTATCCGGTCGGCAAATATCCGCCAAACGCCTTGGGTCTTTACGACATTGGTGTCGATGGTCGCGACTGGGTCAACGACTGGTTCGCCCCCGACTACTACGAGCACTCGCCGGCCAGGAATCCCACCGGGCCCGCAAGCGGGACGATGAAAGTGATTCGTGGTGCCGAAGGCGACAACGCCGAAACCGCCATGACGGTTTATCGCTACAAGGCGCCGCCGACCGGTTATATCGTCAAAACCAAAGACGGACGCACGTTGGGACCCACCGCCATTACGCTGACCTTCCGCTGCGCGGTGCAGAAAACCACGCCCTGATGAGCTTCGCGGCGAATCGTCAGACGACCCGCACCTCCGGCATGTTGTCGTAGAACGGGTGTCTGCCCGCGGCTGCCTGAAACTGGTAGTCGTTGGTGTCGACCTGCGCAACCGCATAGCCCGGGGTGGGATCGACTTTCAGCATGGCCTGCAGGCTGTCGTAGTAATCGTCCATTTCTTTTGCGTCTCCCGCCGGCGCACTCGTCAGCGACATCTGCAGAAAATCCTTCAGCTGTTGTCGGCGCAAGTCGATGTCGCCGGAGCGGCCTTGCGGGTGGATGTGCTGCACGACGTTGTCCAGATCGTGTTTGGTGTGCGACCACTTGAGGATCTGCTTGACCGCATCTTTCCGGTTGCCGTACCAGCGGCCATATGTGTGGTTGGCCATGTCGACGCCGTCCGTCGCGTACCAATGACGAGTCAACTGATAGATCATGATGCCCTTCGCTTCGGGCGTCGCGTACTGCAGCATCCACGGATTGCTGAGTACGCGGTTCATCAGCTCGACACGCGCGGCCTCTTTTTCGTACTGTTCGATCAGGTCGGTGAAAAGCCGGTTTATCACATCCATTTCCTGATCGACCGTCGAGGCCAGGTCCTGAATGCCCTGAATGACCATGACCTGAATATGCGAGAAGGCGTTAAACGCAGTCGTCTCGACGAACTTCAACCGCTGGAAGTTCGCGTGATATAGCTGGTAGAAGAACCATTTGACGAACTCGGCAATGCGCAGCGCGTCGACCGACACTTCGATATCGCCCTTTGCGCCAACGCCCAGGCATAGGCCGGCCTTCGCCTTGATTCTGAAGCGGCCTGCCGCATAGCTCACATCGAGCATGCAAGTGAGTCCCGCGCCTGCCATTGCCGTGACCGTATCGCCGACCTTGGCAAACGCTTTGTATTTGCCGCTAGGTCCCTTCTTTGCCGGCTCCATCCATTCGAGGGAGCCTTCGAGGGACAGGTCCGCGCGTGCACCGGCAAAGACGTCGAGATCTGCATTGGCGCTGGGATCGACCGGCTTGCCACCCACTTTGATCTCGCGTTGTTTGGTAGTGGGGTTATCGACCGAAGCGCCGTACAGACCCAGGTCTTTGCGCTTTTCGTCGCGATAGTCGACCACGACGCCCAGTTGCGCGACGACGCTTGCTCCAACCATTCCGGACAGGCCGAGCTCGCCTTTGAATCGAACCGCGCCGAGCGGATAAGTCTTGTGATCGTCGCCGTCCAGACTCCACATCCAACCGGCTATGTCCGGATAATAGAAAGCGCCGGAAACCTTGCCCTCGGCGATGGCGAATTCGGCCTGCGCCGACGCCTTGATGGCCACTCGTCCCTTTTGCGGTTGCCACTCGGTGTCGAGACCCGCACCCGCGAGATAGCGCATCAATTGCGCCTTGGCCTCGATACTGACGTTATTGCTGAAGGCGGTCTGCTTCGGTTTTTCTTCTTTCTTCTCGCCTTCGCCGCCCTCACTGCGCTCGACCGGATCTTCCGCGCCAGCGCTGTAGCTTAGATCCTTGTTCCACTCTTCCGCCCACGCGAAAAGCGTTCCCGTCACGTGCTTCTCGACGATTTCGGATGACACTTTGGTCTTTTCATACAGTTGCGATTTGATGCTGCTCTCGCGGTTTATCAGCACGCCTTCTTTCAGCTTGTCGACGTCGATCTTGCGCTTGCCCTGCGCATTCGTTTTGATGAAGCTTTTCGCGCCGGTTTCTTTTTCTTCCTTGCGCCCCTTCATGTCCTCGAACGCCGCCGGGCCGAATTTATGCCAGCTCGTCTTGATCTTGTTCGAGCGTACGTAGTGAAGCTTGTACTTCGCGAACTTCACCGCTTTCTTGCCGTCGCCGTCGATATGAATCGGGATCAGTTCGACCATGGTCAGGTCTTTGCTGTCGAGCTTGCTGAGCGGCTCCAGTTCCTTCTTTAACGCCTTATGCGCGGTCTCGCGTTCTTTAAGGGCATCGTCGACGGCGGTCTTGTGCGCTTCGCCGGCGCGAGGGTCGGACATGTGATTCTGCACGTCGTCGGCGTAGGCCTTCAGCACCACGTCGAGTTTTTCATTGGCCTTGTGAAATTTATCGACGCGGTCGTGCAGCAGATTGCATTCGCTTTGCAGCGTACCGACGTCCTCCGCCGGCACGAGAATGAATTCACCGGTCTCGGGACGGAAATAGAGCATGGGCGCAGGATCGTGCGGCACTTTCACGATGCTGTCGGGCGTCGTGTTGGTGGTGCCGTTGCCATCTGGCGCGTGACTTGTGCTCGGAGCGTTCATGGATGTCGGTGTGCTTGAATGGGCGAAGGATTCAGCGCGTGCGGAAACGCGCAGGCTCGTCGGCCGGGATCAGGTATCGAGGAAAACTTTGAGCGCGCTCGGCGTGCCCGTCATGATGCGCGAAGTGAGACCTTGCTCGTCGGTCATACCCTCGAACACCTTGCCTTCTGCAGTCTCGATGCGGTAGCGCACATAGGGGGCGGCGTCGCCCGTGTGCTTGTCGTGAATCTTGAACTGCTCGTTGTAGGGGCCTTCACCCGACGGGAGCGTCGGCGGCTTGGTCGACAGGCTCGTGGGTCCGGCGAACGAATGATCGCTACCCTTGATATCAATTTTTCCGGGCGCGTGGATTTCGATATTGCCGCCCGTAATACGGATGTACGCGCCGCCGCTCGTCAGGAGGATGTCCTGCTTCGCGACGACCTCGATTTTTTCCGTGGCGGAAAGCAACTTCAGACTCTTCTGCGCGGTGATTTCGATGTTGTCGGACTGGGCCTGAATTTCGACTTTTCCCTTCGCCGCGAAGAGTTTCATGCCCGCGTTCTGCACGAACAGGCTGATCTTCTCGCTCACGCTTGCCAGCAGCGATTTGCCGGTCGCAATGTGCGTGCTCTGGCCGCTGACCAGATTGACGTGCTCGTTTGCTGCGATGTGGGTCGACTTCTGCGTCGACATGGCGATGCCGGCCGGTGTAGCGAACAGCAGGATCGGTTCCTTGAACGCGTTCGCGTTGCCCGTGCCGCCGCCGGCTGTGTTGCCGCCGCTGCCGCCGCCCGATACGCTGTTCTGGGTGGCGTCGGTGAATGACTTTAGTGAGTCGTAGCCATCTTTGAGGCTCTCGGCCTGGTGCGTTTCGCTCGCCTGGCTCAACGACTCGATCACACTTTCCGAATTGACCAGTTGACTGTTTGCGTCGCGTACGTCCAGAGGTTGGCTTGACTCGCCGGTTGTCGGATGCGTCGAAACGACCATGCCTTGTGCGGCTCTAATCGCGCCGTACGCGTCTGACTTCAGATCGAAGCCGCTACCCAGGTACTCGCCGCGCGCGTTGCCCGTCTGCGCGATCAGATAGCCCAGGTGCAACTGTGCATTCGTGCTGGTGCTGTAAAGCTGCACACGATTCTGACCGGTGGCGTCGTCCATCACCATCTGGTTGTAGCCGCTGCCCTGGTGCTCCTTCGACTTGTAGCCCGACAGGATGCCGTTTGAATGCCAGTCCGGCTTCTTTGCGCCGTTGTAGACACGGCCGGTGACGATCGGCTTGTCGCAATCGCCATCGAGGAACGACACGATCACTTCTTCGCCGATGCGCGGTACGTGGACACCGCCGTAAGCCCCACCGGCATTCGACTGCGCGACCCGCATCCAGCATGAGGCTTTTTCGTCGCCGGCATTCAGGCGATCCCAATGCAATAGGACTTTGATGCGGTTCAGTGGGTCCGTGTACACCTCTTCATTGGCCGGACCGACGACGGTCGCGGTTTGCATGGACATTTCGGGCTTGTGATGCTCGAACGGACTGCGGAACGGGATGGTTTTGCGTTGCGCTTCGACGGCGGCCATGAAGAAGCCTTCGCTGCCGTCGCTGGATTTGACGGTTAGCGCGGCATCGGCACTATGCACGGCGCGCGCTGCGGCGATCGCGCCTTTCAGGCTGTGCGGGAAGTCCGTCGTCCCGCCTGAGACGGGCAGGTTGTTCTCGATTACCCAGTCGACCGCGATCACCGCGAACTGGCGGTCCTGTTCGCTGCTCGTGCTGTGGTCGGGGTGATCCTGCAGCTCGAACCAGCGGCCCGCGTCGATGCGGCGTACTGCGCCCACGCCGTGGAAGCGCTTCGCACGCGACTCCCATTCCTCCATCCGCACTTTGGCGAGCTGGTCGCCGCGGTCCTGCTTGCCGTAAGTGTAGGCGCCGGTGTACTCATATACCTCGGCCTGCTGCGGCAGATCGCCCTGTGTGGCGAGCGTCGGGATCGTGGTGCCCTTGGGATTGGCCGGTGCCGACGGGGCCTTGTAGTCGAACGTGCGGGTCGTGAGCGTCGTGCTCTGTAGCGTGCGCGTGCCGCTCCATTGCACGAAGGCGTCCGTTTCGCTGTTCGTGCCCGAGCGGTAAAAGTCCACCGCTTGCGGCGATAGCGCCGGAAGGCTGCCGATGTCGTCCGTTATAACCAGCGTGTGCGATTTGCCGTCCGTGGCCTGCTCGAAATAGCCGAACAGCCCTTCGGTTTCCATCAGCCGGTGACAGAAATTCCAGTCGTCCTCGTATTGCACGCAGAATGAGCGTTGCGGCAGGGTATTTCGTAAAACAAAGCGGAATGCACCCTGCGCCTGCGGATGCATATTGAATACGTCGGTGATGATTTCATCGGCCGGTTTATCCTGCCAGATTCGTGCATCTTTTCTGAAGCGCAGGAAATGCATCCATGACACAAAACCGATCTGATAGCTGGTAAGAGCACTGTCCGAGCCCAGACGGCGTGCCGTATGGACATAACCGTGATGCGGGGCGTACGACTGGTCGGTTTGCTGAACCCACAGCGTAACGGGCTGGGCAATCAGCTTCTTGAGTTCGATATTGTCGTTGGTGGAAACGGCGTCCAGCGTGAATTCGTAATCGCGGCCCAGACGTGAATGGCCCACCAGTCGTTGCGGCAACAGGACATTTGCGCCCAATGGCGTATCCAGTTTCAGCAGACGGTCACTTTGCAACAAACCGCCTTTTATCGCCGTGATTATGTCTTGTGCCCCCATACCGCCTCTGATTTATGCTGAATGCGCCCCTGCGCTGTCGCGCAATAATACAAACAATCAGACGTTTACGGCAATCGATTCAATAGAAATAAATGTTAAATCGGAATTTATTTCGGGTGTTGTCGGGCAATTTTGAAATCGGTAAAAACGGCGGTTTGGGCCTTTCTTGGTTTATCGAGCATTACGCTTCCGTAGACATCATCTGTTGCGACGCTACTAACCGGGGCGGCGGATGGCAACCGCAAATACAAAGATCGTCATTCAATGCGGCGTGCCTTCCGTCCGGCGCCGTCATTACCTGGCGCGGGCCATCACACTGAATTTTTCCCGTTGTATTGCATGCCGGACATGCGACGGGATCCCCTTCGTGGGCGACGTCTTTATCGCTCAATTGAATAGACGTCGGTGCGGCCTGAACGGTGCCGTTAGCTGTCGTCTTGTCGCCGTTCAGAATTAGATATCGTTTCATGAAGTGTCTCGGGTTTGAGGAAGTCGTTCAGACTTCGACGCCATTGCGGGTTAGAAGGTCGTGCAAACACACCGAGCAAACGGTTGTGGACTTCGCCATCAAAGTTTCTCGGAACTGCGCGTCGTCTAGTCGGAGCGTTGAAGACGTCAGATCGAGTTCCGGACCCAACACGTTGTGCAAAAAATCGGCGTCAAACCAGAACACGCTTTCACGCTTGCTGGACGCGAGGACGGTTTTGATCAATCGACTGCTCGGCCCCTCTTCTCGCGAATCGATTGCTCTCGATATCTGCGGAGATGTTGTCTTCTTAAACACAACCCCGTGTATAGGGCAGACGACATCTCTTTCCGTCACATTGGCGTCTTTGGCGACCAGCGCGGTGTCGAATGCGCCTTCCAGTGACGTAGGTGTGGCCGGTTCTTCACCGGAGCGCACCAATAATTCGTCCATGCAACGCGCGCACACGTGAACCAACGACCTCTCGATTGCAGCGATGGTCGGGAAGTCTTTTAGATGTGCAATTTTTCCGACGTAGGTGATCAGATGCGCATGGTCGACAAGTTCGCTGCGATCCATCCATATCTCTCTGCTTCTCTTCGGTCGATCAAATGACACCCTGACCAGTTGGCCAGCCTCAAACTGGCCCCTCGCGTTGATGCGGGCACCAATATTCGGCGAGGCCAAAGCATTTTCCTGCAGACCATGGCGCGGGCAAAGTACGCGGGACATCATTTCTGGATACCTCGACGAGAATCTATCGTGCGCGCGGGCCCAGACCCGCTTTAGTCAGGAACGCCCAAGCTCGATGACCCGTGGACGGTGCCTGTACGCCACCAGCGTTGAGCACGTCCGTGACATGGGTCATACAACTGTTGTTGGCAACATCATAAGCGCCATCACCTTCCTCGTCCCTGATCTTGCCGCGCTGAAACTTCTGCGCAGCATCGACGTCGGGCATGTCAAATGTGGCGGTGTTAGCCGGTTGTCGATTGTCCAGCGCACTCACCTTGCTAATTCCGGTTTGAGTGTAGTCGGGCGTCACTTCCTGTTCAGTATGCAGACTACCCGTTCCGGAGACTGTTTTGACGCTATAGTGCCCGGTCGCTTCATCAGTTTTATACCAGTAGATCGTGCACTTTCCGCGGGCCAACCCCAATGGGTCGACATATAGAATCGGGTTCGGCGCATATTGATAGACATTCAAGCCACCCAGCAATCCGATCGGATCCTGGCTGAGAAACCGGCCATGCTGAGCATCGTAGTACCGGAAGCGGTTATACGCGTAACCCGTCTCCTCATCCCACTGCTGCCCCTGAAACCGGATTGGGTTATGAGGCGCAAGCTTTGCGGTCTGCGAAACGCGCGCATTGACTTCGCGGGCCTCCCCCCACACTTTGTACTTCGCATCCCATACCACGTCGCCTGACTCATCGGTCAACAGTTGCGGCGTGCCGATCTGATCGCAGTGGTAATAGAAAACGTGAACGGGCAACGTCGCGACAGGGGATCGTTGCAGCGGATCGTCCTCCGGAGCGTACCTGTCCGTTTGCGTCCATTGCGGGGTCGGTATGCCCAGGACTGCGGCCGCAGCATATTGCGCAATCGGAACCGGCGAGCCTTTTTCATACAGGAAATGGGTACTGGACTCAGCCGTCGTTTCGAAAGCAAGCGAGTCACCGTCCCAACCGAAAACCGTGCGAACGCCGTCTACGTCCTTGCCGATTCGCCGTCCAAGCGCATCATAGAAATAGCGCGCGCGGTGTTGACGCGTCGTTTCGTCGACGGTCGCGGTCTCGAGCCGGTTGAATGCGTCCCAGGTATAGTGCTGCGTGCCGTTCGGCGACTGCTTCGCAAGCATATTGCCGCGCGCGTCGTACTCAAAACGAGTTCCGGCGTATTCCTTGAGCAAATTTCCCAGCACGAGTGGCACCTGCCCAGACAGCGTGTTGAGTCGCGGCATGCCGCCCGCACGCACATGCTCCGAGCTACCGGTATCGATAAAATTGCTCGCCGGGTCAAAAGCAAACCGTTCATGCTCGAGCGGACCGATGGCTTGAATCAGTCGCCCGACCGGGTCGTACTGATAGGTGGTGATGCCCTGTCTGCTGTCTTCAACCTGCAGGAGTTGTCCGCTAACATCGTATCGGTAGCTTCGCGCGGCCAGCGCGGCCGGCGCCCCTGTCCGCTTCAACGACTGCGCGGTAATGCGTCCTGCGTGGTTGTACTCCGTCAGTTGGCCAATTCGATTCGATAGCGTCCGTGCGGTCTCGCGGTGCAAATCGTCTCGCTCGAACTGGATCAGGTCACGGCCGTCGAGCATCATCCCGTGCACGTGGCCGGATCCGTATGTCAGCCAATCCACCACGTGACCATCAGGGCGCACTGTCCTGACGCGCGTGCCAAGTTCATCGTATTCGTGCCGCCATACGTAGCTGCGCTGTTCGCCGAACAGTCCATACGCGTGATGCTCGCGCACCAGATTCCCGACTGGATCGAAGAACAGTTGCACACGGCTATGGCCGTTCCGTGCATCGATCAGACGGCCGCTGCTGTCATAGGCAAGACGTTCTTCCACGCCATCGGTTGTGCGGGACAGGAGTCTGCCGCTCCTGTCGTATGCCACTTGTGCGACCGTGCCTGCTTCGTCGATGGAATGGAGCTTCCCGTCCATCGGATCGTAGTCATAGCGCGTGACTTTGCCGTCGAAGCCCACCGTTTCGGTCAACCGGCCCAACGCGTCACGACCAAACCGAAAGGTCGCGTGGTTGGGGTCGGTAAGCGCAATCAGCCGCCCTACCAGATCGTGCCTATACGTAACGGTGCGTTCCGCCGCGTCGCCGCGATGTGCAATTCGGCCCGCCGCATCGTAGGAAAAGCGCGTCGTGCGATCGAGTGTGTCCGTATGCGTGAGGAGACGGCCTTCGGCATCGTAAGAAAATTTTTCGATTCCCGCAGGTGTCTGCACAGCGGACAAGTGGCCGTTGTCACCATATCGATATGTCGTCGTCCGACCCATCGCATCTTTACTTTCAAGCAGACGCCCATCGGCGTCATAGCGCCAATTCGTCGTCTTGCCTGAACAGTCGGTGTAGCTCTCGAGTTGTCCGTCTGCGTTATAGGCGAGAACCTTCGAGCCACCCTTCGCATCGGTGATTGTCTCGGCTAAGCCTTGCTTGTTGTAGCTATACGCTGTCTTGTGACCCAACGGGTCGATCTGCGCGGTGACGTGACCCGCATCATCATACTCACGCTGCCAACGATGACCATGCGCGTCGATAATCGACGTGACCTGATCCTTCGCGTCATATTCCATGTGTACGACGCTGCCGTCCGCTCGCCGCTGCTCGAGGGGATTGCCGCGGTCGTCATAAGTGAATTGATCGACACCGCCGTCAGGGTAAGTGTGCTGCGTCAGGTTATGGCTGGTATCGCGGTAAAACCATTCTTCTCCGTTGTCAGGATGAATGATCCGATACGTGTAGCCGTCGATGTCGAAGTAGTGACGGGAGACATGGCCAAGTGCATCGGTGACGGATACCAGACGGATATCCGGATGCCAGGCAAGGCGGATTTCATCACTGCCGTCATCGGCGTATTCGCGGACACATTTCGCCTTTGGCTCGACACCGCTCCACTCGAGATTGATGCCGCGGCCGGTTCGGTCGGTATAACGCGTGACGAGGTGATGCTTATACGCATACTCGCGACGGTTGCCATGGCGATCCGTGGCGGCGACAAGATCGCCACGCTCATCGTACGCGTAGAGCGCGAGCGTACCGACGTGTTCGCCTTCAATGTCGAAATGATTCGCTTCTATCAGCCGCCCAAGCGCATCGTGCGAAAAGGCCACAATCGCCTGCTCCGAAATCACGCGCGCGAGCCGGTGTTCGGCGTCGTAGTCGAGCGTAATCTGGCCGCCCGAACGACGTTTAACGAACGCCAGCCGGAACGCGTTGCCACGTTTTTCATACGCTTCAAGCACCTCATGGCCGCGGGTGAGTGTCAGCCATTGCTCGTCGAGTCGCGCGAGCGTGATATTTTCGTTCAGGTCCTCGTGCGTGGCACCCGCAGCCAGCAAAGGATAGTCGAGACTGCGCCCGGTCGGATCGTGATAAACCAGCTTCGCGTCGTGAATATCAATGCGAGTGGTATACGGAGTAATCCAGCGCGCGCCGAGTTCGCTCGCGTCGTATGCATCGAGAAAGGAACGGTAGGTTCGGCGCCAGACGATCGGCACTGCACCGGGCAAAATAAAATCGTCGTGATCGATACGCTCGTCGCCGAGCGCATAACCCACGGAGTGTTTGCCGTTACTAACTTTCGGGCAATTCTTGCAATCGTTCGGGCCCGGATGCTGTGCGTTTGCCTGAGTGCCAACCGTCTCCAACTGACCATCGGCCCGTCGACGCTCCGCGCTCGACTTGCCGGCTTCCTTGATGCCCACCGTCTGCGCGTTCCGATGTTTCTGCTTGGCTCGCCATGCAACGACGGACTGGCTCAGCGCGTTCAGCAACCACATCAAGCCACCGACATCCGAACTGTTCAGCCCTTTGATTTTCTGCGTGACGAACGGAGTCGCGTGGCGTGCATCCACTGCCATCTGCTGCAGCCGTCCTTTCGTTGACGGCGAGACTTCGTTGGCTACGCGAGTCGCCAGATTGGCCGCGTCCTTGACGAAAACTTTCGTGCCGTCCTTCAGGTAAGACCAGATGCTGTCGGCGACTTTACCTGCGTCGTGAGCAGCGAATCCGGCACTGGCTTGCTGCATATGCAGATCTGCAGCATGGAGATTGCCCGTAGTATCGAACAGGCGACCCGATGCCGCGCCTTCGAAAATTTGAGCCAACCCTTCCAGCAGTTGGCGCGCGTGATCGGCACACGCATCCAGCAATTCGGCGAGCTTGGCCTGCACTTCCTTGACGAACGCGTCGATCTCGCCGGCGAACTTGGTACTAAGATGCGCGACGAGAACGGAGATGATCGCGTCCGAGATCATCTGGCCGCCGGCTTCCGCTATCGACCTGCCGCTCTTCATCAATTCCTCACGAGCGAGCTTGAGCATCGGGCGGGCGCCCATGCGGAATTCGCCCATGACCGGCGGCAGCGGAATCACGCCGATCAGATCGATACCCAGGTTCAGGTAGTCGAAGAGGTCTCGTGCTTCTACCTCGATCAGCCGCTTGATATCCATCACGACGTCGATCGCCGAGAGGATGTTCGACACGACGGGGACCGCGTTCGCCAGTTGCTCGACACGGTCGAGCGTGATGTAGCCATCACTGACGCTTTTCAGCCATGCGTCGAACTGCTCGAGCGCAGATCCCGCATCCTCTTTGACGATGGTGACAAGCGGCGCGATAGCCACTTCGGTTTTGACGACGGCGGTAGTCGGGGCGGAGGCTGCGCTCATACTGATCGGATCGATGGTCTAGTTGTTGGAGAAAAGCTGGTTGTATCCGCATCCAAGCAGAAGCCAGCCTGGACTTTCGTCCTGATCGACGAGCAATCTGATTTCTTTCTTGCCCACCACCTTGCGATAGTCGACGCCGTGCCAGTGCAGCTTTTCTCGCATCGCCACCGTGCCGCTGTCCTCATGCATGTCGCCGATGCGAGCCGCCCATTGCTTTGCCGCGTCGATTTCCTGGCCCACCGGTGCAGGAATGGCGAGCAGCATCTCATGTGGCGAAACGAGCGAAACGACATTCGACGACGTGCCCCACGCGGTAATCGGCTTGCTGGTTTGCCATGCGAGGTCTACGCCCTTGGGCCGCGGGGGGAGATTCACGAAATCCGGTATGCCGTTGTTATCCACCCGATCGATAAAACGCTGGATTTGCCGTGCGTCGAGTTTGCACTCGACGAAGCCCGCGATCGTCTTCATGTCGGCGACCGACTGGGCGTGCGCAAGCGGCGTCATGGCGACGCAGCAGGCTGCGATCGACAGAGTCAGAAAGTGTTTCATTGGTGGCTTACCTGAATTTGCAGTCGGTCGCGGCGGGATAAGTCGTCGAGTACGCGCCAAAGCAATGCAGCGTCACTTTCTGGCCGATCCGAGGGCGAACCTTGTCGGCGCTCGCTTTATCGGCGAAGCTCACCCGCACTGCCGTGTCGGGATCGTCGCCGAGCTTACCGACGACGTCGTCATCCGTGATGCCGGACTCCAGCGAGAGAAGCTTGCCTGTCAGCGCGAGCTGCTTATCGGTAAACTTCGAGGCCGCGTCCGAGTCGCTGTCGTACTGCGAAGCCATCGCGGCCGCCGTGATTTTCAGTTCGGCCGCACCGAATGCCGTCGAGGCGGTGGCGAAGGCGAGCGCCAGAAAGATCGTTTTCTTCATGTTAAGTGCGAGTGAGGATGGGTGGATGTCGATCGGCGCGGCATCAAACGATGCCTTTGAGCGCGGGCACTGCGCCACGTGCGGATTGCGCGATCGAACTGATTTCCTTCGCGGCGCTGGCGGCCTGACTGGCTTGTGACAGCCCTGCGCTTGCACCGGCGGGTAGCGCCTTGGTGAGCGCGTTTTGGGCGAGCCCCATGGCTTGGCCTTTCGCCATCGTGGCGAGGCCGCTGGCGCCCTGTGAGGCCGTGCTAGCCAGGCCGGCCAGTTGCGACGCGCTGCCTGAGGCGTTACTCATGGCACCGCCTGCCGCGCTCATGGCACTCGCTGCAGTGCCGACCGCTGGGCCCGCGCCCCCAGCTACGCCAGGCAAGAAGGACGCCATTTGCGCTGCGGATGCCGTGTCGCCCGACACGCTGAGTGGCTCGGGCGGCCATTTGATGCTCTTGAAATAGTTGGCCGGCTGCGACGGATCGCGCGGATCGTTGCCGAACTGCACCTGTGCCACGCCTGGCGGCAAGCCGCTCACGGTCATGCGGCCATTAGCATCGAGAGCGCCTTGGCGCAGCAGCCCACCGTTTGCGTCGAACACGGAAAACTGGCCGCCTTTGACGGGCTCGCCGTTCGCGTATTGATGGAGCAGGTCAAGTTGCCCCGGCTGATCGGGGCGCGCCGCCGGCAGCGGATAGCCTTGGCTCGTCGGGCCATTGAAGCTGTGCTGCGCACCTTTGACATCGATTTTGCCCGGCGCGTGAATGTCGATGTTGCCGCCTGAGATGCGGATGTACGCGCCGCCGCTCGTCAACAGAATTTCCTGATCGGCGGCGACTTCGATTTTTTCCGTGGTCGAGAGCAAACGGAATGTTTTCTGCGCGGTGAATTCCACATTGTCGGACTGCGCTTTGATCTCGACTTTTCCCTTCGCCGCGAAGAGTTTCATGCCCGCGTTCTGCACGAACAGGCTGATCTTCTCGCTCACGCTTGCCAGCAACGATTTGCCGGTCGCAATGTGCGTGCTCTGGCCGCTGACCAGATTGACGTGCTCGTTTGCTGCGATGTGGGTCGACTTCTGCGTCGACATGGCGATGCCGGCCGGTGTAGCGAACAGCAGGATCGGTTCCTTGAACGCGTTCGCGTTGCCCGTGCCGCCGCCGGCTGTGTTGCCGCCGCTGCCGCCGCCCGATACGCTGTTCTGGGTGGCGTCGGTGAATGACTTTAGTGAGTCGTAGCCATCTTTGAGGCTCTCGGCCTGGTGCGTTTCGCTCGCCTGGCTCAACGACTCGATCACACTTTCCGAATTGACCAGTTGACTGTTTGCGTCGCGTACGTCCAGAGGTTGGCTTGACGCGCCGGTTGTCGGATGCGTCGAAACGACCATGCCTTGTGCGGCTCTAATCGCGCCGTACGCGTCTGACTTCAGATCGAAGCCGCTACCCAGGTACTCGCCGCGCGCGTTGCCCGTCTGCGCGATCAGATAGCCCAGGTGCAACTGTGCATTCGTGCTGGTGCTGTAAAGCTGCACACGATTCTGACCGGTGGCGTCGTCCATCACCATCTGGTTGTAGCCGCTGCCCTGGTGCTCCTTCGACTTGTAGCCCGACAGGATGCCGTTCGAATGCCAGTCCGGCGTCTTTGCACCGTTATAGGCGCGGCCAGTGACGATAGGCTTGTCGCAGTCGTCATCGAGGAACGATACGATCACCTCTTCACCGACGCGCGGCACATGTACCGCGCCATAGCTTCCGCCAGTGTCGGACTGCGCGACCCGCATCCAGCACGACGCGTTTTCATCGCCATCGTTAAGACGGTCCCAGTGCATGAGCACTTTGATCCGGTTGAGTTCGTCGGTGAAGACTTCCGCGTTCTTTGGGCCGGATACGGTCGCCGTCTGCATGTGCATCTTCGGCTTGTGATGCTCGAACGGACTGCGGAACGGGATGGTTTTGCGTTGCGCTTCGACGGCGGCCATGAAGAAGCCTTCGCTGCCGTCGCTGGATTTGACGGTTAGCGCGGCATCGGCACTATGCACGGCGCGCGCTGCGGCGATCGCGCCTTTCAGGCTGTGCGGGAAGTCCGTCGTCCCGCCTGAGACGGGCAGGTTGTTCTCGATTACCCAGTCGACCGCGATCACCGCGAACTGGCGGTCCTGTTCGCTGCTCGTGCTGTGGTCGGGGTGATCCTGCAGCTCGAACCAGCGGCCCGCGTCGATGCGGCGTACTGCGCCCACGCCGTGGAAGCGCTTCGCACGCGACTCCCATTCCTCCATCCGCACTTTGGCGAGCTGGTCGCCGCGGTCCTGCTTGCCGTAGGTGTAGGCGCCGGTGTACTCATATACCTCGGCCTGCTGCGGCAGATCGCCCTGTGTGGCGAGCGTCGGGATCGTGGTGCCCTTGGGATTGGCCGGTGCCGACGGGGCCTTGTAGTCGAACGTGCGGGTCGTGAGCGTCGTGCTCTGTAGCGTGCGCGTGCCGCTCCATTGCACGAAGGCATCGGTTTCGCTGTTCGTGCCCGAGCGGTAAAAATCGACCGCTTGCGGCGATAGCGCCGGAAGGCTGCCGATGTCGTCCGTTATAACCAGCGTGTGCGATTTGCCGTCCGTGGCCTGCTCGAAATAGCCGAACAGCCCTTCGGTTTCCATCAGCCGGTGACAGAAATTCCAGTCGTCCTCGTATTGCACGCAGAATGAGCGTTGCGGCAGGGTATTTCGTAAAACAAAGCGGAATGCACCCTGCGCCTGCGGATGCATATTGAATACGTCGGTGATGATTTCGTCGGCCGGTTTATCCTGCCAGATTCGTGCATCTTTTCTGAAGCGCAGGAAATGCATCCATGACACAAAACCGATCTGATAGCTGGTAAGAGCACTGTCCGAGCCCAGACGGCGTGCCGTATGGACATAACCGTGATGCGGGGCGTACGACTGGTCGGTTTGCTGAACCCAGAGCGTAACCGGCTGGGCAATCAGCTTCTTGAGTTCGATATTGTCGTTGGTGGAAACGGCGTCCAGCGTGAATTCGTAATCGCGGCCCAGACGCGAATGGCCCACCAGTCTTTGCGGCAACAGGACATTCACGCCCAATGGCGTATCCAGTTTCAGCAGACGGTCACTTTGCAACAAACCGCCTTTTATCGCCGTGATTATGTCTTGTGCACCCATACCGCCTCTGATTTACGCAATTGCGCCCCCGCGCTATCGCGCGATATTACAAAAGATTAGCGGGTTAACGCAATCAAGATGGTTACCGTAATTGTTAATTCGGAATTTATTGCATATTTGTTCATGCTGTTTGGGTAACGGAAAAATATTCCGCATTAAGAACAGAGAATGATGGTCCGTCGACCATTTACCGAACGGGCGGCGCAGGCTTTCTACACGAACACAATTCGACCCTGCCTAGCCTGGTTGTCGATCGCGTCTGTCCTTCCCCTATGTCTCGCCTCCGGCAGGTTGGGTAGCCGACTGGCGATGCATCAATTCGTGGCGGACTAGGCGCTCAACAATCCCCGAATGGTGCGTGGTCGTTTCGCGCAGGCGGAAGTTAGTAAAAACCCAAATTTCTCACCCGCAGCCACGAACTCCTAGACTTCATCTTCCAAACCCAAAGTCTAAGGAGTGCATCATGCGCGAACGTCAAAGGCGGGAAGCGGCAAGCGTCAATTCTGTAGATCTGGGACTTAGATGCGGCCATGTAGACGATGCGAAACTACTGGCGCGGCTATCTCCCCTAGCACTAGCACATTGGCCATCGGTGGCTAGGCAGATACGCAACGCGAGCTTGTTCGGCTCCACTGATGTTACTTCGCTCGTCCGCTACTGCGAGGCGTTTGCGCGATGGTGCGTGGCAGGTGAAGAACTTGCTCAAATGCTTATCGAATTTGGGTTGGCATCGGGCCAAGCGGCACGAGCCACACCCGGCTCCCCTGAAAATTCTCGGACAAGCGACCAAGAGCTCGCAAAGCGGTCACCCAATCGACCGGCCAACGCGATCATTCGTCGCACCGAGGTAGAAAACGAAACAGGTTTATCCCGCTCAACTATCTATCCGCGGATAAAGGCAGGAACCTTTCCCGCACCGGTCAAACTAGGCATGCGTTCAGTCGGGTGGCGGGTCAGTGACATTGAGACCTTCCTATCCGCGCCAGCCGACTACAGAGCCGCAACCGATTGAAGATACGAGGCAATCACCCTAGCTGGACGATATAGGATGCTTTTTTTGCGCTTGCTCACCGTCTCGACCGCGCGTTCAAGCAGCCATACGAATTTATTTCTCAGATCGTCGCTGACGCGACAATGTCGGCACTCGTCCAAATTTGTACGTACAGCGATAAGTAGCACCGCAATCGAACTGACGGAGATGCGCTGAAGCGCGTGGCTGTTAAACCAACGTCTTAATGGAAAGGCATTTACGTTCGTCGAGAACCATGTGCGACACCAAATCTATGCACAATGAATTCCTCCCCATAATCCCGTGCTCGCGGGGAGCTTCAAGCAGCTGACTTCGCGTTGCACCACCGAATACGCGTGCTAAAATTATTCAAATAGTCGTATATTTCTGTGGTGAGCGACCACGCATCAATTAATAATCTTTAACGATCCCGGGGTTAAGATGACTCGCACCGCCCGTTTTTTATTAGTGCCCAGGTGAGTCATGGGCGCATCGCCAGTAACGCTCCCTCCCTCCGACAGCCCGCTCGATGCGCTATCTGGCGCATTCAAGAATTTTGATCAGCTGGTTTCAGCGTTCAGTCAGTCGCAGCGACAGTTGCAGGTGAGCTTTGCACCTGATGCTGGCCTTCCGACAAATGCCATGCTGCCTCACGAGCTCAATGGTAGCGAAGGCATCTGCGCACCGCTCGATTACACGCTCAGCTGTCTATCGACAGACACCCGCCTGCCGCTGAAAACAATGATTGGCATACCAATCGCGTTCAACATCGGCGATTTCACTGGCAGTCAACGCACGATCTGCACGATAGTAACTGGTGCGCGCCAACTCGCTTCCGACGGCGGCTTCGTCCTGAACGAGTACACCTGCGAGGACGGTCTGTCGATTCTCCGTCATCGCACCACATGGCGAATTTTCCGAAATGCGTCCGTGATCGATATCACGCAGACGGTACTGAAAGAACACATCAACGGGAATAGCGTGCTCGCCAGCGCGTTCGCGCTCGAAACCGGTGGATTGACGGCAACGTATCCACTGCGCGAATTTACGATGCAGGCAGGCGAAAGTGACACGGCATTCCTCACGCGGCTGTGGCGTCGCGAAGGCATATGCTGGTACTTCTCGCACGCGCTCAACGACAACTGGCCGGTACACACGTTGCGTCTGGTTGATAGTGTGCACGCATGGCGGGACAATCCGGCCGGCATCGTACGCTATAACCGCGCCGACGCGACTGAGAAAGACGACACGATCAATGTCTGGCAGGCCCACCGTACGCTCACATCCGGCGGGAAGATTGCCGCGGCGTTCGACTACAGGGCAGGGCGCGCCGTTGAAGTGAGTGAAACGAATGTTCAAGACCAGGGCAAGCATGGCAAGGCGCTCAGCAGCACGCTCACCGAGTACCGGTACGACGCGCCGCACATCGCCGACGATTCGGAACACTACCGGCAGATGAATCTGCGCCGCCAGCAGGCGCGCGAACAACAGGCCAAGCACTTTTCCGGCAAGAGCGTCGTGCGCGCGTTCAGCGGCGCTGCCGGGACCGTGTTCTCCCTGACGGGCCAGGCCGAAATCGACCAGCATCCGGAGGAGCAGCGTCGCTTTGTTCTGACCCGCGTCGAAACCAGCGCACGCAATCATCTGTTGACGGCATCACCAGATAAGAGCGCACTCACGCTGGATCAGACCAGTCCTCCCTATCTGAATCGTTTCGAATGCGTGCGTGCCGATATTCCGGTCGTACCCGAGTGGGACCCGGCCTGCGTGCCTTCGGTTGGGCCCATGAGTGCGCTTGTAGTTGGTGCGCCGGGACTCGAAATCGACGTTGACGAGCAGGGTCGCGTGGCGATTCAGTTTCTTTTCGCGCGCGGTGACGATCATCCTAAGGCAGGCGCAACGGGTACGCCCCGCGATTCCGCGCGTGTGCGACTCGCGCTGCCTTGGGCCGATCAGGGCGCCGGCACGGCCCTGACGCCGCGCGTCGGCAGCGAAGTACTCGTAACGTTCCTGCAGAATGATCCTGACAAGCCCGTAGTAATCGCGAACCTGCACGGCGCGAACCGCAGGCCAACTGAGTTTTCTGGTACGGGCAACCTGCCGGGCAATGCCGCGCTCTACGGCATCCGCTCGAAGGAAGTATCTGGAGCCGGCTATGGGGAACTGCTTTTCGACGACACCACGGCCCAGACGAAAACTAAACTATCGTCCGAACACGGCAAGACGCAGTTGAACGAAGGCTGGATTGGCCATCCTCGTGATGGTGGAAAGTCGGACAAGCGTGGCGAGGGTTTCGAGCTACGAACGGATATGGCAGGCGCGATCCGCGCCGCGCAGGGTCTGTTGATCTCGACCGACAACCGGGCCGGCGCGAAGGGCCAGGTGCTCGACCGGCAGGAGCTAGTGGGCCAACTCGAGGCGGCCCTCGCCATAGCGAAGCAACTGGCAGAGCTGTCCGAGACCCATGAAGCTGACAGCAGCGATACCGCTCCGCAGGAAAAACTTGTGGATCAGTTGAAACAGTGGGATAGCGACAAGCCGGGCGGCGCAGCCATCGTCGCCGTTTCGGCGCCCGACGGTGTCGCCCTGGCCAGTCCGCGCAACGTCGTGGCATCTGCAGGCACGCACGTTGACGTCACCGCTGTGCAGGACGTGAATGTGACCACAGGTCGCAAGATCCTGCTGCGCGCGGCGCAGGGATTGTCCGCCTTTGCGAAGGCCGGCATGAAGCTGATCGCCGGTAGTGGCGATCTCGCAATACAGGCGCAGCAGGGCAAGACGGAGATCGGCGCGTCCGACCGGTTGCATCTTTATTCGCTCAAGGAGATGGTCATCGAGGCACCGAGCATTGTGCTGAAGGCCAACGGCGTGACCTATTCACTTGCCGACGGCAAGGTGCTCGCGTCCTCCAGCGGCGAACACAAGATCGAGACCTCCAGTTTTAGCTTTACCGGTGGGGGTGGCGGCAATCCCGATCTGCCGCACATGCCGGCCTCTGCCATGAAGACCAACGAGCAGTTTGCGCTGGCCAACCGTGCCGGCGACGCCATCACGAAGGTACCGCATCAGGTTACTGATGAAACGGGTGCCGTCCGTGACGCTGGCGAACTGGGTGCCGATGGCGCCAACCAGACGATCGTGCATGACACGCAGATCCGGCCACTGACGATCCGCCCGACCCCTTGAATTCCTACCGCTGACCTCCTACATGTCCACTCCTGCCGCAGAGGCCACTCCGGTCCAGAAACAGGCCGTACGCCGTGTACCGCTTCAGTTCGACGACAACGGCGATCCGATTTTCCATAGCGTCACCAGCCCGGAGTGTTTCAAACCACATGCACTTGGCGTCATGCCGCCGAAGCATGTCATCCCGGTGATTTTTGTGCCGGGAATCATGGGTACCAACCTGTGCGCCAACGGTAAAGCACAAAAGGCGGGCACGACGGCATGGGCACCGCCCAACGGAGCGATGGCAGGTCTCGGTGAATGGCGTCGACGCAAGAAGCAGACACCGACCGAACGGCAAGAGCAACTGATGCCCGATCGAGTGATGGTGGATCCCAGCAAAAAGGTTGGGGTCCCGAAGGGCGTCTTTACGATCACCGACGAGGAGGCACGCCGTCGCGGCTGGGGAGAGATACACTTCGACAGCTACGGCGGCATCCTGGCCGCACTCGAACTTGCGCTCAATGATCAGTACATCGACGCGGGCACCGCTGGCGCAAAGGAAATGCCGGTCTGGACTACTGCGAAAACGCTAAAGGATGCAGACGGTAAGAACGTGCTACCACAGTGGAACCCCGTTAAGGGTGATGTCCCACCACTGAACGACACGGAGTTCAGGCGGCTTGCGGACTACTACTTTCCGGTGTGGGCCTGTGGTTACAACTGGGTCGGTAGTAACGGAGATTCTGCCGACCTGCTCGTCAAGCGCATCAACGAAGCGATTAACTGGTACAAGCGCGGCAAATACTGGATTTCCCTCGATAAGGTCATCATCGTGACTCACTCGATGGGAGGGCTGGTCGGCCGTAGGGCCGCGCAAAAGGTTGAAAGTCAAATGCTTGGCGTGGTCCATGGCGTTCAGCCGGTCGGCGGTGCGCCAGTGGTATACCGACGCATGAGGGCCGGCACCGAAACTGACGGATTATTCGACATCATGGGCGCGATCGTTGCCACGATCATTGGCTGGGATGCCGCTGATGTCACTTGCGTCATGGCAAATTCACCCGGTGTACTTGAACTGCTTCCGACAAAAAACTACTCCCCGAAATGGCTTCGAATGGAGCATGAGTCGAAGGGTTCTGGCACCCCTGTGATGCCAGCTCTGCCGATCGCCGACCCATACACCGAGATATACAACAAGCGGGTCCAGGACGTGTGGTGGGCAATGATCGACGATACCCTGATTGATCCCGCCGGAGTGATTGCAACGCAGGACTCGAGCGCCTTTGATGCCTATGGGCAGACGATATCCAACGTGCGCGATTTTCACGACACGCTCGGCCTGTATAGCCATCCAGTTACGTACGCCTACTATGGTGGCGACGACAAGCACGTCGCATTCAGCAAGGTTCGATGGGTGACAAAAACTGCAGTGCCAGCGGGCGCGGACGGCGTATTGCCTACGCTTACGGCCGACTCCTTTACGAAACTGGGTCAGACAACGCTCACGGTGTTATCGCAGAAAGTCACATTCTCCCTTGCCGGACATGACAAGCCTGACTCGGACACCGATCCATCATCCGGAGACGGCACGGTTCCAGGTCCCTCGGGCGCACTCATCGCCGACGGTTCCGGAACGCTCAATGTGTTCAGGATGAAGGGCTTCGATCACCAGCACAGCTACGGGAGCCAGATGGTGCAGGATAACGTGCTGTACTGCATTGCGAAGATTGTTCAAGGTGCCACCCCGGTGGAGGAATTGCCGGCTTGCAAGGAATGACAATGAAACTATTGCGTTTTGCTGCGGTACTGTGTGCCACCCTGCTTGTCCTGACCTGCTATGCGAAAGAGCCTGCAATGAGCGATACCAAAACCTACTGCGTTGGTCGTTTTCTGGTCGACGTGCCCGCGGACGCGCAGATTAACGGGCAAGCTTATGAGTACAAGTACGGACGCATCGACTCGACGACTTCGGAGGAAAGCGCGCAGCATTTTGCGCAAGAAATGACCACGCGCCAGGCGGATCTGCAGTCGGGCAAGCAGAAGAACAAATATACCCTCTCGGGTATCAAAAGTCCGGCGCCGGACATCCGGATATTTGAGCTTTCGCGGACGCTTCTGACGGGCCCCTCGGTAGGTATAGAAGCGTACAAGTGGGATGGTGGACACGTATTTTCTATCCAGCATACCGGCTTCATACTAGCCCGTTATCCAGACGTACTGTCCACGCTGCAAACCGATCTGCTTCCAAATCTTCGGGCACGTGGTGCCGACGATATCCCTTCCCGACCGGGCTTCTGTCTTGAAAATGGATTTATCGCGAACGACGGCAAGACATCGCAGTACGAAGACGCGGGCATCAGCTTCAAGTTCGCCAGGTGGCCGGGAGTGCTGGTCTCCGTGCGATCGATGACTGTCTCAAAGCTCGGCGAGCCGACCCTGCTGCAGCGCGCCGACGGTGGATCGGTACCAGATGCATTCAAGAACCTCGTCAACCAGATCAGGACTATTCGGCATGGCTCGCGTGAAATCAACGGTCGTCACGGCGAAGAGTTGCTCGAGACCGTCCCCACGGAAGCCGGCTACAGGCTTCATCAATTTCGATGGGAAGCACAGGGCACTGGAGTCAGCGAGCCATTGAAGCCGACGCTTATCGTGGAGTTCGAAAGTGGCATGACCAGCGTCAACGGTGAGCCAGTTCGGCCGAAGCTGACCGATGACGAGGCAGTCGCAGTTTTTGATGCCGTCGCAAATTCGATAAGGATGCGCCCGATGGGCGGCAGTGCTGCCAGCGTCGATACGCCATCCCCAAACCAGCCGCTCGGTACGCTCGCACGTACAGGCTCAATCTGCCCGCAAGCGGGCTGGTGGACATGCCCCGAGGCGAGCAGCCGCGAAATCGCCGGGGGTGCCTATCAGTATCTCTCAGCCAACAGCGTAATGCCGGTTGCCCGGGTCGCAGGGAGTCCCGGCTTCATGGGGAAACTCTTGGGTAAGCAACAATGGCATGCCGTCAATACGACGTGGCAACTGGTCGCATACGCACAGCAGACTGAGCCGGAGTCATCCTCGCCTGTCGCGCCCAAGTCCGGACCCCGAGAAGAACCCTCATGATTGGCGAGTCATGTCTGATATCGCGATTCTGCCGAGGGTGTTCACGTGGTTTATTTTCTTCGGACTGGCCACCTGCCTGATTTTGCCAATCCTGTTGATTCTCGCTCTCTACGGGCTCGCAAGACGGTCGTCAGAGCGCCGGAGGGTAGTCGCCGTCAATACACACTGGCTGCCTCGTACTTGGTGGGTGGGTTTCGTGCTACTTCTTGCGAATGCGATGTTGGCGCTACTAAGCACGACAGGTAGCGCCGGCAGCCAGAGCAATGCTCTTCCGGGCGCCATTGCGCTGGCGTGGATTCCTCTTAACGCAACGGTATGGATTTTCTGCTTAGTGCGTTCACGGAGAAATCCGATGCTGTGATAAATCGCCTTGCATAGACGGAAATAATGAAAGCGAACGGAGCAGTCATGAAGAATATCATTCGCGTCGGCGATCCCACGAGCCACGGTGGATCTGTCCTGACTGGCGCCAACAAATTCGAGGTCGACGGCCGCGCTGTGGCACGAGTGGGCGACAAATGTATTTGCCCCGTGGAAGGCCACCAAATCTGCGATATTGCCGAAGGCGATCCAAACTTCATGGTCGAAGGGCGGGCGGTCGCCTTCGACGGACACAAGACCACTTGTGGTGCAACGCTGCATTCAACGGCAGCGAACTTCGGGGGGGCATGACGGCGGACCGTGCCATTTTCACCAGTGCAATGTACAACATTTATTGCATTCGGTTTCTTTGAAATTGGTATTCGTATTCCTTGGTTGCCTTGTTATTGCCAAGGGCAGTAAGCAGAGAGATGAAGCGGATAACCAGATGGCGCTGGACGGCCATAAACGGGTTCTCAAGCACTGTCGGTGAACGACTGCTGGTGCCGACCACCTGCCCGTCGATGACATCCCTAGACGCCGGAGACCAAGAGTGCGTTTGATTTGGGATCGGAGCATCGAAGGTTCGAATCCTTTCGCATCGACAACGGATCGGCGCAAGTAAGCCATAATCTATGTCACTATCTCTCGGAATTGAGGGCACGCACCGGGGGTGCGTGCCGAACGACAACCCACCTACCGAGGGGGATACGTGGCGGAAGAGAATAAGAAGCGCGGGTATCCGGTGATCGCACGGAACACATGGTTCACGTTGCGGGAGAAGTTCAAGCAGAAGGTGCCAGGGGAAGTTACGCCCGCGTACCTCGCGGCGACCCTCAACATGAGCCCGGGATCCGCGAGCGCAAATGTCCTGCCGTCGCTGCGAACCTTCGGGTTGATTAACGACGCAGGTAAGCCCTCCGATCTGGCCTTCGCTTGGCGCGACGATGAGAAGTACGCGTCGGTGTGCGGGCAGCTCATCAAAAGCACCTACCCGACCGGGCTACACGACGCGTTCCCGGACGCTGCAAACGCGCCGATGAACCGTGTAACCGCGTGGTTTGCGCACGATACGAAAACGGGCGACAGCGCCGCCGTCAAATACGCGCGTGTGTACCTTATGTTGCTGGAGGGCGATATAGGCAAAGCCAACGAGAAGCCGGCAAAGGAGAAGGCGACCGCACGCGCAGCGGTCACGCCGAAGTCCTCGTCCAAAGCGGCGAAGGCCACGGCCGCACAGGTGCCGTCGGCCAACCCGGGGCCGGCCGAGCACAGCCACCAGCAGCACCCGCCTGGCGGCAGCGCGTTCTCGCCGAAGCTGCACATCGACGTGCAAATTCACATCTCGCCCGAGAGTAATGCGGAGCAGATCGACAAGATTTTCGAAAGCATGGCCAAGCACCTTAAAGACTTCCGCACCTGAGCGCGCCGATGGACCTGTCAAATGCGATGAAGGCCGCGCGGGCGCTGCAGGAGGCCATGCGCCTACACAGCCCACCGCCTGAGGAGGGCGCGCCGAGTGCCGACGAAGCGGTGGTGTACATGTCACTTCTGCGTAATACCCGCAACTATCTAGAGCGGATTGCCCACCAAGTGAACGGCGCGTACGCGGGCGGCTGGTACGACGCCTCTGCGGTGATGATCCGTCGGCTGGTCGAGACTTTGATCATCGAGCTTTACGAGGCGCGCGGACTTGCCGCGAACATCAAGAATCGGGACGGGGACTTCTTGTATCTACGCGATCTGATTGCGGCGTTACTGGCGGAACCTAGCTGGGGGCTATCGCGCAATGCGAAGAACGCGTTGCCGAAGCTAAAAGACATAGGCGATCAGTCGGCGCACAGCCGGCGCTTCACCGCGCAACGGCAAGACATTGACAACCTTATGCCGGCGTTGCGTACGGTGGTACAAGAGTTGGTTGAGATGGCCGATCTAAAAAAGAAGCGCGTCGATCAGTGAGCGAGAGGACATCACCCAGCCGACAAATACCCTTGTTGCCCTCCCATTTCGCCGCTTGCTTGTCCGGTAACGAGAGAGTGTCGGACATATCACGGCGGCCATGGGAAGCGGTGAAGTAAGCCCCTTCATGTGCACGGTGGCCGACTCTAGCCGAACTGCGGACGGGACGATGAAAGCTGTAGCTGTCCGATTTGGGTTGCAATGCGTCATATGGTGACGCACGTGAACAAGGGCAATTTCGGCGATGCAGTGGAAATCGCCGATATCCCGTCAAATACCAATAATTCCAAAAAAGAAGCCCGGACGACATAGGCAGTCGACCGGGCTACGCCAGTGATCTAATTTTTCACGACCACTGAGAATTTTTTTTCATTTCAGTGACACGTTTTTCACGATCGCTGAGAACCTACAACGTTAAACATCAATATTCCCCGCCCTAAGCGCATTCGACTCAATAAACGCTCTCCGCGGCTCCACATCATCGCCCATGAGCGTAGTGAAAATGCCATCAGCCGCAATAGCATCCTCAATCTGCACACGAAGAAGGCGACGCACGGTCGGATCCATCGTGGTCTCCCAAAGCTGCCCAGGATTCATCTCGCCAAGGCCTTTATACCGCTGCTTCGAGATGTTGCGCTCAGCATCAGCCAGCAACCACTTCATCGCACTCTTGAAGTCGGTCACAGCCATACTCCGCTCGCCCCGCTTGATCACCGCGCCCGTCTGAATCAACCCCTTAAACGTATTAGCCGTATTAATAAGCTGTCGATAATCCGCAGTCAGCTGAAACTCTTCATCCAGAACAAAAATCTTCTGATTCCCGTGATGCGTCCGCGCGACGCGCAGTGAGCGCAACTCACGCACCTCGTCATACGTCGTCGTCACCTTAACTTCAGGCTTCAACGGTTCATCGCGCAACTTCGCTTCCATCGCCCGAGCCGAAGCCTCAGCCGCTTCCTCACTGGACAGGTCCATCACGACCCCATCCATCACCGCTTCAAGCGCGCCAGCGTCATACAACCGGCTCAACCGATTCACCACCGCCTGCGCCAGCAAATAAGCACGAGCCAACTCACCCAACGCATCGCCAGTAATCGGCGTAGCGCCTTCAGCCGGCACCAATTCCGAGCCCTGCAACGCCAGCTTCAAGATATGAGCATTGACCTCGGACTCATCCTTCAAATACCGCTCATCCTTCCCCGCCTTGATCTTGAACAGCGGCGGCTGCGCAATATAGATAAACCCACGCTCGATCATCTCCGGCATCTGACGATAGAAGAACGTCAGCAGCAGCGTCCGAATATGCGCGCCGTCCACGTCAGCATCGGTCATGATAATGATGCGGTGATAACGCAGCTTCTCCAGGTTGTAATCGTCCTTGCCGATCCCACAACCCAACGCTGTAATGAGCGTAACGATCTGCTCGGAAGAAATCAGCTTATCGAACCGCGCCTTTTCAACGTTCAGCACCTTGCCGCGCAGCGGCAAAATCGCCTGAAACTTCCGATCGCGGCCTTGCTTCGCCGACCCGCCTGCCGAGTCACCCTCGACGATATAAATCTCGGACTTCGCCGGATCCTTCTCCTGGCAATCCGCGAGCTTCCCAGGCAAGCCAACGCCGTCGAGCACGCCCTTACGCCGCGTCATTTCGCGCGCCTTCCGAGCCGCATCCCGCGCGCGAGCCGCGTCGACGATCTTCCCGACAATGATCTTCGCGTCGATCGGCGTCTCAAGCAGAAACTCCTCGAGCGCCTTCGCGACCACATCCTCCACCGGCGCGCGCACTTCCGACGACACCAGCTTGTCCTTCGTCTGCGCACTGAACTTCGGCTCCGGCACCTTCACCGATAACACGCACGACAACCCTTCGCGCATATCGTCACCCGACGTCTCGACCTTCGCCTTCTTGGCGACGTCGTGATCGTTGATGTACTTGTTCAGCACACGCGTCATCGCCGCACGCAACCCGGTCAGGTGCGAGCCGCCGTCGCGCTGCGGAATGTTGTTGGTGAAGCACAGCACGTTTTCGTTGTAGCTGTCGTTCCACTGCATCGCGACTTCGACGGCAATGCCGTCCTTCTCGCCGCTGACGTGGAAAATATTCGGGTGCAACACGGCCTTGTTCTTGTTGATGTACTCAACAAAACCCTTCACGCCGCCCACAAACGCAAAATCTTCTTCCTTACCCGAGCGCTGATCCGTCAACCGAATCCGCACGCCGTTATTCAAAAACGACAGTTCACGAATCCGCTTGGCCAGAATGTCGTAGTGATATTCGACATTGCCGAAAATCGTGTCGTCGGCGAGAAAGTGCACTTCCGTACCGCGGTTCTCGGTATCGCCCGTCACCTGAATCGGCGACACGGCCACGCCATCGATCTCTTCGATGATGCGGTTCTGCGGCACGCCACGGTGAAACTCCATGAAGTGCTTCTTACCGTCGCGACGAATCACGAGACGCAACCACGCCGACAGCGCGTTCACGCACGACACACCCACGCCGTGCAAACCACCGGACACCTTGTAGCTGTTCTGGTCGAACTTGCCGCCGGCGTGCAACTCGGTCATCACGATTTCAGCGGCGCTGCGCTTCGGATCGTGCTTGTCGTCCATCTTCAGACCGGTCGGCACACCGCGGCCGTTGTCGGTGATCGAGATCGAGTTATCCGCGTGAATGATCACCTGGATGTCGTTGCAATGCCCGGCCAATGCTTCGTCGATGGAGTTGTCGAGCACCTCGAACACGAGGTGATGCAAACCGGTGCCATCCGATGTATCCCCGATGTACATCCCCGGCCGCTTGCGCACCGCCTCCAGACCTTCGAGGATCTGAATGGACGAGGCGCCGTAGCTGTTGTCGGGTTGCGTATTGTTCGTTTCAGTCATGGATTTTTTCCGGTTCTGCGTTACTGCAAGGTTGCTGCTCGGGACTTTTCAAAACACCATAAAAACGCCAAAGGGGCACTGCGCCCCTTGGTGTCTTCTCGGTATTGGACGCGTTAGATGCGCATCGGCATCACTACGTATTTGAACTCGTCGTTCTCGGGAATCGTGATCAACGCGCTGGAGCTGGCGTCGCCCAGGCTCACTTGCAACATGTCGACCTTCAGGTTCGCAAGCACGTCGAGCAGATACGTGACGTTGAACCCGATATCGACGCTGTCGCCGTCGTACGCGATTTCCAGTTCTTCCTGCGCCTCTTCCTGATCGGCGTTGGTCGACATGATCTTCAACTGGCCCGGCTCGATAATGCAGCGCACGCCCTTGAATTTGTCCGACGTCAGAATCGCGGCGCGTTGCAGCGAGCGCTGCAGTTCTTCACGGCCGATCAAAAATTGATTCTTATGCGACTTCGGAATCACGCGCTGGAAGTCGGGGAATTTGCCTTCCACCAGTTTCGACACCAGTTCGACCTGGCCGAACGTGAACTTCACCTGCGTTTGCGCGATGTCGATCTTCAGCGTGTCGTCGATGTCTTCCAGCAGACGCTGCAATTCCAGAATCGTCTTGCGCGGAATAATCACTTCCTGACGCGCGAACGTGCCTTCGATCTTCATCGACGAGAACGCCAGACGGTGACCGTCGGTCGCGACCGCCATCAGCTGATCGCCGTCCACCACCAGCAGCATGCCGTTCAGGTAGTAGCGAATGTCCTGCTGGGCCATCGAAAAATGGACCATGCCGAGCAACTGGCGGAACGTCTTCTGGGGAACCACGAGGTTCGCACCGTAGTCTTTAGCTTGCGCGACCGTCGGGAATTCGTCTGCGGCGAGCGTTTGCAGCGCAAAGCGGCTCTTGCCGGATTGCACGGTCAGACGCTTGTCGTTCAGCGTGAGCGTGACCTGCCCGTCGGGCATGGCGCGCAGAATGTCGAGGAGCTTTCTTGCTGCCACCGTGGTCGCCACCGAATCGCCGCCCACGCCGAAATCGGCACGCGTGGTGATCTGCAACTCGAGGTCGGTGGACAGGAACGACACGTCAGGGCCGTTCTTGGTAATCAGCAAATTGGCGAGGATCGGCAACGTATGGCGGCGTTCGACGATGCCGCTCACAGTTTGCAGCGGCCTGAGGAGGTTATCGCGTTCGGTCTTGACCAGTTGCATAGAGTTCCTTCGTTGATATAACGGCCTGCGCGCCTTGCCAGGCAAGCGATCCAGCTCACAGCCGTGGCCCCCCGCCGGCGCCACGCAGCGCCTGCCACAGCGTGAAATCCGCCCGCGGCCGCCGGGCGGTTAAACCTGTATTGTGCCTGAAAACGGAACCGCCTCACTAAAATGGGGGCGAGTTTGGAAATAAACAGGTCGTTTTTCCCAGTCGACTTGCTTAGCCCTTCAGCGTCTGCTCCAGCACGTGCAATTCGTGGTTCAGTTGCGCGTCAGTGCCGCGTTCGGCTGCGATCTTGCGCACCGCGTGCAGCACCGTGGTGTGGTCACGTCCGCCGAACAGCTCGCCGATTTCCGGCAAACTCTTCTGCGTCAGTTCCTTCGCGAGATACATCGCAATCTGCCGCGGTCGCGCGATATTCGCCGGACGCTTCTTCGAATACATGTCCGCGACCTTGATACTGTAGAAGTCCGCAACCGTCTTCTGGATGTTTTCCACCGAGATCTGGCGGTTCTGCACCGTCAACAGGTCTTTCAGCGCTTCTTTGGTCAGTTCGATCGTAATTTCGCGACCGTGGAACTTCGAATACGCGAGGATCTTGCGCAGCGCGCCTTCCAGCTCACGCACGTTCGAGCGCAAGTGTTTCGCGACGAAGAACGCGACGTCCTCGCTCAGGCTCACGAACTCCGACTGCGCCTTGCGCATCAGAATCGCGACGCGCATTTCCAGCTCGGGCGGCTCGATCGCCACCGTCAGGCCGGAGTCGAAGCGCGAGATCAGACGGTCGTCGATCCCCGAAATTTCCTTCGGATACGTGTCGCTGGTGATGATCACCTGCGCCTTGTTCGCGACCAGCGCCTCGAATGCGTAGAAGAATTCCTCTTGTGTACGCGACTTGCCCGAGAAGAACTGAATATCGTCGATCAGCAGCAGGTCGAGCGAGTGGTAGTAGCGCTTGAAATCGTCGAACGCCTTGCGCTGGTAAGCCTTCACCACGTCGGACACATACTGTTCCGCGTGGATGTAGCGAATCCGCGCGCCGGCCTTGTCCATCAGAAGCTGGTTGCCGATCGCGTGGATCAGGTGGGTCTTGCCGAGCCCGACGCCGCCATACAGGAACAGCGGGTTGTACGAGATGCCGGGGTTATCCGCGACCTGAATCGCCGCGGCGCGCGCCAACTGGTTGGCCTTACCGGTCACGAAGTTATCGAAGGTCAGCACCGGGTTGAGCTTCGAGCGCTCGTACATCGAATCGTTTTCGCCGTTGCCGTTCGAGCTCGCGCTCTGGCCCGGACGCCACGTGCGACGGGCGGCCGCGGCTTCGTTCGCGTCGAGACTGGGCAGATCGAGGTCGGCGGCGTCTTCGGCGGCGGCCGATGCAGCGCGCGCGTTCGCATGTTGCTGCGCAGCGGCATTCACGCCGCCGGCGCGTGTGGCATGCGCCGCTTGCACGGCGCCGACGGCCGCGTCCACTGCGGCGCCTCCGCCGGAATGACCGCCCATCGGCGCGGATGAGGACGAAACAGGACGAGTCGAACCCGGCGACGACGTGGCTTGCGGCGCGCGCATGCCGGCTTTCGGGTCCAGAACAAACTGCACGTCGACCGGGGCTTGCCAGAAATCGCGGGCCATATCCGCGATGCGGCCGGAGAACTGGCTCTTGACCCAGTCGAGCTTGAAGCGGTTCGGCGCGGCGATGCTAAGCGTATTCGCAGCGGCGTCGAAGGCGACCGGGGCCAACGGTTTGATCCACGTCACGTACTGCTGGGGCGTAAGCTCACGCTCCAGCAATGCGGAACAGTGTTGCCAGAAATCGTTCATCGAGTTGCTGTCGTTATGGTGTGCACGGCGGTCGCCGCTGCCCTTGTTGCGTGCGCGCAACAAGGCCCTGAGCAGCCAGGCGCAATGGCTCCAGGCGCTTGTGCCACAAGGGTTTGCGGGGCAAGCGAGCCGGAGCGGCGTGCAGGATTTTTGGGAAGTAAGGCGAGATTCTAACGCCAAATGCTACCCGGAAGGGAGTTATCCACAGGGACGGATCATCGGCCCGAGCCAGCGCCGTCGCAGGGCCGCGAGCGCTAAACTATTGACGGCCAACAGAAAACCGGTTTAAATAGCGGGTTCCGCGAAAACCAATTCTGTAAACCTCCGGCCATTGCCGCTTCAGCGATGATCGTGCGGTTATTTTTCGATCAGTCGATCAAGTGAGAGCAACATGAAACGTACTTACCAACCTTCCGTTACCCGTCGCAAGCGCACCCACGGCTTCCGCGTTCGCATGAAGACCGCAGGTGGCCGCAAGGTCATCAACGCACGTCGCGCGAAGGGCCGCAAGCGCCTCGCCATCTAAGGCAGGCGAGCGGATTGCGCGCTGTGACTGAAGCCTGCGGTGAGGCGGGAACAGGTGGGGCGCCGCAACTGGGCTCGGTTCCGTTGCGAGCGCAAGCCGCCTTCCCCAAAGCCGCAAGGCTACTGAAAACGGATGAATTTTCATCCGTTTTTCGTTTGCGCCCGTGGCGCCGCACCGCGCACTTCGTGGTGTACGGCCGGCCCACCGGCAACGACGCACGTCTTGGCCTCGTGATCGGCAAGAAGTACGCGCCGCGCGCGGCCACGCGTAATCTGGTACGTCGAATCGCGCGTGAAGCCTTCCGGCTGCGTCGCGCGGAATTTGGCGGTTGGGATGTGCTGCTGCGTTTGCATACGCGCTTCGACAAGAAAGCTTTGCCGAGCGCCTCGTCGCCGCCGTTGAGGGCGTTGTGCCGCAGCGAAATCGAGGCGCTGCTCGACAAGGCAGCGCGCGAAATTGTCCGTCGTCAGGCGCCGCCCGCGGAAGCGCCCCAAACGGAATGACGCTCAAGTGACTGCCCGTTGCGCCGCTTTGCGGCTCCCGTAGCCCTGCTGCGCGGGCATCACCCGGACCTCCACGTTGCGCGGCGCTGTTAGCCGCACCAGCCATGCAAACGGTACTCTTCGCTTTATTGCGTTTCTACAAGGTTGCCGTGAGCCCAATGCTCGGCAACCGGTGCCGTTTTTACCCTTCCTGCTCTGATTACGCGCGCGAAGCAATCCAGTATCATGGCGCCGCGCGCGGGACTTATCTCGCCGCCAGGCGTATTTGCCGTTGCCACCCGTTTTCCGCGGGCGGCATCGATCTCGTCCCGCCTCCCACTTCTGAAAAGCGCTGACGCGCCGTTCCATCGACACTGAGACAACGCATGGATATCAAACGCACCGTCCTATGGGTCATCTTTTTCATGTCAGCGGTCATGCTGTTCGACAACTGGCAACGCGACCACGGACGCCCGTCGATGTTCTTCCCGAGCGCCACGCCGACGCACACCGTCGGTAGCGCCGAACCGGGAACCACGACGCCGGGAACCCAGCCCGCCGATTTGCCGGCGACGAACGCAGCTGCTCCGGGCAACGCGCCGGCCGCCGCGCAATCGCAACTGATCAAGTTCGGCACCGACGTCTATAACGGCGAGATCGACACCCGCGGCGGCACGCTGTCGAAGCTGTCGCTCGTGAAGCAAGGCGACGGCAAGACACCGGACCTGGTCATCACGCTGTTCGACCGCACCGCGAACCATACGTATCTGGCGCGCACCGGTCTGCTCGGCGGCGATTTCCCGAACCACAACGACATCTACACGCCGCTGCCGAACCAGCCGCACGACCTGACGGGCGACGAGAAATCGTTCCAGCTCAGCTTCGAATCGCCGGTGAAGGGTGGCGTGAAGGTCATCAAGACCTACACGTTCACGCGTGGCAGCTATGTGATCGGCGTCGACACCAAGATCCAGAACGTCGGCACCGCGCCGGTGACGCCGTCGGTCTACATGGAACTGGTGCGTGACGATCAGCCGGTGGAAACGCCGCGCTTCTCGCACACGTTCATCGGGCCGGCTGTCTACACCGACCAGCATCACTTCCAGAAGATGACGTTCAGCGACATCGACAAGAACAAGGAAGACTTCGTCAATTCGGCCGACAACGGCTGGGTCGCGATGGTGCAGCATTACTTCGCGTCGGCGTGGATTCCGCAGCAAGGCGCGAAGCGCGACATCTACGTCGAGAAGATCGATCCGGCGCTGTACCGCGTCGGCGTGAAGCAACCGGTGGCGACGATTGCCCCGGGCCAAACGGTCGACGTCTCCGCGCGCCTGTTCGCTGGTCCGGAAGAAGAGCGCATGCTCGAAGGCATCGCACCGGGTCTGGAACTGGTGAAGGACTACGGCTGGGTCACCATCATCGCGAAGCCGCTGTTCTGGCTGCTCGAGAAGATCCACAGCTATGTCGGCAATTGGGGCTGGTCGATCGTGCTGCTTACGCTGCTGATCAAGGCCGTGTTCTTCCCACTGTCGGCCGCGAGCTACAAGTCGATGGCGCGCATGAAGGCGATCACGCCGCGCATGCAAGCGCTGCGCGAACGCTTCAAGGGCGATCCGCAGAAGATGAACTCGGCGCTGATGGAGCTGTATAAGACCGAGAAGGTCAATCCGTTCGGCGGCTGTCTGCCGGTCGTGATTCAGATTCCGGTGTTCATCTCGCTGTACTGGGTGCTGCTGTCGTCGGTGGAAATGCGCGGCGCGCCGTGGATTCTGTGGATTCACGATCTGTCGCAACAGGATCCGTTCTTCATCCTGCCGGTGCTGATGGCCGTCTCGATGTTCCTGCAGACGCGTTTGAACCCGACGCCGCCGGACCCGGTTCAAGCCAAGATGATGATGTTCATGCCGATCGCGTTCTCGGTCATGTTCTTCTTCTTCCCGGCCGGTCTGGTGCTGTACTACGTCGTGAACAATGTGTTGTCGATCGCCCAGCAGTACTACATCACGCGGATGATGGGCAAGTCGAAGACGAAAGCGGCCTGAGATCAGGTCTGACAGCGAGCGCTAGAGCGCTCGCTGTCAGCAAGACCGATTCACGCCGACGCGAACTGACCGCGGTACTGAAAAACGCAGCAGCGCGTAAAAAGAAAAGCCGCCCAGTGCAAACCGGGCGGCTTTTTTCATGGTCAGCGCGTCAATGCTCGGCCGGCAAACGCCGCGGTTATTCTCCCGTCGCGTCCTCGCCGTAAAAACGCACGATCATCTCTTCCACGAGGAACCGGTCCTTCGGCGTAAGCGACTCGATCTTCGACGCCAATTCGATCGTTTCGGGCGAAGGCGGATACTTCTCGCCCCGCGCGAGCGGCCTGGCATTCGCGCCCGGCGCCGGTCCGTAGTGAAGCCAATGCTCTTTCACGTTCAGCCATTCGGCCAGCATGCGCAGCTTGTCCGGCTTCGGAATCGTCGCGCCCGACAACCACTTGTGGGCGGCTTGCGTCGTCACCGGACGCTCCCCGTGATAGCGCAGATTAAACTGTTCGGCGAGCTTGGTCCCGCCGCGAATTTTCAGCGGTTCTAGCAGGTCACGCAGCCTCTTGGCAAAGGCCGCTTTCTCTTGTTTGGTCGGCATGGGCCAGATTGTGCAATTCAGCGTCTAACCAGTTGACAACCATACGAGCTATGATTTAGCGTATTTGAGATAGATTTAGCTTGTATCCCGCTTCACGCAAGCCGTTTCGACGAATTCAAAATTTTTGATTTTTCTTTATATGACGGGCGTGTCAGCGGCACGACCGTCGTAGAAAGTCTTAATTTGTCTCAACAATCGCAGTAACAATCCTAGCTTAGTTGAGATAAATCCGAATCGCTGGGAGAAAGTGGTGCCCGAGGCGACGCGAGGCGAGCCACAGCACTTGCACTCACTCTCACACCCCGCAACGCTCGCTACGTCTCACCCTCCCCCGCTTTCATCTCTTCCACCAATTCCACCTCTTCACCGTAAAACCGCACGATCATCTCCTCGACCAGAAAGCGGTCCTTCGGATTCAGCGCTCCGATCTTCGAAGCCAGTTCGATGATTTCAGGCGACGGCGGATACTTCTCCTCGCGAGCGAGCGGCTTCGCGGCCATGCCCGGCGACGGTCCATAGCGGAGCCAATGCTCGGTCACCAGCAGCCATTCGGCTAACGTGCGCAACTTGTCGGGCATCGGAATGGTGGTGCCCGAGTGCCACTTATGCGCGGTTTGCGGCGTCACCGGCTCGCCGCGATAGTGTTTGTTGAATTCCTTGGCGAGCTTCGTCCCACCGCGGATCTTGAGCGGCTCCAGCAGGCCCTTCAGCCTCTTGGCGAAGGCGGCTTTTTCTTGTTTGGTCGGCATGCGCCGGATTGTGCAATTCGGCGTCCCGTCTGTTGACAACCCCGCGAGCTATGGCGTGGCGTAATTGAGATAAATTTAGCTTGTCTGCCGCGACGCGCAACGCGTTCCATCGATTTCAACTTTTTTGATCTTTTCCTTATTGGATGGCCTTCCGGGCGATTCGGCCTGCCCAGGCGCTCCTAATTATTCTCAGGACTCGCCGCGCATTCCTAGCCTATTTAAGATAAATCCCAGTCAGCGGGGTAAAGCGATCGATGCGACGTGCCACCTTAGCGGGAAGCCACGCGTCGTCAACGCTGGCAAACGCTCGCGTTACAATGCCTCGCGCCGCGTCGGCCCACGCTACGCAGAGCCGCGCCGCCCTTCCCCCTCCGTTTTTTGCCAAGCCTCCATGCTCACCACCGATTCCGATCCCATCGTCGCCATTGCCACCGCGCCCGGTCGAGGCGGCATCGGCGTCGTGCGGATCTCGTTCGGCCGCGCGGGAGAAGCGGCGGCTCAGGCGCTGATGCAGGCGCTCACCGGTCAGTCGCTTACAGCGCGTCACGCGAGCTACGTGCCGTTCCTCGACAGCAGCGGCAACGTGCTCGACCGCGGCATCGCGCTCTACTTTCCGGCGCCGCATTCGTACACCGGCGAACACGTGATCGAACTGCAAGGCCACGGCGGTCCGGTCGTGCTGCAACTCGTGCTGCAGCGCTGCGTCGAGGCCGGCCGCGCGTTCGGCCTGCGTCTCGCGGAGCCGGGCGAATTCACGCGCCGCGCTTTCCTCAACGACAAGCTCGACCTGGCGCAAGCCGAAGCCGTCGCCGATCTGATCGAGGCCAGCACCGAAGCCGCCGCGCGTTCGGCCGGCCGCTCGCTCGACGGCGCGTTTTCGCGCGACATTCACGCGCTGGTCGAAGACGTCATCACACTGCGCATGTTGGTCGAAGCAACGCTCGACTTCCCGGAAGAGGAAATCGACTTCCTCGAAGCCGCCGACGCCCGCGGCAAGCTCACACGCATTCGCGAACGCCTCGCGCATGTGCTGAGCGAAGCACGCCAAGGCGCGCTGCTGCGCGAGGGCCTGTCGGTGGTGCTGGCGGGGCAGCCGAACGTCGGCAAGTCGTCGTTGCTGAACGCGCTGGCTGGCGCGGAATTGGCGATCGTCACGCCGATCGCCGGCACGACGCGGGACAAGGTCGCGCAAACCATCCAGATCGAAGGCATTCCGCTGCACGTGATCGACACGGCAGGCCTGCGCGATACCGAGGATGAAGTCGAAAAGATCGGCATTGCGCGCACCTGGAGCGAAATCGAACGCGCGGACGTGGTGTTGCATCTGCTCGATGCACGCATCGGCATGACCGCCGAAGATGAAACGATCGCCGCCCGCTTCCCCGGCGGAGTGCCGGTGGTGCGCGTGCTGAACAAGACGGATCTGACCGGCCTCGCGCCGGCAACGCAAGCGCTCGATGCCGACGCCGAACTCAGCGAGGTGCGGCTGTCGGCGAAACAGGGCGATGGCGTGGCGCTACTGCGCGACGAGCTGCTGCGGATTGCCGGCTGGCAAGCGGGGGCCGAAAGCGTCTACCTGGCGCGCGAGCGTCATCTGATCGCCCTGCGTGCCGCCGAGGAGCATCTCGCGACGGCGGCCGCGCATGCGGATCAGAACTCGCAGGCGTTGGATCTGTTTGCTGAAGAACTGCGGCTCGCCCAGGATCAACTGAATTCGATCACGGGTGAATTCAGCTCGGACGATCTGCTTGGGGTAATTTTCAGCAGGTTCTGCATTGGGAAGTAGCGAGTGCTTGGATTGTTCACCGGATTACGAGAAAACCTCATTAAATAAGGCCTTTTGAATCAACCATCAGACCTCAACCAGCCACCTTCAATCCACCGTTGTAGTGCCAAAACACAACCAATCTTTGGTACACATCCCGGATAAGCGCTAAAATCCTCGCTGCCCACGTACCCGCGATCCCAGCATGCCCCGACTCGCCGTCCCGCTCACCGAAAGCCAGATTCGCGCGCTCGAACCGCGCGCCACCCGCTATTGCGTCGCGGACGGCAACGGCCTCGTCATCGAAGTCATGACGACCGGCACCAAGGTCTGGCGCTTCCGCTATTCGCTGAACGGCCGCCGCCAGCCGCTCGCCACCATCGGCGACTATCGGATGATCTCGCTGCGCGTCGCGCGCGCCAAGGCGCAGAAGTATGCGGAGATGGTCGCGCAAGGCGTCTCGCCGGTCGCGACAGCGCGTCGGGACCGCGGCGCCGAGAGCAAAGCCGACGTGCTGCGCGAAGCTGCCGAGCTGTACCTCGCAACGGAAATGGCAGGCAAATCGGCCGAATATCGGCGCACCACCCGTCGCGCGCTCGACAAGGACGTGTTACCGGCCATCGGCGGCATGGCGATCAAAGCGGTCACCGCAGACGACGTCGTCGCGATCTGCGAGCGCATCAAAAGCCGTGGCTCGCCGAAAATGGCGCTGCACACGCGCAACGTGATCAAACGTCTCTACGCGTATCTGATCGCCCGGCAACTCGCGACCAGCAATCCGGCCGACGTCGTTCCGGCGCGCTCCATCGCCACGTTCGACAGCCGCACCCGCGTGCTTTCCGGCGACGAAATCGGCGCCATGCTGCGCGCCATCGACGCGTCGAGCATTCGCCGCCCGCTGAAGTTGGCGCTGCATCTGCTGGTGCTGACGATGGCCCGCAAATCGGATCTGGTGGAATCGCGCTGGGACGAATTCGATCTGGACCACGCACGCTGGACGATCCCCGCCACACGTCTGAACAAAGAGCAGGATCAACGGGTGCATCTGCCGCGTCAGGCCGTGTCGATGCTGCGCGAGCTTCAGCGTGCCAAGGCGAGTGGAAGCTTCGTATTCCCGAGCGTCAGGGGCGGTGACAAGCCGATCGCCAAAAGCACGCTGAATCAGGCGGTCAAAGCGCTGGGATTGGAGGTGGAGCATTTCGTCCTGCATGACTTCCGGCGTACTGCGGCCGCGCATTTGCGGAACATGACGCAATCGACCGACACAGCAGATGAAACTGGAGGCCAAGACGCGAACCAGGAAGAAGCCGCGGAGCAGCGTGCGCAGGTGCAGGGTTGGGCGGACTTCGTCGAGTCGCAAATCGAGGGTGGCCGGAAAGACGGGGTGAGCAGCGTCTAGCGATCGACGCTTTCGGCTCGACACCGGCTTCACGAAGCAGTGACTGAGCCAGATTTTTGGTACACAAGACCCAAAACACTCGACTCAAGTCATTGCCACCAAAAGAAAATCGACTTCTTCGCCAGGTTTCCAAAGGTGAGAAGAATAAGACGCCTCCAGGCACATCACGTCGCCCTTCTTTCCCGCGATTCATCGCCTACACTAAAAGTCCGACGCAACCCGATACGGGGGCTCCCATGTCTGAATCGTTGTTGGCTTATTTGCTGGGACCCGTTGTCATGCTGCTGGTCGGCGTGGTTATCTGGGCAGCGTCCCACTATCACCACAAGACCAGGCCGCCAAAATTCGAGCGCTGGCTCGACACACACTACGCGGAGTGGCTACATCACCGGCACTGAGCGGCATATGAAACAAAAAGCCGTCGCTTCAAAGGCGACGGCTTTTTTAATGTTCGTAGAGCGCGCGCGAAGCGCGCCGGACGCTCACCAACCCGGCTGAGGCTGCGGATATCCCGGATACCCGTATTGCGCTTGCGGCGGCGGCGCACCGCACGCGACATAGCCGCCGCGGTACTGGTCATAGCAATATCCCGGCGGCGGCCCCGCATACACGGGTGCCGGCTGATACGCCGGTTGCGCATACACCGGCTGCGCATAGACCGGTTGCTGGTAAGCCACCACCGGCGCTGGATTCAACGCCGATGTCACCACCGCGCCCAGCAAGGCCCCGCCGATCAGCGCACCGACCACGTCGCCGCCATTGCCGTGAGCCGAGGCTTGCCCTGCCACGCTCAGACTCCCAATCATCACCAACGCCACTGCGATCTTTTTCATGTTTGACTCCCGCCGTTGAGGCATGGAACGGATTGTGGAGGTCGCGGGCAGAAATAGATGCTGCAAGTGGTAACCGGACATTACCCGTGTAACCGCCGCGCGCCGTGCGTCGCAAACTGTTTTCCCAGGGGTTCTACCCGTCAACGAGATCAGCCCCCCAATCCGCCGATCAATGTAAAATTCGCCGCACAGGCTGTCGGATCAATCCGACAGCCCGCAAAGCTTTCCGATCCCTCGACCCCGAGACATCCCACGTCGACCAACCGGGTTCGAGACAAAGCCAAAGTAAGGGGCGTGCGCGTGAAACAATGGACCATCCGGCAACGGATTCTGTGCAGCTTCGGGATCGTGCTGATCGTGATGCTGGCAATGGCGATCGTCACTTTCGAACAGCTCGGCGGTATCGACCGCAACGCCAAGAGCCAGCAGCAGGACTCCATGCCTGGCCTCTACTACGCCACCGCCATGCGCGCGGCGTGGTTCGAGAACTACTCCGTCACGCAGCGCCTCATCTACGTCGACGCGGACCCCGATACGGTCAAGCGCGACACCTCACGTTTGCAGGAAACCCAGCAGACCATTCAGAAGCTGCTCAACGACTACAGCGCGACCATCTTCCGCGAAGTCGACCGTGAGCTCTTCAACGATTTCCGCCAGCAGCAGGCGCAGTACGTGCCGATCCAGGCGTCGTTGCTGAACGTCCTGCCGGGTTCGAAAGACAACGCCGCGCGCATCTTCAACACGCAACTCACGCCGATCTGGGAAACCGGCCGGCTGTCGGTGCGCAAGCTGGTCGAGAACAACAAGAGCTACGCCGACGCATCCGCCGAAAGCATTCGCGGCTCGGTCGAAGCGACCCGCATCGTCCTGCTCGTGATGCTGGTGCTCGCCGCGGCCGTTGCCGTGCTGTCCGGTTACTGGCTGCTGCGCGCCGTCACCACGCCGATGGCGAAGGTGCTGCAAGTCGTCGACATCATGCGCACGGGCGACCTGACGCAACGCCTGCAACTGAACCGCGCGGACGAAATCGGCGCGCTCGAAACCGGCTTTAACCGCATGACCGACGAAATCACCGCGCTGGTCGGCCAGGCGCAGAAATCGGCGGTGCAGGTCACCACGTCGGTGACGGAAATCGCCGCGACCTCGCGCGAACAGCAGGCCACCGCGAACGAAACCGCCGCCACCACCACCGAGATCGGCGCGACCTCGCGCGAGATCTTCGCGACTTCGCGCGATCTGCTGCACACCATGAACGAAGTCTCCGAAGTAGCCGGCCAGTCGGCGGCACTCGCGGGCACCGGTCACGCCGGTCTCGCGCGCATGGAGGAAACCATGCGCCTCGTGATGGAAGCGGCCGGCTCGGTCAACGCGAAACTCGCGATCCTCAACGAGAAGGCCAGCAACATCAACCAGGTCGTCGCCACGATCACCAAGGTCGCGGATCAGACCAACCTGCTTTCGCTGAACGCGGCGATCGAAGCGGAAAAAGCCGGCGAATACGGTCGCGGTTTCGCGGTGGTGGCCACCGAAATCCGCCGCCTCGCCGATCAGACCGCAGTCGCGACCTACGACATCGAACAGATGGTCAAGGAGATCCAGTCGGCCGTGGCCGCGGGCGTGATGGGCATGGACAAGTTCTCCGAAGAAGTCCGGCGCGGCATGCTCGACGTGCAGAACGTGGGCGGTCATCTCACGCAGATCATCCAGCAGGTGCAGCAGCTCGCGCCGCGCTTCTCGATGGTCAACGAAGGCATGCAGACCCAGGCGACCGGCGCCGAACAGATCACTCAGGCGTTGACGCAGCTTTCCGAGGCCGCGCAGCAAACGGCGGAATCGCTGCGCCAGTCGACCCAGGCGATCGACGATCTGACGCACGTCGCCAACAGTCTGCGCACCGGCGTGTCGCGCTTCAAGGTCGTGGCCTGACGCGCGGCAGCTCGCGCAACGAAGCCAGACACCGTTCCCGTCCAGCCACCCGCCCACGCCGATGCTCTTCATCCTCTTCACGCTCGATAGCGAACGCTACGTGATCGACGCGACGCAGGTGGAGCGTTTGATGCCGCTCACGCCGCAGTCGCCGCCAAAAACGATCCCCGGCGCGCCGTCATGGGTCGCGGGTGTGCTGGAGCACGAGGGCGCGCCGCTGCCGCTGATCGATCTGCCGGCGCTCGCGCTCGGCCGTCCCGCCGCGCAGCTCATGTCGACGCGCGTGGTGCTGGTGCGCTATCCGTATGCGGGCACCGTGCGCCTGCTCGGTTTGCTGCTCGAAGGCGCAACCCGCACCTTGCGTCTGGACGCCGACGCGTTTCACGACGCCGGCATCGACCTGCCTCACGCGCGCTATCTCGGCCCGGTCGCGAGCGAGGCCAGTGGTTTGGTGCAATGGATTCGCGTCGAGCATCTGCTGCCCGACGACGTAAAGGCGCTGCTGTTTCCCGAGGCGCACGCATGAACGCGCATCACGACAACGCGCCGCTTTACCGACGCTTCGCCGAGTTGCTGCATCGGGCCATGGGACTCGACGCGGCGTCGCTCGGCCATAACGCGATCGAACGCGCGGTCGACCAGCGCGCCGCGGCCTGGTACGTGGACGGTCACGCCGACGCCACACTCGCCGACTACTGGAACGCGGCGCTCGCGTCGCCGGCGATCGTGCAGGCGCTGATCGAAACCGTGGTGGTGCCGGAGACCTGGTTCTATCGCGACGCCGACGCGTTCAAGGCGCTCGCGCGGCTCGCACACGAGCGTTTGGACGAACGCGTCACCGCACTGCCGCTGCGCATTCTGAGCCTGCCGTGTTCAACCGGCGAAGAGCCGTACACGATCGCGATGAGCTTGCTCGACGCGGGCATCGACGCCGCGCAGTTGCGTATCGACGCGATGGATATCAGCGAACGCTCGCTCGCCGTCGCGCAAAGTGCGCACTATGGCCGCAATTCATTTCGCGGCAATGCGTTTCCGTTTCGCGACGCACACTTCGCGCGCACCGAAGACGGCTGGCGTCTCGCGCAGCGCATCGTCGATACGGTGCGATTCTCCCGCGCGAACCTGATGCAACTCGACGCAGCGGCGCTGGGCGTCTACGACTTCGTGTTCTGCCGCAACGTGCTGATCTACTTCGATCGCGAAGCGCAGCAAACCGCGTTACACGCGCTCAATAACGTGCTCGCCGAAAACGGCACGCTGTTCGTCGGTCCGGCGGAAACCGGGCTGCTGATGCGTTACGGCATGCAGTCGGCGAAGATTCCGCTAGCGTTCGCCTTCCATCGCGCGGCGCCGGGCGAAACGCAGTTGAACAGTTGGCATACCGCGCCGCTCGCGACCGCCGCCGCACTCGCGATGACGCACGCGCCGGTGTCCACGCTCGCTCCCTTGCAGGTGTTCTCGGCGGAGCCGTTCGCGTGGCCCGATCCGGTTGCGCGCGCACCGATCAACGGTGCGGCACAGATCGCGCCGCTTAGCGGCATGACCGCTCGGTCCGCCACGCCGCTCAACGATGCAACGCTGTCCGCGTCGTTTCATGCCGGATCGCCGCCAGCGCGACAATCGCCGATAACTTCATCGCCGACGCACAACGTGCTGCCGCCCGCCGTCGCCGCGCCGACCAACGCCGCCCGCGACAGTCTGGACGCCGCGCACGCGCTCGCCAATGCCGGCCGTCTCGCGGAAGCCGCGACCGCGATCAACGTTTATCTGGAGCAACACGCGCCGCACGCCGACGCGTTTTATCTGCTCGGCGTCCTGGCCGACGCCAACGGCGAGACGAACCTCGCGCGCGGCCACTATCGCAAAGCGCTCTATCTCGATCCGCAGCACACGGAAGCGCTGGCCCATCTGGCGACACTGCTCGAACTCGAAGGCGACCGCAACGGCGCGCGTCTGCTGATGCAACGCGCGTCGCGCACACAGGGAGCGCCACGTGGCTGACACGCAGACGATCGGCTTCGACGATTGCTGGAACCGCATCGGCGTGCGCGGCGATTCGTCGTGCGAGCGTCTCGACGACTATGTGCGCTGCCTGAATTGCCCGGTGTTCGAAGCGGCCGCGGCCAGACTGCTGGACCGGGCGATTCCGCGCGTGGATCTCGCGCTGCATGAAGCGCGGGTGCCGGCGCAGGCCCATCGAAAACACGAAGGACAAAACGCGAGCGAATCCTTCCTCGTCTTTCGTATCGGTGACGAATGGCTGGCGCTGCCCACGCCGGTCTTCAAGCGCATCGTGCAGACGCGGCCGATTCATACGTTGCCGCATCGGCAACATCGCGCGGTGCTGGGCGTGGTGAATGTGCAGGGCGAGCTGCTGGTGTGTTTGTCGCTCGCGCATCTGCTCGGTTTCGACGCCGGCGGCGCTGCACAAGACAAGCGCAACGACCGCAATGATCGCAACAGTCGCGACGACCGCGCGCGGCACGAGTTGCCGCGTCTGCTGGTGGTTTCGCGCGGCGAAGAACACGCGGTGTTGCCGGTCGACCAGGTGGACGGCGTGCACCGGATCGCGCTCGACAGTTTCTGCCCGCCGCCCGCCACGCTGTCGCAAGCGGCCGCCGCGCACACGCGCGCGGTCGCGCCGTGGCGCGGCATGAGCGTCGGTCTGCTCGACGCCGACGCGCTATTCGATACCTTGAACCGGAGTCTCGGATGACGGACGACCCGCGCCGCCCGTCGCTGATCGATCTTTTCCGCGAAGAAGCGCGGACTCAGGCACGCGTGCTGAACGACGGCCTGCTCGCGCTCGACCGTGCGCCGCGCGACGCCGCCGCGCTCGAAGCCTGCATGCGGGCCGCGCATTCGCTGAAGGGCGCGGCGCGGATTGTCGGCGTGCAGGTCGGTGTCGAACTCGCGCACGAGATGGAGGAGTGTTTCGTCGCCGCGCAGGAAGGACGCGCGTTGCTCGACGCGGCGTGGATCGACGAGTTGCTGCGCGGCGTGGACATCATCGCGCGCATCGGCAATGACGAGGATGAATCGGCACGCGATGCGGTCGGCACTTGCGTCGCGGCATTGCATGCGCGGATGGCGGGTGTGCCGCCGCATGGGGCAGCGACGACACCGTCACCCGTCGCCGCCGACACAACCCCAGCATTCGACCCCGACGCTGCCTTCAATCTGCTAGCCGAAGCGCTGCGAGCTGAAGCGAAGTCGACTGCCTCCGCGCCTGCGCCTGCGAACGTCTCCGCATCCGCGAGCGCACCCGCATCTGCGGACGTCTCAGCCCCTGCGAACGCACCCGCAGACCCAACGGCCGCCCTGCTGCTGCCGCCAGCGCCCACCTCAACCATCGCCGGCAACGCCATCACCGCGCAGCACGCAACGCCCTCTGCGACCACCAACACCACCACTGAATCCGGCCGCATGCTGCGCGTACGCGCCGACAACCTCGACCGCCTGCTGTCGCTGTCCGGCGAATCGCTAGTCGAATCGCGCTGGCTGAAACCCTTCGCGCAATCGATGCTGCGCATCAAACGCGTCCATCGCGACGGCACCCGCGCGCTCGATCAACTGCACGAAACACTCGCCGACCTCAAGCTCGACCCACGCGCCCAGGCCGCGCTCGAAGAAGTGCGCCGTCTCACCGCCGAATCACAGCACCTGCTCGCCGAGCGTCTGGCCGATCTCGAAAGCTTCGACCGTCGCTCGACGCATTTGTCGCAACAGCTCTACGACGCCGCACTGCAATGCCGGATGCGCCCGTTCGGCGACGGCACCGGCGGACTCGCGCGGATGGTGCGCGACGTCGCGCGTTCGCTTGGCAAAAAGGTGCGCTGGCAACTAGTCGGCGAATCGACCCAGGTGGACCGCGACATTCTCGATCTGCTCGAAGCGCCGCTCGGCCACATGCTGCGCAACGCGCTCGACCACGGCATCGAAGCGCCCGCCGTGCGCATCGCGCGCGGCAAGGCGGAAGAAGGCACGCTCACGCTCGACGCACGCCACACCGCCGGCGCGCTGCTCATCACGGTCTCCGACGACGGCGCGGGCATCGACCTCGACGCGTTGCGCGCGTCGATCGTGCGCAAGAAGCTGGCGAGCGACGAAACCGTCGCCCGTCTGTCCGAAAGCGAACTGCTCGAATTCCTGCTGCTGCCCGGCTTTTCGCTGCGCGATCAGGTGACCGATCTCTCCGGCCGCGGCGTCGGACTCGACGCGGTGCACGACGTGGTCAAACGCGTGCGCGGCACCGTGCGCATCACCCATGAACCCGGCCTCGGCACGCGCGTGCAACTGCAATTGCCGCTCACGCTGTCGGTGATCCGCAGCCTGCTGATCGAAGTCGCGGGCGAGCCGTACGCGGTGCCGCTCGCGCATGTGAACCGCACGCTGAACGTGAGCCGCGCGGACATCGAATTGCTCGAAGGCCATCAGCACATCGCCTTCGCCGGCCGGCGCATCGGCGTCGTCACCGCGCATCAGATTCTGGACACGGCCCCGCCCGCCGATCAAAGCGACGCCGTCAGCATGATCGTGATCGGCGACGGTCCGCACACGTACGGCGTGGTGGTCGACCGTTTTCTCGGTGAGCGGATGCTGGTGGTGCAGCCGCTCGACCCGCGTCTCGGCAAGGTCCGCAATATCACCGCCGGCGCGTTGATGGAAAACGGCGACCCGGTGCTGATCGCCGACGTCGACGACTGGCTGCGTTCGGTCGAACGGCTCGTCGCGGGCGGCGATCTGAAGCACACGCAACACGGCGTCACGCAAGTCGCGCAGCGCACCACGCGCCGCGTGCTGGTGGTCGACGACTCGCTCACCGTGCGCGAACTCGAACGCAAGCTGCTGGCCACGCGCGGCTACGACGTGACGATCGCCGTCGACGGCATGGACGGCTGGAACGCCGTGCGCGGCGAGCGCTTCGACCTCGTCATTACCGACATCGACATGCCGCGCATGGACGGCATCGAGCTGGTCACGCTGATCAAGCGCGATCCGCAGTTGCAGTCGCTACCGGTGATGATCGTTTCATATAAAGATCGCGAAGAAGACCGTCGCGCCGGCCTGAACGCCGGCGCCGACTACTATCTGGCGAAAGGCAGTTTTCACGACGAAGCACTACTCGATGCGGTGCGTGATCTGATTGGCGAAGCTTACGGCTAAGCCCGGGGGTAAAACAGATGAAAATCGGAATCGTCAACGACATGCCGCTCGCTATCGAGGCGCTGCGCCGCGCGCTCGCGGCGCGCCACGATTACGACGTGCTATGGGTCGCGCAAGACGGCCAGCAGGCGGTCGATTTCTGCACCGCGCAGCGGCCCGACATCGTGCTGATGGACCTGGTGATGCCGAACGTCGACGGCATCGAGGCCACGCGCCGCATCATGGCGCGCGCGCCGTGCGCGATCCTGATCGTGACCGTCGACGTCGGCGCGAACGCGTGGCGCGTCTATGAAGCGATGGGCGCGGGCGCGCTCGACGCCGTCGATACGCCGTCGCTGAGCGGGCCCGACGCGCACAAAAGCATCGCCACACTGATTGCGAAAATCGACCGCATCGGCGCGCTGGTCAAGGAACGCATCGCACCCGGCGCGGCCACTGCCAGCGCGCCCGTCAGCGCGACGAACCGCGATACGCCGCTGGTGGCGATCGGCGCTTCAGCGGGCGGTCCTGCCGCGCTCGCCACGCTGCTCGCCGGTCTGCCGAAAGACTTCGCGGCGGCGACCGTGATCGTGCAGCACGTGGACGCGGCGTTCGCCGCCGGCATGGCCGACTGGCTGAACCAGCAATCGGCGTTGCCGGTGCGGATCGCCCGGGAAGGCGACCGGCCGCAAGCGGGCATCGTGCTGCTCGCTGCCACCGACGATCATCTGCATCTCAAGTCGCCGAACGTGCTCGGCTACACGCGGGTGCCGGAAGAAACGCCGTACCGCCCATCCGTCGACGTGTTTTTCCACAGCGTGGTGGCACGCTGGCCGGCGCGCGCGGTCGGCGTGCTGCTGACCGGCATGGGGCGCGACGGCGCGATCGGCCTCAAGGCGATGCGCACCAAGGGCTATCAGACCATCGCGCAAGACGAGGCGACGTGCGCCGTGTACGGCATGCCGAAAGCGGCGGCCGCGCTCGACGCCGCCGTCAGGATTCTGCCTTTACCGAGGATTGCTACAGCACTCGCGGCTGCGATCAGCGCGTGATTGGCGCACACTGTTCGCGCGAGCGCATCTGAGCACGTTTCGATTCACTGACATTCATTCTGGCTGAACATCATGGACACTCCCAAACCGCATCGGAACGCCGCCGCGCAGGACCTCGCAGAAGACGACGCGAACGCGCAGGCGCAAGCGTTGGAAGCGGAGGACGCCCCCAATCTCGCCGTCGACGACGCGTTGGCCCGTATCCTCGGCAATCCGCCCGCGGCCGAATGCCCGATCATGGTGTTGCTGGTCGACGACCAGGCGATCATCGCCGAAGCGATCCGGCTGGCGCTGGCCGGCGAGTCAAGCGTGGATTTCCATTACTGCGCGTCGCCCGAAGAGGCGGTGCGCTGCGCCGACGAAACGCGCGCCACCGTGATCCTGCAAGACCTCGTGATGCCAGGCACCGACGGCCTCACGCTGGTGCGTCAATACCGGCAGAATCCGGCCACGCGCGACATTCCGATCATCGTGCTGTCGACCAAGGAAGAGCCGCTGGTGAAAAGCGCGGCGTTCGCCGCCGGCGCCAACGACTATCTGGTGAAGCTGCCGGACCGCATCGAGTTGATCGCGCGGATTCGTTATCACTCGCGCTCGTATCTGAACCTGCTGCAACGCGACGAGGCATATCAGGCGCTGCGCCAGTCGCAACAGCAGTTGCTCGCGACCAATCTGGAGTTGCAGCGGCTCACGCATTCGGACGGTTTGACGGGGCTGTCGAATCGCCGTTACCTCGATCAGTATCTGGCTGCCGAATGGCGCCGCGCCATGCGCGACAAGACCGGCCTCGGCTTTCTGATGATCGATGTGGATAACTTCAAGGCCTACAACGACACGTACGGCCACGTGGCCGGCGACGAAGTGCTGAAGCGCGTCGCGCAAACCGTCGAAGCCTGCCTGGGACGCTCGCCCGATCTCGCCGCGCGCTTCGGCGGCGAAGAGTTCGCGGTGGTGCTGCCGGGCACGTCGTCGGGCGGCTTGCGGCTGCTTGCCGAGAAGATCCGCATCGCGATCGAAGGGCTCGCGATTCCGCATGCGGGCTCCACGAGCGGCGTGGTGACGATCAGCATCGGCGCGGCGATGCTGGTGCCGTCGGTGGCTGAGCCGGTGACCAAGCTGATCGAAGCCGCCGACGTCGGCCTGTATCGCGCCAAGCGCGATGGGAAAAATCAGGTGGCGGTGAGCGACTGATCGTTCAGCATTGCCAGGACGCGGCGCCGGGCGCTGCGTCGCTCAGATAGCGGGCGCGCGCTTCGGCGAGTACGGTGGCCTCGATTGCACCCTCGTCCGCCAGCGCTTTCAGTGCGGCTATCACGATGGATCGACGGTCCACTTCGAAGAATTCGCGCAATGCCTGGCGCGTATCGCTGCGGCCGAAACCATCGGTGCCGAGCGTCACGTAGCGGCGCGGCACGTAGGCGCGAATCAGTTCGGGCACGGCCCGCACATAGTCCGTTGCGGCGATGATCGGGCCTTGCGATGCGGCGAGCGCTTTGGTGACATACGGCGTGTCGGTATCGCTGTCGGTATCGATGCCGTTGCCGAGACGCGCAAGCCGCTCCGCCGCCATCCCGTCGCGCTGCAACTCCGTGAAGCTCGTGACGCTCCACACGGCGGCGTCGATCTGCCAGTCGTCCTTGAGCAAATGCTGCGCCGCGATCACTTCGCCGAGAATCGCGCCCGCGCCGAGTAACTGCACCTTGGCTTGCGCAGCATCTTCCTGCTGAGCGCGCAGCGCGTAAATGCCCTTCAGAATCCCTTTCCTCAGCGCCGGCCAATCGCCATCCGGCACCGAAGGCTGCGCGTAGTTTTCGTTCGTCACGGTGACGTAATAGAACACGTCGCGCTGCGCGTCGACCATCTCGCGCATGCCCTCGTCGACGATCGCGGCAAGCTCGTACGCGAACGCCGGATCGTACGCGCGGCAATTCGGAATCGTCGATGCCGCCAGATGGCTCGACCCGTCCTGATGCTGCAAGCCCTCGCCGCCGAGCGTCGTCTTGCCCGAGGTCGCGCCGATCAGAAACCCTCTGGCGCGCTGATCCGCCGCCGCCCAGATCAGATCGCCAACGCGCTGGAAACCGAACATCGAGTAGTAGATGTAGAACGGCAGCATCGGCAGATCGTGCACGCTGTACGACGTCGCCGCCGCGATCCACGACGACACCGCGCCCGCTTCCGAAATCCCTTCTTCGAGAATCTGGCCTTTGGTGTCCTCGCGGTAGTACAGCATCGAGCCGAGGTCTTCCGGCTCGTACAACTGCCCGAGCGGCGAATAGATGCCGACCTGGCGGAACATGTTCGCCATGCCGAAGGTGCGCGCCTCGTCGGCGACGATCGGCACCACGCGCGGGCCGACTTGTTTGTCCTTCAGCAGCGCGGTCAGCATGCGCACCAGCGCCATGGTCGTGGACATCTCGCGGCCGTTCGAATCCAGCGCGAATTGCCCCCAGGAGGACACCGGCGGGACGATCAGCCCCGTCGATGCGACTCTCCGCCTTCTGGGCAGATAGCCTCCGAGAGCCGCCCGGCGAGCATGCAGGTATTGCATTTCCGGGCTGTCCGCTGCGGGTTGGTAAAACTTCACCTGTTCGACGTCGTGGTCCGTCAGCGGCAGGCGGAAACGGTCGCGAAACGCCTTCAGGTCGTCGAAATCGAGTTTCTTCTGTTGATGCGTGGTCATGCGGCCCTGCCCTGCTGCGCCCATGCCGAAGCCCTTCATCGTCTTCGCGAGGATCACGGTCGGCTGGCCTTGATGGGCCAACGCTTTTGCATAGGCCGCGTGCAGCTTGCGCACGTCGTGACCGCCGCGCCGCAACCGGTCGATGTCGTCGTCGCTCAATTGCGCGGCGAGCGCGGCCAACTCCGGGTTCTGGCCGAAGAAGCGTTCGCGGTTGTACGCGCCGTCGTTCGCCGAGAAGGTCTGGAACTGACCGTCGACGGTCTGCGCGAACGCGCGCAACAAGGCGCCGGTGCGGTCGCGCGAGAACAGCGCGTCCCAGTCCGAGCCCCACAGCACCTTGATCACGTTCCAGCCGGCGCCGATGAAATGCGCCTCCAGTTCGTCGACGATGCGGCCGTTGCTGCGCACCGGGCCGTCGAGACGCTGCAGGTTGCAGTTGATCACGAACACCAGATTGTCGAGCCCCTCGCGCGCGGCGAGCGGGAGCGCGCCGGTCGATTCCGGCTCGTCCATCTCGCCGTCACCGAAGAAGCCCCACACCTTGCGGCCGTCGGTTTGCGCAAGGCCGCGGTTGGCCAGGTAGCGCATGAAGCGCGCCTGGTAAATCGCGTTGATCGGGCCGATGCCCATCGAGCCGGTCGGGAACTGCCAGAAGTCCGGCATCAGCCACGGATGCGGATACGAACATAAGCCCGGGCCGCCGATTTCGCGCCGGTAATGCTGCAGGTTCTCCTCGGACAGAAAGCCTTCGAGGTAAGCCCGCGCATACACGCCCGGCGACGAGTGCGGCTGGAAGTACACGAGGTCGCCCGTACCCTCCTCGCCGCCCGGCGCCGCCGCGCGGAAGAAATGGTTGAAGCCGACTTCGAACAGATCTGCCGCCGACGCATAACTCGCGATATGGCCGCCGAGTTCGCCATAGGCCTTGTTTGCGCGCACCACCATGGCGAGCGCGTTCCAGCGCAAGGCGGCGGCGAGCCGTTCTTCGAGTTCGAGGTTGCCCGGATAACGCGGCTGCTCCTCGAACGGGATGGTGTTCTGGTACGGCGTGACGTTGGTGCGCGCGGATTCGACGCCGAGCGACAGTGCGTGGCTCGCCAGCTTGTCGAACAAAAACTGCGCGCGGTCGCGGCCGACGTGTTCGACCACCGCATCGAGCGCACCGAGCCATTCGGCGGTTTCCTGCGGATCGGTATCCGCCTGCTCCGCGCCGCCGACTTGCCGCGCATTCAACGCGCGCACCTGCTCGTTACCGTTGGACAAATCCGTCATGGCACCACTCCCGCAATCGACGCGTTCGGCTCAAGATCGAGTGAGTCAATGGTAACCATGAGGTCGCAAAATGAGCGTCTGAATTGCTTGTGATCGTCGGCTGCGATAGGCTATTTATTCCGAAATTCGCCGCCCTCACGGAATATTTCATCTATGACGACGCCACCCCGCCGGCTCGACCGCATCGACATCGGCATCCTTAGCCAGTTGCAGCAGAACGCGCGCATCACCAATGCGGATCTGGCGCGCTCGGTGAATCTGTCGCCTACGCCGTGCTTCAACCGCGTGCGCGCGCTGGAAAAGCTGGGCCTGTTCAAGCAGCAGGTCACGCTGCTCAATCCGGAACCGCTCGGGCTGCGCATCAACGTGTTTATTCAGGTGAGTCTGGAAAAGCAGGTGGAAGACGCGCTGCAGCGTTTCGAGCAGGCGATTTCGGCGCGCCCCGAGGTGATGGAGTGCTATCTGATGACGGGCGACGCCGATTATCTGTTGCGCGTCGTAATGCCGGATATGCAGACGCTCGAGCGCTTCATCGTCGATCATCTGACGAAGATTCCGGGTATTTCCAATATCCGTTCGAGTTTTGCGCTCAAGCAGGTGCGCTATAAGACGGCGCTGCCATTGCCGTCGTCGGGATTGACGCTGGTCGATCCCGACGACGTGGCGACGGATTGGCGCTAGAGCGCCGCGCCGTAAAGCCTTCTTCAAGCCGCCTTGGCGCTCGCGTAACGCGCGGCCGGCAGCTTGTGCGACAGGTTCGGCTGCAAATGCTGACGCGCGGTGTTGAAACGCTCCCAATCGGCCGCGTCCGGCAACGACGGGATCGTCACCAGTTCGCCCTGGTCCAGACCGGCGAGCGCCGCGTCCACCATGTCTTCGGCGGTCATGACGATCTGCGCGGGCAAATGCTCGACCGAGAGTCCGGCACGGTCCCAGAACGCCGTGCTGGTCGCGCCCGGCAACACCGCCTGCAACTGCACGCCCTTGTCGCCCACTTCGTGCTGCAGCGACTGCGTCAGATTCAGCACATAGGCCTTGGTGCCGCTATACGTGCCGTTCAACATCTCCGGCGACAACGCCACGACCGACGACACATTGATCAGAATCCCTTTGCCACGCGCGACGAAACCCGGCACGGCTGCCGCCGTCAGGCGCGTGAGCGCGGTCACGTTCAGCTCGATCATCTGTTCGAGCGCGTCGACGTCGGAATCGATCAGCGACGCCGTCGCGCCGACGCCCGCGTTGTTGACCAGCATCGTGATGTTTTGGTCCACACGCAGCCGGTCTTCGATGCGGCGCGTATCGGCTTTGACGGTCAGATCCGCGCCGATGGTCTCGACGCTGCGACCGGTGGCCTGCTTCAAACGGTCGGCCAGGCCGTTCAGCCGGGCGACATCCCGTGCGACGAGGATCAGGTCGTAACCGCGCCGCGCGAGGCGGTCCGCATACACCGCGCCGATGCCCGACGATGCACCCGTTACCAATGCCGTTCCCTTGTTGTTTGCTTGCGTTGCCATTTGAAGTGCTCCTTGCGGGCGTGGCGCGTTGCGCCTGTGCCCTGTCAGATATCAGATGAATGGAAAAACCGGAAACCGCCGCTGCCGTGCCGTTTCACCGCGCACTGCAGGTTGACGAGGCAAGTCTAGACGCGTAGTCTTGCGTCTCAAATGTCATAATTACCTCGTTTTAGGACATCGCGATGAGACACGTCGGCGTGGTGGTTTTTCCGGGCTTCCAGATCCTCGATATGGTCGCGATCTCGGTGTTCGAACTCGCCAACCTGGTGGCCGGGCAGCCCGAATATCAGGTCGAGGTGATTTCCGAACACGGCGGCACGGTGCGCAGCTCGTCCGGCATCGAGGTCGTCTCGCGGCCATTCGGCGATCCCGCCTACGACACCGTGGTCGTGACCGGCGCCATGGAAATCGCGCCGTCGTCGCCCGGCATGCTGGCGTTTCTGAACGACGCGCTCGCCGCGTCGCGTCGCACCACCAGCATCTGCACCGGCGCCTTCGTGCTGGCGGAGGCCGGTATTCTCGACGGCCGCCACGCCACCACCCACTGGGCCTATTCGGGCGAGCTGCAACGGCGCTTTCCCGGCGCGCGGGTCGACGACGACCGCATTTTTATCGTCGACGGTACCGTGTGGACGTCCGCCGGCATGACGGCGTGCATTGACCTCTGTCTGGCGCTGGTTGAAAACGATCTCGGCACGGCGGTGTCGCGCGCGATCGCCAAGAAGCTCGTGGTGTATCACCGGCGCACCGGCGGCCAGTCGCAGTTTTCCGCCATGCTCGATCTCGAGCCGAAATCCGATCGCATCCAGAGCGCGCTGTCGTATGCCAAGAACCATCTGCGCGAGCCGTTGACGGTCGAACAACTCGCCGACGTCGCGCATTTGAGCCCGCGGCAGTTCAGCCGCGCGTTTCGCGACGAAACCCGCCAATCACCCGCCAAAGCGATTGAAGCGTTGCGCGTGGAGGCCGCGCGCGCCATGCTGGAGGCAGGCCGTCATTCAATGGAAGCCGTCGCCATCGACACCGGTTTCGTCGACACCGAACGAATGCGGCGCGCCTTTCTGCGGGCGTATGGCCAACCACCGCAGGCAATCAAGCGCGCGGCCCGCGCGCTGTAACAGTCGAGGCGGACAATAGAGGCAATGCGGCATCCCTCGAACTGTCCCTGCAACCCAGGAAAGGAAGCGTGATGAACTACGACAACAGCAATCCCTTCGCGAGGATTCTGCGTGGCGAACTACCCTGCATCAAAGTCGCGGAAACCAGAACGGCGCTGGCCTTCATGGATCTGATGCCGCAAGCGGACGGCCATTTGCTGGTGGTGCCGAAAGAGGCGGTGGCGGAGATTTTCGAGTTGTCGGATGCGTCGACGGTGGCTTGCATGCGTATGACGCAGAAGCTGGCGATCGCCGTGCGCGCGGCCTTGCAGCCCGACGGCGTGTTTATCGGCCAGTTCAACGGCGTTGCGGCCGGTCAAACCGTGCCGCATGTGCATTTTCACGTAATTCCGCGCTGGGACGGCCAGCCGCTGCGCATGCACGCGCGCGAGGTCGCCGACGCGGACACGCTCGAAGCCCTCGCCCAACGGATTCGCGCTTATTGGCGTGCCGATTGAGGTGGGCTGACGCGTCGGTCGAAGCTGAATGCCGCGTATTGCGCCGTAATAACTGTAAAAGCCGATGAAACCAGCGGCGCGCGTTCACCAGTTAGACTTATCTCTGCCTTGTGTACCCGCAAGGCATTGAGTGTGGATCTCTTTTTCAGCCTGCCCGAAACGGCAGGCTTTTTTATTGGTGGACACGTATTTGCGCGCGCTGTGCTGCCGGACTTGGGGCGCAGCGCCCCGCGTAAAAAAACCCGCGCGCGGCGGGTTCGGGATTCATCAACGGTGATACGGCGCCGGGCCATGATGCGGCGGCGGCCGACGGTGAGGGTGGTAATGATGTGGCGGCGGCACGCGGCGGCAGCGCTTCACCAGACGACCATGCACCCACACGCGTTTGCACACCACCCGGGAATGGGAATGCGCCTCGGCAGCCGCCGGCACGAAGGCCGCGGCGGTGGCCGCCAGCAGCATCAAAGACATCAGTTTGCGCACAACACCTCCTGTTCAACGGGCCGTCATTCTAAAACGGCACCGTCGATTCGTGCTGTGCAGCACCCAGGAGGATCAGCGATTAGTCAAAGACGGCGCGTTAAAGCCGATTCCGCGTACGGCGCAACGGATGCCGCCAGTCGATGCGCCGCGGTTTAACGTGCGCGGGTCGCATCTCGTGTAAATGCCGATGTTCTTGCCACAATTCGTCGGAGAAAAGAAACGCGACGATAAGCAGCGGAATCACCAGAAAAACGCCCAGAATCAAGTGCTCGATCACGGTGGCCTCCGATCGCAAGAGCATGATTTCATTGTAGAGCACCGCATGTGCCCGAACGGTGTCGCGCCACGCATAAACACGCGGCAACCCGCCTGCGACAACGCGACGCCCCGCCCCCCGTCAAACCCACGCGCCGCCTCGGTTCGCCGCGTGGCTATGTCGCACCGCGCTGGCACACTGTACGAACTCCCGGCTACGCGCCCTGACTAACTGGAGCGCGCTTGATGCGCCGTCACCGGCCTCGCGCGCCCAGACCAATAATTCTCAAGGGGAATCTCATGACCACCGAACGCAGCAACGACCTCACCTTGCGCCCACTCGAGCGCACCGATCTGCGCTTCGTGCACGAAGTGAACAACAACGCGAAAATCATGCGTTACTGGTTCGAGGAGCCGTACGAAACCTTCTCCGAACTGACCCAACTGTACGACCAGCACGTGCACGATCTGCGCGAGCGCCGCTTCGTCGCGATCGACAACGAAGGGCAAACCATCGGCGTCGTCGAGTTGATCGAGCTGGACTATATTCACCGACGCGGCGAGTTCCAGATCATCATCGCGCCGCACGCGCAGGGCCGCGGCTACGCGACCGTCGCGACTCAACTCGCGATCGACTATGCGTTTTCGGTGCTGAATCTGCGCAAGGTCTACCTGATTGTGGACAAGTCGAATACCGCGGCGATCCACGTCTACGAAAAGTGCGGCTTCAGGCATGAGGCCGAGTTGATCGAGGAGTTTTTCGGCAACGGCAGCTATCACAACGCGTTGCGCATGTGCCTGTTCCAGGCGGAGTTTTTCGCGTCGAAGCAGCGCGAAAAATGAACGCGCGAGGGTCGCCGGACGTCGCTCACGCGCAATGGCGACCCAGCCTGGCATCGTTTATCTTCTGCACGTACACCGTTATTTCGAGATTTTGCTTTGATCGTCTGAATGACTTTGTGTGCAATGCACCAAGTACGCGAATTAAATGTAGTAAATCGCTTAATTGGTGCTACTCGTTTACGCCAATACGCGCCGCAAAGCTTTACTGGTTAAAGCGGCGTGCCCTGCGCATCCGTCAGTTACCCATCGCCATTCCAACCATTTAAGCGGCTGCTCAATGTTTAAGCAGCCACGACGCATGGTGTGACAATTCGCCGCTGTTGCGACCGCACACAAGATGTGCTTGTCGTTCTTCGCCATTCTTCTAAAGTGCAAGTTGCGGGTGGGACGTTAAAGTTAAATACATAGCTAACCTGAGTATTCCCCGACCCGCACCGGAGGAAAATATGAAAACGCGAATCGCCCTTGTTTTCGCTATTGCGGGTTTGGCTGCCGCGACTGTTCAGGCGCAAGACGTCATGATCAAGCCGCAGCAAACCATTCAATTCAAAGCCAATGCGTACGGCTGTCTGTCGAAGGATAAACTCGACGCCGCCGATGTACATGCCCAGGCTGGCGAACAGCAGCAGATGCAGGAGTTCTTCTCCGGATATCAATGCGTTTCCACGCCGGAAAACTCGAGCTTCCGCGTGGTGCGCGTAGTCGGCCACGACGTCGAATTCGTGAATTCCGGCAATAGCGATACGGAAGGCCTCTGGGCAAACGATCGCTTTATCAAACAATAAACTGAAAATAAGCTGAACGCCGTCATTCCGGTATCACGCCGGAATGAGTTGTTGTGTCGGACAATAAGATTCTCTGACTGTTAAAAGCCGGAGGCGGTGGACCTGTGAGTAATAGATCGGCCGGGCATTACGTGCCCGGCCGATTTATTTTGTGCGCGGCGTTTTTGCGGGTAGCTAATTGGAGGCGAAGGCGCACGCGGACAAAAAAAGCCGATGCAGCCTATCGGTCCGCATCGGCAGTACGCCTTCTCGCAAAGCGCAGGTTCAATCAATCAGTTCATCAGTCAACGCGTCGATCAATGCGAATCGCGCGGCACCGGCGCGCCGCTCGAGCCAACGAGGAAGTCCAGATCCGCGCCCTGATCCGCTTGCAGCACATGCTCGACATACAGCTTGTAGTAGCCGCGTTTGGGCGGCTCCGGCGGCAGCCATGTGGCGCGTCGGCGGGCGAGTTCGTCGTCGGAGACGTCGAGGTACAGACGGCGCGCTTCGACGTCCAGTTCGATCATGTCGCCGGTTTGCACGAACGCGAGCGGGCCGCCCGCAGCCGCTTCCGGCGACACGTGCAGCACCACCGTGCCGTAGGCCGTGCCGCTCATGCGGCCGTCGGAAATTCGCACCATGTCCGTGATGCCTTTTTGCAGCACCTTTTTCGGCAGCGGCATGTTGCCGACTTCCGCGAAACCCGGATAACCCTTCGGGCCCGCACCCTTGAGCACCATGATGCAATGCTCGTCGATGTCGAGCGACTCGTCGTCGATCTTCGCGTGCAGTTCCTCGATGTTTTCGAACACGACCGCGCGACCGCGATGCTTGAGCAATTGCGCGGTGGCCGCCGACGGCTTGATCACCGCGCCATTCGGCGCGAGGTTGCCCTTGAGCACGGCGATGCCCGCCTTCGGCTTGAACGGCTCGGCAAACGTGGTGATGACTTTCTCGTCGTGATTCGGCGCGTTGCGCACGTTGTCCCAGATCGTTTTACCGTTCACGGTCAGCGCTTCGCGATGCAACAGGCCTTGTTCGCCCATTTGCTTCAACACCGCCGGCAAACCGCCCGCGTAGTAAAAATCCTCCATCAGATATTCACCCGACGGCTGCAGATTCACCAGACACGGCACGTTCGAACCCAGCTCCCAATCCTCAAGCGACAACTCCACGCCGATGCGCTTGGCTAGCGCGATCAGATGCACCACCGCATTGGTCGAGCCGCCGATCGCCGCGTTCGTGCGAATCGCGTTTTCGAACGCCTGGCGCGTGAGGATCTTGTCCATGGTCAGATCCTCGCGAACCATATCGACAATCCGCCGGCCGGCCAGAT